>JAJZZH010000018.1 GCA_021797675.1 Bacillota bacterium | reverse complement strand
CGATACGTGTGGTTTCCACACGTCAGATCCTAATACCACCGTGTTAGAGGTGGTCGGTAGATGTTCGCATGTTTTACCGTCTTATCCTGACGACGCGATACATTTTACGTCTTCCACGATTGCGGGAGACAACCGCCAACGTATCCAATTGTCAACGAGCGAACATGCGTATTTTAGCAAGAGATTTGCCTGACGGCAACGCCTTATATCTCCGCCCTGAACGGCGGAGTTTTACGGCGCACCCTGATAAATGACAGGCATCGACGATGCCAGAAGCGGTCAAGGACTTGGTCGCCTTCCGTCCCTATTTGCGATCCCCGCTAGATGCAAGAAATGCTCGGACCCTGCATAGGGTGTTAATATCTTCCGGATGGGGGTGGAATCGATGGCGCCATTTGTCCCTGATTGGTCACTACAGCAAAAGGGGGCGTCCGATCAGCGACGCCACCAGGCCAAGATTCGGGAAGCCCTGCGTGGCCAATTGGGCGACCTGATTACCGAGGATGCCATTATTACCTCCGACGGCGGCCGTGCCATCAAAATTCCCGTGCGGAGCCTGGAACAGTTCAAGTTCCGCTTTCATCCCTGGGAAAGTGATCACGTTGGTCAGGATCAGGGTCAGGCCCAGCCCGGTGACATTGTGGGGCGACTTCCCGTCAAGGCTCGGTCCGGAGCGAAGGGTGATCAGGCAGGTGACGAGCCTGGCACCGAGTATTACGAAGTGGAGGTGACGCTCGAGGACATCGAAGATTTGCTGTTCAGCGAGCTGGGATTGCCATATTTGCGGCAAAAACCCAAGGCTGCCTTGCCAGAACCGCGGTTAGAATTCAAGGACGTGGCCAAACGCGGATTGATGGGGAACCTCGACAAGCGACGGTCCCTGCGAGCGAACCTGCTCCGTCAGGCCAAGGCCGGTCATGCCGAACTAGGATCTTGGCATCCCGACGACCTGCGCTTTCGGACCTGGATTCACGAGGAGGTCGAAGAACATAACGCGGTGGTCATTGCCATGCGCGATATCTCGGGATCGATGGGCGACTTCAAGAAACGCATGTCGCGACTGTTCGCCTTTTGGATGCTGCGATTCCTGCGTCGGCAATATCGTTCGGTGGACGTCGTCTTCCTGGTCCATCACACCCAGGCCCGCGAGGTGTCCGAACAGGAATTTTTTGATTTGGGGGAAAGCGGGGGGACGAAAGTTTCCTCGGTCTACGAGCTCTGTGAATCTGTGATCGCCAGCCGGTACCCTAGCGCGCTATGGAACATTTTTCCGATTCACTTTTCAGACGGCGACAATTGGTCGGATGCCGACAACCGGAGGACGGTCGAGTCCATTCAACGGATGCTAATCGAGGCCAACGTGGTGGGCTATGCCGAAATTCGGGAAGGAGGGTATTCGAGCACCTTGATGTCCCAGTTTTCGAAGATTGTTCATCCCCGCTTTTGCGTCGTGACCATCACCGAACGGGATGACTTATATCCAGCGCTGAAGACCTTTTTCCCCCGGACGGAACAAGGGAAGTGAACGCCATGGCCCCGGCTTACCCTGATGATCGCGTCATTGCTGAGCTGGCCGCATCCCACGGTCTCAAGGGATGTCCCGTCCTCTTTGAGATGGTGCCGGCGTCGGTGCTCTACGAATTTGCCGCCTATCTCATACCGGGCCGCATGGCGCACTGGTCCTTCGGCAAGCAATACCAGCTCTTGAAATTGCACTATGATTACGGTCTCGGCAAGCTCTACGAGATGGTGGTCAATACCAATCCCGCGTACGCCTTCTTGTTGGAAAGCAATTCGCCATTGGAAAACACGATGGTGCGGTGCCACGTTTTTGGCCATGTCGACTTCTTTCAAGCCAACCATGCCTTTAGGCCGACCCCGTCCAATATGATCGATGTCGTCAGTCATCACGCCGACCGCATCCGTCAATATGAGTTTCAGTATGGCCGCACCGTGGTGGAGACCCTGCTCGACAGCGTGATGGCCATCGAAGAACACGTCGAGTGGGCCCAACCCGACCTCTCCGGCCTTCCCCCGCCCCGCGTGGTCGAAGACGCGGGCCAGACCGATCCCGGCTATTGTGACCTCAAACCCCGGGTGGCCAAGGGTTTGGGCCGACGAACTGCGCGGGACCAAGCGTATCCGGCGTGGGATTTGCTGGATTTCATCATCCGGCACAGTGACGCCCTCGAGGATTGGCAGCGCGACGTGGTGGCTATGGTGCGCGAGGAAATGCAGTATTTCTGGCCGCAAATTCGGACCAAGATCCTGAACGAGGGCTGGGCCACGTACTGGCATATCCGGTTGATGCAGGAGTTGGAGCTGTCCGATGCGGATTACGTGGACTACGCCCGCCTCAGCGCTGCAGTCACCGCGCCGCACGAATTTCAGGTGAATTCCTATGGCCTGGGGGTGCGCCTTTTCGAAGACATCTGCCGCCGGTTTGGGGAAAAGGAGATGTTCTTCTGCCGTGAGGTCGAGGATGACCTCAGTTTTGTTCGCAATCACTTGACCCAGGAAATCGTGGAAGCCCTGCACCTCTTTGTCTTTGGTCGGGATCAGCAAAATATCGTAATCAAGAGCAGGGATTGGAAAACCGTGCGCGACCAACTGGTGCGCGAATTGACGCACGGGGGAGTGCCGGTCATTTCCGTCGAGGATGGGGACTTTCACCACCGCGGTGAATTGTATCTGTTGCACCACCACGACGGGGCCGACTTGGATCTTCCTTACGCCGAACAAACGCTCAAGCATGTATTTAAACTCTGGGGCCGTCCGGTTCACCTCGACACGGTGAACCGCGGGCGGCGGATGGTGCTAACCGCCGACGGCGACACCATCACCCAGGTTGTGGTATAAACCGCAGGCGTTTCTCAGCGTGACCGCCAGGCACAATGGCTCGGAAAGGGAGGGAAGGGCATGGATCTGTGGGAACGTTTGCAGGCGTACCGCAATCAGGAAAACGAGCTGCAGTGGACGGGGACCTTTCGGGAATATTTTCAAATGGTGCGTGAACACCCCGAATGGGCGGCCTTGGCGCACGCACGCATCTACCAGATGATCGTGCACGCCGGAGTGGATGTGGCCGAGGACGGGAGTCGGCATTATCGATTTTTTGAAAGCGACTTGTTCGGCTTAGAACACTCTATCCAACAGTTGGTGGACTATTTCCATTCGTCTGCCCAGCGCCTCGAAGTCCGCAAGCGGATCGTCTTGCTGATGGGGCCGGTGGGGGGCGGAAAATCGACCTTGGTCTCCCTGCTAAAGCGCGGATTGGAGCACTTTACGCGCCAAGACGCCGGCGCTGCCTTTGGCATCGTCGGCTGTCCCATGCACGAAGATCCGCTGCACCTCATCCCCGAAGAGCTCCGTGACGACCTCCTGCGTACCTACGGGATGTACGTCGAGGGTGATCTGTGCCCGGTGTGCCAACGTCGGATCGCCGAGGAATACCCCAACCGCACCGAAGACGTGCCCGTTGAGCGCGTCTTGTTTTCGGAAAAGCACCGGGTCGGGATTGGCACGTTTTCCCCCAGTGATCCCAAGAGTCAAGATATTTCGGAGTTGACGGGCAGTATCGACCTCGCCACCATCGGCGAATACGGCTCGGAGTCGGATCCCCGGGCTTACCGCTTCGACGGCGAGTTGAACATCGCCAATCGGGGACTGATGGAATTTATCGAGATGCTGAAGAGCGATGAAAAGTTTTTGTACGGCCTTTTGACCCTTTCTCAAGAGCAAAACATCAAAACTGGACGTTTTTCCATGATCTATGCGGACGAGGTGATCGTTTCCCATACCAATGAAGCGGAATACCTGCGGTTTGTCGACAACAAAAAGAACGAAGCGCTGCGGGACCGCATGATTCTGATTCGGGTGCCGTACAATCTACGCGTTGGCGATGAGCAGAAGATTTACGAGAAGTTGATCCGGGATTCTGGGCTCAAGGACGTCCATCTGGCGCCGCACACGCTGCGCGTGGCGAGCATGTTTGCCGTCCTCTCGCGGCTCAAGGAGTCGAAAAAGCAGGGAATGTCGCTGATTAAGAAGATGAAGCTCTATGACGGAAAGACGGTGGAGGGATATACCAACAAGGATGTGCGCGAACTGCGGGACGAATTCCCCATGGAAGGCATGGACGGACTGTCTCCCCGCTATGTGATCAACCGCCTATCAACGGCGCTGGTTCGACCGGGGATACGCTGTATCAATCCGCTGGACGCACTGCGAACGCTGAAAGACGGTTTGGAGCAACACACCGGATTGGGCGAAGAAGACAAAGAGCGTCTGGTCAATCTGATTTACGATACGCGCAAGGAGTTTGACGAACTGGCCAAAACTGAGGTGCAGAAAGCCTTCGTTTATTCGTTCGAAGAGTCCGCGCAGGCCCTGCTGAACAATTACCTCGACAACATTGAAGCGTTTGTCAATAAGGCGAAGATTGTCGATCCGATCACCGATGAGGAGATGGAGCCCGACGAAAAGCTCATGCGGTCAATTGAAGAGCCCATCGGGGTCTCAGAAAATGCCAAGCGTGCCTTTCGGGAGGAAATCCTGATTCGGATCTCCACGCTGGCCCGGCGCGGCGAAAAATTCCACTATCAGTCACACCAAAGCCTCAAGGAGGCGATCGAGGCCAAGCTCTTTAATGACCTTAAGAATGTGGTAAAAATTACTACTTCGACGAGAACCCCGGACCGGGAACAACTGCGCAAGCTCAACGAGGTCGCTAATCGCTTGGTTGCCCACGACAGCTATTGCTCTGAATGCAGCAATGCGATATTGCAATATGTGGGCACATTGCTCAGTCGTTAGCGGGATTGCTCGGCTGCGCAGGCAAAGGCCTCAGGTCGCCGCCCCCAACCGGGGGCGTTTTTTCCGGGGGGCGGTCAGGGGTGACGAAAGCGGCGCGCGCAAAAGAGTTAGAATATGAGTCATGGCGTGCCGTGAGGCAAACGAAGCCAAAAAGGGTTTCAGCGAGGAGAGTCGTGCGATACTTTGCGAAATTGTCCGTGCACGGGCCCAAGGCGCCAACGGATTTTTGGAGCCATTGGGATGCTACCGAGACCTGGCTCCACGCTTTAGGTAAGCGATTCGTTCGAGAGCACGTATTCCTATATGGGCGGAATTTGAACGCGTTCAGTCCGTGGATGCGCGAGGTTGGGGCTATCGACCACCTGCAGGGGTGGACACCGCCGGTGCCGGTGGCGGAAAGCATTGCCTATCTCGATACATTTTACCCGGCCATCCTCGATCAGGTTAGGATTCCAGGAGGCAACGGTAGCTGGCTGGAGTATTATCCAGGTCGGATGATACGCATCGCCGCACCGCAAGCCGGATGGTTGTGGCATGCCGTGGTCCAGGAATGGGGGCCCGAGGCATGGTCGGTCGATGAGCGGCGGAGATGGACGGTGAGCGGGCGTCCCGAGCAAGCGTTGCGCCATCCCTGGGGATTCGTGGTGGAGCGCTTTCCGCGAACCGGATGGCGGGAATGGGTGGTGCACGCCGATCGTCAGCCGGAATACCTGGCAGAATTGTGGCACCGCCTCGCCGCTCGACTGGGGCGGCGGCGCCTCAACCTTGGTTGGCGGGATCTCGGGCATGGCCGCTACGGACCGCCTCGATGGCCAGAACTTCCGGTGGCTATGGACGAGGTGCTTCTCAGGATTGACGCTCGCGCAGGCATCCCCGCCCGCTATCGCGAGCGTGGGCTGACAAATGTCAGACCGGCAGCCACCTGGAGCGTGCCGGACTGGGGTTCGGGATGGGCGGCTACCGTGCGTTTGACGAAACCCGGGGTCCCCCGGTTGGAGGCCATCTTTGAGGCGGCGGGGGCTCCTGCGCAAGAAGAGTTCTTACGCGCTCAAACCCGCCAGCTGCCGATTTTGGAGTTGGGACCGGCCCCGTTTTGGGAAGCTTTCGAGCACGGTTCTTGGACGGAAATCGCCAATTGGGCCGGATGGCAACACCGCGCGCAGTCACTCCGCCGATCCTGTCGCTATTTCGGCGTCGCCGGCAGCCGAACTCGGTCGCGGTTACCTGCCGACTGGACGTATAGCCGCCTGGAATCGCGTCCCGGGCATTGGGTGATCCGTCATCGGTCCCGACTCATCTCGGTGGCCTGCAGTTGGCCCACGGGGATTCATCCCGGCTATGTGTCGGTCAATTTGGCGGGAGCGGCCTCGGTCGGCCTTGAGGACTTGGATCCCGAGGGTCTGGTAGACCGTTGGAACGGAGCGTGGCGCTACTGGCATGGTGTGGTGGCCGAACTCTTGGAGCGGGTTGACCGCTGGATGGACGACGAGCCAAAGGCGCATCCTCCGAGCTAACCGTCTTCGCTCAGGAAGACGACTCCCGGGTAAACTCTGAGCGGAGCGCGTCGAGGATGGTGCGCATATGTCCCACCTCTTTGGACAGCCGCGCGCTGCTCGTTCTCAGTTCGAGCAATTCTTGGTGGTCCTCGGCGTCGACCGGAAGTAGTTCTGCAATCCAGTAGGACAACGTTTCTGCCTGTTTGGGGGGGGACGGCCAGGTTGTGACTGGAGACGGGCCAGGCAAGGCCAGCGTGCTCCCCAGTTCAGAACCTAAGGCCCGGGCTTCTTCCAGCAAGAGCATGGGCACGGATTCTGGCAGATCGGGCAAATAGCGGGCCTGACCGATCAATTGCCGTCCATTGTGGCGGTAGGAGAGGAGGTGAATACGGCTAATGCCGACGAGGACAATATCGTCGATGTCGGCGCTTGCCGGCACCACCTCCAGAATTCTCGCAGTGGTGCCGATCAGATGGGGCTCGGCGAGATCCCCGTTGCCCTCGGCGCTGCGCGCTAGCGTGGCACACAGGGTCGTGTCGGTGTGCACCAAGTCGGCCAGCCCCCGCAAAAAGCGGTCATGGCTCAGCCGAAGCTTCATCCGCATGGCGGGGAAGACCACGCCAGCCATGGGGAAGATGGGCAGGGTGACGGTTTCCCGATTGTGGGGCATCGTAATCCTCCTTGCCGACAACCGATTTGTACCAATTTTAGGTTATATTATAGTCCTCTTGATGCAGGGGATCCAGGTCACCGCGGGTGAGGTCATGGTAAGATAAAGGCGCTTATTCCGGGGTTGATCGCGCGCGGATGGCATCGAATTCTCCGGTCAGGTTTGCCGAGATAACGGCAGAATATCTGAGACATTTCACGCTAGAGGAGGGGGCGGCGGTGCCGGCAGCTCGATGGTGTTCACGACGCGTCGGAGGATGGCCTGGGTGCCGCTGGATGCGATGACGGTAACGATTGCGGAGTTGGCGGGCCACCGCGGAGAAACGGTGACCGTGGCTGGGTGGGTTGTCCATCATCGGTCTTCGGGTCAAATAGAGTTTATTGTGCTGCGCGATGGCAGCGGTGAACTGCAAGCGGTAAGCCGAGGGGAGACCCGCACGCGGCTGGAGTCCCGGTTGGCGGAGTTGACTCAGGAAACTGCGGTGCGGGTGGGGGGAACGGTGCGCCCGGATCCCCGAAGTCCCGGCGGCATTGAGCTTGAGATCGATGATGTGCAAATCGTCGGCCGCAGCGAGGGTTTTCCCATCGGACCGAAGGAGCACGGCATCGATTTCCTGATGGATCATCGCCACCTTTGGCTGCGCAGTCGCCGCCAAGTCGCCCTCATCAAACTGCGCGCCGCCATCATCCGCTCCCTGCGGAATTTTCTGGATAACAACGGTTTTATCGTCGCCGATCCTCCCGTCATTACGCCTTCGGCAGCAGAGGGATCAACGACGCTGTTTGCCATCGATTATTTCGACGAGCCCGCCTATTTGTCGCAGTCTGGTCAGCTCTATCTGGAAGCCTTGGCGATGGCGCTCGGCCGCGTGTATGCATTTGGCCCCACCTTCCGGGCCGAGAAGTCGAAGACGCGGCGCCACTTGACCGAGTTTTGGATGGTGGAACCCGAGATGGCGTTTTGCGAATTTGAAGAAAATCTGGTCTGGCAAGAGCGACTGGTGGAGGCCGTCGTTCAGGAAGTGCTGCGCGAATGCCCGGAAGAGCTCGCGGTGCTTGAGCGCGATCTCACACGCTTGCGATCCGTGCGCGCCCCGTTTCCCCGTATCACGTACGAAGAGGCGCTCGCTCTGCTAGAACCACGGGGCCTCGGGGTGCAATGGGGCGAAGACCTCGGTGCGCCGCACGAAACCGCGCTCGCCGAGGCCTTCGATCGCCCAGTGTTCTTGACGCACTTCCCGATCGAACTCAAGGCCTTCTACATGCAGCCAGACGCCTCCAATCCCCGCTTGGCGCTGGCCGCCGACCTGTTGGCGCCGGAGGGATACGGGGAGATAATCGGCGGCAGTCAGCGCATTCATGACCTGGCGCTTTTGGAGCGCCGAATGGCCGATCACGGTCTGGATCCGGAGCGCTATCGCTGGTATGTGGATTTGCGACGCTACGGATCCGTCCCCCATAGCGGATTCGGCGTGGGATTAGAGCGCCTGGTGGCGTGGATTGGCGGGGTGGAACATGTGCGCGAAACCGTGCCCTTCCCGCGGACGCTGACTCGGCTTTGGCCATAGCAGACTTTTTGCGCAATGGGGCATGCTGAAGGGGACGGATTCTTCGGGAGGCGGTCCCATGCGGATGATACAGCTGCTGTGCGGCGCGATCATGGCCGGGCTGGGGGTTTCGCCGGTCGTGCAGACGCGTCCGCCTCAACCGACGATCGCCGCCCAGGCGGCGATCGTGATCAATGCGGCTACCGGTACGATTTTGTACGAGAAGCAAGCTTTTCGGCAAATGGACCCGGCGAGCCTGACCAAGATGATGACGGCCGCCATCATCATTCGGGCAGGACATTTGGACCGGCTAGTCCCTGTCAGCTCGGAGGCGGCCTTGGTGGAGGGATCCAAGCTGCATATCCTTCCTGGCCAGCGCTACACCGTCCGAGACCTTTTGCGGGGGCTCCTCTTGCGCTCCGGCAACGATGCCGCGATAGCTTTGGCGGAAGCCGAATCGGGATCGGTGGAGCGGTTCGCCGCGCGTATGAACCGGACCGCGCAAGCGTGGGGAGCCTTCAATACGGCGTTTCGGAATCCCAACGGACTGACCGAGTCGGGGCATTATTCCAGCGCCTATGATTTGGCGCTGATTGCGCGACGGGCAATGGCGCTGCCGCGGTTCCGGGCCATCGTGGCCCAGCGTGAGGCGACCGTCGAAGAAAGAACGACCGGCACGCAGCGGAAGATTCGCACGACCAACCGATTATTGCTCGAATTTCCCGGTGCCGACGGCATTAAAACGGGCACTACCGTGGCCGCTGGGCAGTGCTTGGTCGCGTCGGCCCGCCGCCACGGCTATCGCCTGATAGCCGTGGTGCTGAAGAGCCGAAACCGCTGGCACGACGCCGCGCACCTGTTGGACTGGGGGTTTCAGCACTGGACGATGCACACCCTGTATCATCGGGGGCAGATCGTGCGCCGCGTCCGGGTGGTTGGCGGTCGCGTGCGCACGGTGGCGCTCCTGGCCTCACGGACAGTCGCTGTCAGTGTGCCCGTCGGCGCCCAAGTGAAGGTGAAAGCCGAGTTTCCGGAGACCCTCCGCGCCCCGGTGAGGAAGCAGACGCCGGTGGGCTATATCCAGATATGGCCGGAAGACGAGCTCCCCATCCGTTTGGCGGTTTTGCCCCAACAAGCGGTCAAGGCCAAGTGCTTCGCGCCCCGATGGCCCGCGGTCGGTGCGGTCAGCCGCGGTAGATGGGCGTGCCCAGTTTGAGCAAGTTGCCCAGGGTAACCAAAGCATAACCGCGACGCCGCAACTGGCGAATAATGGTGGGCAGCGCGAGGTCGGTCTGCTTGCATGTGTCTGAGGCGTGCAAGAGCACAATGTCTCCGGGATGTGCGCGTTGGAGGACGCGGTCGATAATGTGGCCCACGCCTGGATTCATCCAGTCCAAGGAGTCCGTTCCCCAAGTGACCGTGGTATAGCCTGAGTCACGTGTCACCCGGAGCGATCGGCGGTCAAAGTCGCCGTTGGGCGGACGAACGAATGTCGGCCGTACGCCCGTGATGTGCTCAATGACCGCGCCCGCGCGGCTGAGATTGGCTTGAATGCCACCCGCGCTCAGGCTCGAGTAGTTGACGTGTGCCCAGCCGTGCGACTCCACTTCCATCCCCGCCTGATGAAACGCCCGGACCAGGGCGGCATGCTGTTCCGCCCAGGGACCGGAAACGAAGATGGTGGCCGGAACATGATCATGAACCAGGATATGAAAAACTTTGGGGGGCATCACCGTGCCCCAGGAGATGTCGAAGGTCAACGCCAAGGCCTGGTGTTGGGTGTTGACGTCCCGCAGGCTGTATTGCTGGTCCGGCGGAATCCCTGCCGCGTTCACGGCAGGCGTCACCGACACCGCGCAGATCAGCGCCAGCACAGCGCCCCACCGGCGGACGTGCCAGCGGCGCGAGCCCTCGGTGCTCGCCAGCCCGGCGGCGTGGGTAACGGGCGAGCACGGCGCCCGCAGCTCCTTGTGCATGAAATATCCCTCCCATTTTCCGTCCCTTGCCGGGTTTGGAAAGCGCGGCAGACGGTGCCGGGCGTTTCCTCGGATGCCGGTGATTGACGGCGTTTTTGACCAAAAATCTATGTTATTATGCCCCAAGTGTTGAGTGTCGCATGCGGTGCCGAAGAGGACGACGGTACGGGCTGATTCCGCGGCACCCGAACCCCGGCCAGACTAACCAAGCCAGCGAAAAGTTTGACTGTGGGGTCCAACAAGCCAGGCAGGCCGGATAAGGAGGGGCAGGGGTGAAGTTGTCATGGCACAATCTGGCGGTGATGCTGGCGGCCGCCTTGGCTACCATCGCCGTGCTGTGGAGCGGCCAGCAAATCTACCGCACTTCTGCGGTACGCAATCCCCTCGTTCAGGCGGTCGAACGGGTGGCTGGTGTGCGCCGGGCATGGGTGCCCGCGGGAGCGACCGGGACGTTGACCGTCCAGCTTCGCCCCGCGGCTGATGTGATGGCAACCTATCAGGCGGTCGAGCGGGCAGCCCAACAGCGTCTTGGCTATGCGGCGAAGGTAGTCGTCGTCGGCCAGCCGAATCGATGGCTAAACGCCTTGGAGAATCGGGTGCGCCTGATCATTGCGCAAGGCGAAGCCACTGGACAATATGTGGCCATGAACCAGCAGGTCTCCGGTGTGGCCCGGGCCGACGGGGCTCGGGCGACGGTGGAGATTGGGAACTATCATCTTTTTGTCAGCTTGCACCAAGGGCCGCATTACCTGGACGCAGTGATACCCATTACCTTGGGGGAGGGCAGGATCCATGGTTAAGCCCATAGCGCTGGGGGCGGGCATTGGCCTGCTCACCTTTCTGGCCGTCAACCGGGTAGATATCTGGCCAGTGGTTCTCGTGATTGGTCTGGGAGGCGTCTTGTACGCCTCCGGAATTACCGGCCGGCTGAACTTGGCAAGTGGCCAACGACGTCAGGCCTCCCTGCCGAACATAGAGTTTTCCGACATCGGCGGCCAAAACACGGCCAAGAGTGAACTGCAAGAGGCGTTGGAAGCCTTGCGCCGTCCTCAGGCGTATGCGGCGCTCGGCATCCGTCCGTTGAAGGGAATTTTGCTGATCGGCCCTCCGGGCACCGGAAAGACACTCTTGGCCAAGGCTGCCGCGCATTATACTCAAGCCGCCTTTGTATTTGCGTCGGGGTCGGAATTTGTGGAGATGTACGCCGGGGTGGGAGCTCAACGCGTACGTCAACTTTTCCAGGCGGCGAGAAATTCGGCTAAAAAAGAGGGTCGCGGCAGCGCGATTATCTTTATTGATGAGATTGAAGTCATGGCCGGCAAACGGGGTCAGCACCAGAGCCACCTGGAATATGATCAGACACTAAATCAGTTGCTGGTCGAAATGGACGGGATTACCACCGAGGAAGACGTGCAAGTCCTGGTGATGGCCGCCACCAATCGGGCCGACTTGCTCGATCAGGCTCTGACCCGGCCTGGCCGCTTTGACCGGGTGGTGCGAGTGGATTTGCCGGACCGGGAAGGCCGACGCCGGATTTTGGAACTGCACACGCGCAATAAGCCGCTCGCTCCCGGCGTCGATCTGGATGCGGTGGCGCGGGAGACGTTTGGGCTTTCCGGAGCGCATCTGGAAAGTGTCTGCAACGAAGCGGCAATCCTCGCTCTGCGGGAGGGGCAGACCGCCATCAGCTCGGATCACTTCCAGAGCTCGGTCGATAAGGTGCTGCTGGGCGAGAAGTTGGACCGCCAGCTTAGGGAGCAGGAAATCCGCCGGGTGGCGGTGCATGAGGGGGGTCACGCGCTGGTCAGTGAATGGCTCGTCCCCGGTTCGGTCTCCTCGGTGACTATCGCCCCGCGGGGGATGGCGCTGGGATTTGTGCGCCAAGCTCCCGCCGATGACCGCCTATTGGAGACGGAGGCCGAACTGCGGCACGATATTTGTGTTTGCCTGGCCGGCTCGGCGGCCGAACGCCTCCTCTTGGGTGAGGCTAGCACGGGTGCGACCAGCGATTTCGAAAAGGCATGGGAGATTGCCCGTCGGATGATTTTTGCGGGATTATCCGAACTCGGCATCGTTCAGGAAGAAGCCGTGTCCGCCGATGTTCTCTACCAGACGGTCCACCGCATCATGGAGCGCGAACGAGATCGCGTCGAGGGATTCCTGCAGAGCCGCGCACCCTGGCTCGAAACCTTGGCCAGCCGGCTGGTCGCCGAAGAGACCCTAGATGGGAATTCGGTGCGACAGTTGATGGCTCAGCCCGGGATCGCCTAGAAAACTGGTGCATAACCAAGAAAACCACCGTCGTTAGGGAAACCCTGAGGGTTTCCTGGTCGCAGGGGGGAGTTTTTTCCGACTTCCTACGCCTAACGGAGCAGCGGGATTCGTCGCGGGATGCCCCGGGGCACACACTCCCGAAGAAGCTAGGATTCACCACCATGGTTAGCCAGGCGGTCAGCACCAGGGCTTCGATTCCCCCCGGGGCAGCCCGGACGTGTGGGGGGCCGTCGGTTTTCGGGGGGATTCGTCATTGGGTCAATGCTTTCACCGACAGGCGTTCATTATTCGAAAACGTATGTATTAGGGTACGGGGCTGCAACCGTTAGTCTTGGAATTTCCTAAATTTCCTCATACAATACTATATGAGCAAGTTCGTAACCATAGCCGAAGCCGCTAGGTTTCTTGGGGGAGTTTTAATCTGGCTTGCTAACCTGTGCCTAAAGGTGCATAATATGGGATATGGAACGCACACTAACCAGTCACGGGGTGGCTCACCTGCTTGGGGTGAACATCAAGACGATTCAACGGTGGGATCGCGAGGGCCGACTCAAGCCCGCCGGTCGGACGGCCACCGGCCGATTTTATAGCAGTAAAATCCCTCCTCTGCCGTTGGAAACACGCGAGGTGTTGCCCGATGACAAGCGAACGCCCGGTGGTCTCAGGCGATCTGGCTGGGCACGGGTACGGCCAGACGCTGTGCCCGCGGGGTCGGTCGCCCGTACCCCCGTCGTCGATGCTCAGATGCCGAGTCATGACCAAAAGGCGGATCGGCAACGGCAGAGTCGGAGGTCCGGGGATGAATTCGCACCAGCGCGGTCTTCGGAATTTCCGGGAACGAATGGGTGCCAGGCAGATGAACCGCCTGGTGCTCGCCTATAAAGAAAGAGCGGTTGCTGCGTTGCTGCGCTCATCAATCAAGGCGAGACACCAACGTTCGAAGCGGAACGGGCCCTGGACGTTCTCGAGATTCTCACCGAGTTTTTGCGTGCCCAATTCGGGGGCATGGGGGCGTCTAGAATTCTCAGCGGGTGGCACCTGGGCTCCTTCCCTTCCTAATGCCTGCCCATCCCAAGTTGCTCCGTCGGCTTCCGTGTGGCATTATCGGAAGCGACCGGCGCAAGTCAGGAAGGGGGCGGCGCCTTGATCGGGAAGGCAGCGTTGATAGCGGTTGGCGACGAAGTCCTGAGCGGAGAAATCGTGAATTCGAATGCCGCCTGGCTCGCTCAGGCCCTGGGCGCGTTTGGCGTGCGGATAGCCTGGCAGGGCGTCGTCGGCGATGGTCTCGAGGAAATTGGTGACGGGGTGCGCTGTGCGCTGGAGCGAGCCGATCTCGTCGTGGTATGCGGTGGACTGGGGCCGACCCATGACGATCGGACGGTTGCAGCGGTAGCCAGCGTGACGGGAACGAGGCTTGCCGTTGACGAAGCGACCCGGGTGCGCCTCAACGAGCGTTTGGGAAGCCGGCCCGGACGTTCGGCTTCCCTCCTGAAACAGGCGACCGTGGTGCAAGGAGCGGTGGTCCTGGAAAATCCGGCGGGTTCCGCCCCCGGCCAAGTGATCGGCTATGGCCCGAAATGGATCGTTTTGCTGCCGGGGCCGCCGAGCGAAGTGGCGGCGGTCTTTCGCTCCGGGCTGGAACCATGGCTGAAACCCCGACTGACGGGTGTCGGCTACCGGCGCGATACCTTGGTTTCCTACGAACTCGGCGAGTTTGAGGTCTATCGCCGGGTTGGGGCGCTGGCCTCTGGTCAACATCCCAAGGTCGGGATTTATGCACGGCCCGGTGTGGTCGAATTGCGGTTTGAGGGCCCCCGCGACATCAAGGGGGCGTCGCTCAACACGCTGCGGGCGATCGCCTGGGCTCGCTCGCAGGTGTCGGGGCGCCTTTATCGCCAGGCGAGCGGGGAAGTCTCCCGGTCGGCCGTCGTCATCGAGCGGCTGGCCGCCCGTGGTTTGACCGTGGCGGCGATGGAATCTTTAAGCGGCGGAATGCTGTTGGCCAGCCTGATTGCCGTTCCGGGAGCGTCACGCGCGGTGCGGGGCGGGCTAACCGCCTATACCGACGATATCAAGGCCCGCTACGGCGTGGACCGCGACGTGCTTCGCGTCCATGGCGCGGTTAGCGCAGCGTGCGCGCGAGCCATGGCTGGCTTAGCTCGTAAGCATTTCGACGCCGACCTCGGCATCTCGACCACGGGATTTGCCGGCCCGGAGGGGGGCACCGAGGCTAATCCCGTCGGTACGTTTTACGTGGGCGTCGACGACGGCGAAACTACGCTGGTGTTGCGCAGAGAACTGGCGGTAAACCGTGCGGGAGTCGTCCAAGCTGTGGTAGAATTGACTATAACCGCCCTGTGGGAAGTATTGGATCTGGGAGTTGGAGAGTGATCGGCAGGGCGAGCAAAAGGAGTCGTGGGGTTGACGAACGAATTATTTAAGGAGATGGATCTGTCTCCTTCGGTGTTAAAAGCAGTCGCGGAAATGGGCTTCGAGGAACCCTCGCCCATTCAGGCCAAAACGATTCCCGCGATCTTGCGCGGCGAAGATTTGATTGGACAGGCCCAGACGGGAACCGGGAAGACGGCGGCGTTCGGAATTCCTATGGTGGAACGGCTGGATCATCGCTCCAAACGCGTCCAGGGCTTGGTCTTGGTGCCGACCCGCGAGTTGGCGATCCAAGTGGCCGAGGAGATTACTAAAATCGGCCGCCACGCGGGCGTTAAGGTGGTGCCGATTTACGGGGGTCAATCCTATGATCGCCAGATCCGGGCGTTGGAGCATGGGGCCCAGATTGCCATTGGTACCCCCGGGCGGGTGATGGATCATATCCGCAAGGCCACGTTGCACCTGGATAATGTCAAGACCATGGTGCTGGACGAAGCGGACGAGATGCTCGACATGGGGTTCATTGAGGATGTCGAGTTTATTTTGCAGCAGGTTCCCGAGGAGCGGCAAACCTTGCTGTTCTCGGCAACCGTTCCCGAGCCGATTGCCCGGTTGGCGCGGCGCTATCTGAAGCATCCGCAGCATATCTCCATCAGTCCCGAGCGTCTCACGGTGCCGCTCACCGACCAGGTGTATTACGAAGTGCGCGAACATGAAAAGCTCGATGCGTTGAGCCGAATCCTGGACATGGAGGGTGCCGAGCGGACGATTATCTTTTGTCGCACCAAGAAACGGGTCGATGAGCTGGCTGAAGGGCTACAGGCCAGGGGCTATACCGCTGAGGCGATTCACGGCGACTTGAATCAGGTCCAACGCAACCGGGTGATGAAGCGTTTTCGCGAGGGCGGCAGCGAAATGCTCGTCGCCACCGACGTGGCGGCGCGCGGCTTGGATATTGAAAACGTCACCCACGTGGTCAACTATGACTTGCCGCAAGATCCCGAAAGCTATGTGCACCGGATCGGCCGGACGGGTCGCGCTGGACGGTCGGGCACGGCGATTACCCTGGTTACGTCGAGGGAATTTCGGCAGGTGCGTCAGATGGAGCGCGTGCTGCGCGTTCATATGCAGCGGCGCCCGATTCCGAGCCCCCAGGATGTGGCAGAAAAGCAACGGGAAGCGCTCAAGGCCCGCTTGGCCGAAGAAGTGGAACGAGGCGTGCTCCCCGAGTACCAGGAACTGGTGATGTCCCTGGCCGAATCCTACGATTCGGTGGATATCGCGGCGGCGGTGATTCGCCTCATGGTGGACAAAGGGCGGGAGCCGCAGGCCGAAGAGTTCGGCGAAACCGGGGCGGAGCCTGGGATGGTCCGCTTATTTCTCAATATGGGGCGTGCGGACCGTATCGGTCCCGCCGACGTGGTGCGCGGACTGGCCGAGGGATCGGGCATTTCCGGCAGTGTGCTGGGCCTCATCGATATTTACGACCGCTTCACATTTGTTGAGATGCCGCACGATGTGGCGTCTAAGGTTCTGCGATCCGTGACGGATATTCATATTCGAGGCAAGTCGGTCAACATGGAGCCAGCCCGTCCGCGCGTATAGCAGGAGTTTGTCCACCTCAACTCGAATGATGAAGTGAGCAGGAGGGGACACGATGGCGATGGATAAAGAAAAGGCGCTAGACTTGGCGCTGGCTCAAATCGAAAAGCAGTTTGGCAAGGGCTCTATCATGCGCCTGGGGGAAGCTAGCGCCAGGATGGCGGTAGAGGTGATTCCGATCGGCTGCATCACGCTGGATATGGCGACCGGCGTGGGAGGGCTGCCGCGGGGGCGAGTCGTGGAGATCTACGGCCAGGAGTCGTCCGGGAAGACCACGGTAGCCTTGCACGCCATTGCCCAAGCCCAGCGGATGGGAGGGACGGCGGCATTTATTGACGCGGAACACGCGCTCGATCCGGGCTACGCGGAAAAGCTGGGGATCAATCTCGGGGATCTGCTGATCTCCCAGCCGGACACGGGTGAGCAGGCGCTTGAGATCTGCGAGGCCTTGGTGCGCTCGGGGGCGGTGGATATCATCGTAATCGACTCCGTAGCCGCCTTGGTACCGCGGGCGGAAATCGAAGGTGAGATGGGCGATGCGCATGTGGGCCTGCAGGCTCGGCTCATGTCCCAGGCGTTGCGCAAGCTGACCGGGGCGATTTCCAAGTCGCACTCGGTGGCGGTATTCATCAACCAGCTGCGGGAAAAGGTCGGCGTCATGTTCGGCAATCCGGAAACGACGCCGGGCGGCCGGGCGCTCAAATTCTACGCCTCGATGCGGTTGGAAGTGCGTCGGATTGATAGTTTGAAACAAGGGAATGACGTTGTCGGCAGTCGGACCCGGGTGAAAATCGTCAAGAATAAGGTGGCGCCACCATTCAAACAGGCGGAATTTGACATTTTATATGGAGAAGGCATCTCCCGTGAGGGCAGCCTCTTGGATGTGGGCCAGGAACTCGGCCTGATTCAAAAGAGCGGCGCGTGGTATGCCTATGGGGATCTCCGCCTTGGACAGGGTCGGGAGAACACGCGAGAATTCTTGAAATCCAATCCGGAATTGGCGACGGAAATCGAAGACCGGCTACGCCAGCAAATCCTGCGACCGCTGATAGAGTCGAGTCCGGCGGCCGAGGATATTCCCGCCCATGTCGAATGATCCCCACGCCCTGGCGCTGGCGTGGCTGACGGGTCGGCGCTTGACGCGCCGCGAACTCGAAGACCGTTTGAAACGTCGCGGGATCCCTGACGTACAATGTGAAGAAACCCTGGCGCGCATGAGCGAGTTGGGACTGGTTGACGATGACCAGTACGCGGTCGACTTGGTGGCGGACGCGGCCGAACACTGGTCGCAGGGACCCGGCAAGATTCGGGCTAGGTTGTTGCGGCGCGGATTTTCTGCCGAATCCGTGGCGAAAGCCATGCAGACACAGAACTGGGATTGGTTGGCGATTGCCCGCCAGCTTGCTGAGCGGTACGATATGACCGATCCCGTTGCTAAGCGACGTTTCATCGGCCGCTTGGCGCGCGAGGGGTTTCCCGGTCAGATAATACGGAGGTTTACCGATTTCACCGAGGCGGAGGATTAGTTGGCGAGAAGATGCTGGTACGGAGGAAGGGGAGTTCGACCTTGAACATGCCCTCTTCGGGGTGGGGAGCAAGTATCCGGGGTTTGGGAACCTTAATGGCGGTGGTGATGCGCTATCCTGAAGTATCCAGTCTTCAATACAATCCCGAATCGGGAACGCTGACGCTCGCGTTCTTGGTGCGCCGCAGTTGGGACATGGCCGCCTCGGCGGAGTTAGAGTCCACGATTGGCGAAATACTGAGCGCGTACCGAAGCATCACCAAAACTCCGTTGGAAACGCTGGCGGTGGACTTCATGACGCTGGAGGGCGTCACGGTGGTGGAAGTTCGCCGCGACGCCAAGACGCTCTCGGTCGAAGAAGCGGGCATGTTGATCGAGGTGCTGCGGGACCGGTTTGCGTTTGATCTGGCTGCGGACCCCAACGACTTGTTGGAAGAGGAGATGGTGGTCCAAGAGGAAAACATTCAGGCCGGGCTCGAATCTCTGAAAAAGGGCGCCAAGGGCAACTTGGTGGCGATGCGGGAGGACGGTCGGGTGTTGGTGTTCCGGACGTGAGCTTTCGGAGTACGAAGCCATGAGGGTGTTGGCGGTCGGCGATGTGGTCGGCAAGACGGGGCGGCGCATGGTGGCCAAACGGGTGCCTGGCCTGGTGAGCGAGGAAGGCGTCGACTTGGTGGTCGTCAACGCCGAGAATGCAGCGGGTGGCAACGGGTTGACCCACGAGGTCATGGACGAGCTGCTCAGTGCCCAGGTGGACGTGCTGACTTCGGGCAATCATGTTTTTGACAAGCGGGAGGTTTTTGAGTTCATCGACGATGTGCCCGTGCTTTTGCGTCCCCTTAACCTACCGGCGGGCACCCCAGGCCATGGTTATGTCGTGGTTTGCAAGGCGGATCTTCCCGTGGCGGTGGTGAACCTTTCCGGGCGCGCGTTTATGCCCTTTCACTATGATGATCCGTTTGCGGCCGTGGATGCGGTGTTGGCGAGTATCAAGAACGAGGTGTCGGTGGTTATCGTCGACTTTCACGCGGAAACCACGTCGGAGAAGATGGCGCTGGCGTGGTATCTTGATGCTCGGATTTCGCTCCTGTTTGGCACCCACACGCATGTGCAAACCGCGGATGAACAAATTTTCCCCCAAGGCATGGCGTATATTACTGATTTGGGAATGACGGGCCCGCGTGATTCGGTGATTGGGGTCAAGGCGCCGTTGGTGATACATAAAATGCGCACGCAGCTGCCGACCCGGTTTGAAACGGCTACGGGCCCAGGACAGTTTGGCGCTTTGCTGGTCGACATCGACAACGATACCGGGAAGGCTGTGGCGGTTCGCCGCATCCTGGAATACGAAAACGCATAGCGGGTGGGAATGCGATGCAATGGCGTGACCGAAATATGCCGGTGGTGGACACCCATGCCGACAGTTTGCTGGGGGTTTTGGCCGGCAGACGCCGGCTGGGTGAACTGAGCGACGAGGGCCAGTTGGACTTTGTGCGGATGGCGCAGGCAGGGCATAACCTTCAGTTTTTGTCGTGTTGGGTGGAGCCGGCGCATAAGCCGGAGCGCGCCCTCGGACAACTATTGCGGTTTTTGGACCAATTTTGGCAGGAAGCCGAAGCCTACCCGGAGCACGTTCAGGTGGTCACCAGCCTGGATGCGCTGAATGCCCTGATCGCTGCGGACGGCGTGGGGGCGGTGTTGTCGATTGAGGGCAGTGAGGGACTCGCCACCGACCTGGCGCGCCTTCGGCTGTGCTACCGCCTAGGCGTCCGCTTGGTGAGCCTGACTTGGAATGAGCGCAATGCGTTGGCCGACGGCGCGGGAGAGGATCCGGGGGGCGGGGGATTGAGCCGGGCGGGACGGGCAATGATCGCGGAGATGAACCGGATCGGGATGATCCCCGACGTATCGCACCTGGCGGAGGCAGGATTTTGGGACGTCTTGGAGACGAGCGACCGACCGGTTATCGCTTCGCATTCGAATTGCCGGAAACTCACCGAGCACGTACGCAACCTGTCGGATGGGCAGCTCAGGGCGCTGGCCGCCCACGGCGGCATTCAGGGAATCACCTTCGTGCGGGAGTTTTTGGGCGGCAGTGAAGATCTGGATCGCGTGGTGGACCATATGCAGCATGCCCTCGACGTCGTCGGCGACAATCGTCACCTGGGGCTGGGTTCAGACTTTGATGGCGTCGACCATCCTCCGTCGGGGCTGGAGGATGTCCGCGAACTTCGACGCCTAGCCGATCGCATGAGTGAGCGCGGAATCGACGAGGATACCGTGGTGAATATTTTTGGCGGGAATTACCTGGCGTTTCTTCGCGATGCCTGGGCTCAGCCATCGCCGTTGGGTTACGTGCTGAGGTGATGCCGGGATCCGGCGTCATGAGTTGGCTGGATGAATGGCTGGCTGGAAGATGGACGAATGCGGAAATTATGGTGGATGGAAAGAAGGCGGACTAGGAATGGTCGTTGAAGCAAACATTCGGGTCGGCGCAGTATCCGAGTCGTCGGCGGAACTGGTGGTGGGGTTCGCATTTGAAGCGGAGACGCTGAGCGGTCCGTTGTCGGAGCTCGCCGGCGAACCAGGCAAGGCCTATCTTGCCCAGGCGGCCGAGCGCGAACAATTCAAGGCCGAGTGGCTGAAGTGGTGGTCTACCTTGACCTGGGGTCACCTGGGGGCGGCGAGGCTGGTCGTCATGGGCATGGGTCCGCGGGAGGAGTTTTCCCTCGACCGGGTGCGTCGGGCGTTGGGGCAGGTGGGCCAGATTGCCTCCGACCTGCACGTGGCCTCGCTGGCGGTAGACGTGTCGACGCTGGATTCGGGGAATGTGGAAGACCTGGGACAAGCCGCAATTGAAGGACTGGTGCTCGGCGGATGGCAATTTGACGGATATCACCAAGCAACCGATAAACCGGCAGCGGCGGACGCGGACCGCCCGGTGACGGTAGACTTCTATCTCGGGGCCCATTCGCCGGAGCCCTTCGGGCAGGGCATGGCGCGAGGCCAGACGCTGGCCGCGGCGCAAAATATGGTCCGGGAACTGGGCTGGACGCCCTCCAATCGACTGTACCCGGAAAAACTGGCACAATGGGCGGAAAAAGAGGCCACGCAAGCCCGGCTGGAAGTCGAGGTACTCAATGAGGTGCGCCTTAGGGAGCTGGGAATGGGCGCCATTTTGGGCGTGGGCCAGGGTAGCGTGCATCCCCCGCGGATGGTGATTTTGCGGTACCGTGGCGGGGGCACGCCAACGCTGGCGCTGATCGGAAAAGGCATTACCTTTGACTCTGGTGGCATTAGTCTCAAACCGTCAGCGGGTATGGAAGACATGAAGTATGACATGCTTGGCGCGGGCGCCGTGCTGGGAGCCATGCGGGCGATCGCTGCCGAGAAACCTGCCCTCGATGTCATCGGAATTATGGCGATTGCTCAGAATATGCCCTCGGGATCGGCCCTAAAACCCGGAGATGTCGTCACCGCCTTTAACGGCAAGACGATTGAGGTGACCAACACCGACGCCGAAGGTCGGGTGGTGCTGGCGGATGCGGTAAGCTACGCGGTGCACTTGGGCGCCGACTTCATCGTGGAAACGTCGACCTTGACCGGGGCCGCTCTCATCGTGTTGGGTCACGAAGCGAGCGCGTTGGTGGCTACGGACGACCGCCTGGCCGAAGACGTCTTGGCTGCCGGAGCACGGATGGGCGAGCGAATCTGGCGGCTGCCGATCTACCCGGAATATAAGAAATTGTACGAATCAGATGTGGCGGACATCAAAAATTCTCCCGGGCGCGATGCGGGAACCATCACGGGCGGCATGATTATCGCGGAGTTTGCCGGCGACGTTCCGTTTGCCCACCTGGACATTGCCGGTACCGCCTGGATCGACGAAGGACCGTTAAATAAAAAGGCGGGCGCCACCGGCGTGATGGTGCGGACGCTAACTGAAGTTGCACAGCGCTTGGCGGGGTTCCGCGATTGAGTTGCCGGGCCCGTTTGCCCCTCACACTTCACCGTCCCCGGGTGCCCGGGGACGGCGGGGTAGATAACTGCTGAAACAAATCGTCGCATCATAAAGTGTATCTGTTGGTGTGCTAGTAAATATTGGCAAGGATGTGTCCTTGCCAAGGCAAGCCAGCTGCTCGATTCTCTCACCAGCCAAGGATTCGACTGCCGCGGGAATCCGCTTTAGAGTCCTCGGCAAGGGATCACTTCACCCGCAAGGGGATGGGAGAGGGAAGGCGGCTTCATGCCGCGATATGCCCCTGTCCCCGTGCGTTGGGGTCAAGCTGGGGATTCCTTCCTACCGTCAGTTGTCCCCGTGCGTTGGGGTCAAGCTGGGGATTCCTTCCTACCGTCAGTTGTCGCCCGGAGGGAAACC
>JAJZZH010000129.1 GCA_021797675.1 Bacillota bacterium | reverse complement strand
GTTTCATTTATGCCCGGTTCCAGACGACAACCGGGGGACACCCACCGCGGTCCAAGATCTGGAAGGGTGAGGGTGGGTAGCGTCGATTCCGGTTCGGCCATGGCGACCACTCCTTCGTTTCGGGTTCGCACTATGGGGAGAAGTATTCGACATTCCGGCGACATCTCCTGATCAATCTACGAGATTATTTTACTGTTGATCATCTGAATATTCGCTCTAGTGTCTTTACGCGCCTAAACTGCAGCGCATGCCTCGGATTACTTATCCACAAGTTATCCACCAAATCCACAACCTCAAAAATGCTGTTCCGTCCTGATTATTTACCAAGCTGGTAATATATAGGCGATTTTTAGCGGAAAGAACGGCTCAACCGGGGAAGTCTGAGTCTAAGGTTATTTGGCCAAGACCAGTCTCGATTTCGTTGGCCGTTTTCGGAAGGAGCTCCTTTAGCACTGGCCGAATGGATGGGTCGTAACGGGGCGTCCATTCGGCCAGTCTCCGCCTGGCGGCGGTCTGATGACGTAGATCAGACGCATCCTCGCGTGTTCCGACGAGGCAGTCTTCCCGTGGCGATGGCGGCATATGCAGCCGCGATTACGTTTCTGGCCCTAGAGTCCTACGAGAAAAACGTGGCCAACAAATTTGAGAAAACACCTCAAATTTGCGGCCAAAAAATCGTGGGACTCAACACGATGCCGCTCTATAGAGTAGGCTTTGCCTTGGCACTACAGACGATATACGCCGGATTGTTGCGCGGAGGTCCAACACTTGCGCCCCGAAGATTTCGCCCGGTATAATGCCGCATCGGCAGCACGATATAGCTGATCGGCATCCCGTCCATCCCCGGGATACCAGGCGAGCCCGGCGGAAAACGTCAGGGTTTTGGAGTGCCGCAGCGCCGCGGCTAACGCCTGCAACCGGCGGTGCAGGGGGTCGGGATCCGTCATCCTCGTTGCCCACCAGGCGAATTCGTCACCGCCCAACCGGGCTAACGCGTCGCTCGTGCGGCTGACCTCGTGGGCGATGGAGGCCACGTGTTGGAGGACGATATCTCCTTCCGGATGGCCATGCCGATCGTTGACGGTTTTAAAATAATCCAAGTCCAGAAGGACAAACGCCGCAGAGGTTTCGGTTTGCAGATCGCGGGTCACCCGTCGCCAGAAGCCGCGGCGGTTTAATAGGCCGGTTAACGGATCGGTGAGCGCGAGGTCGCTCAACGTTGCGACTTCCGTAGTCACGGCAACTGCATAGGTATCCAGCGTGGTTTCCATGTCGCCCAACCAGCGCCGCCGCACCGTGGTTAACGGGGGAAGCGGGGGAGTGCCGGATTGGTTTTCCAGAGCGTGGTAGGCGGCAAACACGAGATTATAAAGGCTGACGTACCAGGACGGCGGAACATGCGCTTGAATATGCGCAAATCCTGCTCGTCGGGCAGCCTCCCGACATTCGGGGTCCGTCGGCAGCCCGCAAAACGCGGCGCGATGGCGCTCTAGATGGCTTCGCAGCCAAGGCAGGACCTCGACGTCAGGCGGAAGGAACGTGGCGATGGTGGGTTCCATGGCTGCGGCCTCCATCGCTTCCTCCAACCATGCCGTAAAGAGGGCGTCAACCCCCGCCGCGCAGTGGGTCCAGTAGTATTCGTCTTCGTGCGACCAATTCCAGAGCATGGTGGGCCCCCTCTTCCTACGTGTTCGGCACCCGCCGGCACCTCTCTTTCCCGACAGGCTGCCGGCCTCTTGGCGGGTGGGCAACCGCAATGCGATCGCCGCCATTTTCATAGGATCCCTCGGATCCCAAGGGTCAAACAGCGGCAGTCTTTGCGCAAATCCTCCTCCTGATAGGAATTACAACAGTTGGGGAATCTATCCGGCATGAGAAAATCCATGCCTGCCGAGTCCTGGCCACAGGCGGAAAACCGCGGGGGACCGTCTCAAGCAGGGGAAGGCTCGGATACGCACGGTGCCACCGTTGGCGGTATTACTCCCAACGCTTCCCCCGGTTATCCCCCAGCCCGACCCGGGCCTCGGCAAACCGCCGACCGGCGACACGTCGGACAGGCCGTCTGGGGCGTCTCTGGAGCTGCCGGAAACACCCGGCCGCACGTTCCACAGAGACCGACCACCACCAGCACTTGCCCCGCGATCCGATTCAGCGCATCGACCCAATCGATCCAGATCGGCGGGGGATCCAGAGCCGGACGGGCCCGATAGGTGACCCGACAGTCTCCAGTGGTATCATAGACGCGATATTCGGTGCAACTCTCCGCATCGGTGACATCCGCGGTCCAGATTTCAAGACAGGAGACCCACTGAGCGTCGGTTCCCACGCCGGGACCGAAAGGCGGAATGACTTGGGCCGCGGTCTGGGCCGTAACCCCCTCCCATCGACGTTGACAGTGCATAGGTCAGTTCCTCCTCCTTGCGGGTCGCCAGAGCGGCCTGGTAGGTACGCGACGGACTTCATGAACCCCATCCATGTCGGTCTGGCGGCGCTCCGCTGGACCGCAGCGCGCGAAATTCGGCGTCGTTCGTCGGCAAGTCCCGCCGGGAGTAGCTCTCAAGGATATCCGACCGAAGGATGGCCTCGGCACCTCTCGCAAGGGCGCCTTGGCGTCATCCCAAGACCTGGTCGATCACGGTCGACGGTTCTCGACGCATACTGACATGTACAGCTCATGATTCGCCGTACAGCACCAAGAGTCCTCTGGCCATTCGCAGATTGGTGGGAAATCCCTCAAAATCGCCAATAGGCAACGCTTTACTCGGGATCACGCCGATTTTGAGAAGTGGGCGCAGACCGACGCACTGCAGAGTGAACAGCGTGTCGACGGCCCGTCCCAAGGAGGCGGGCGACGGTTTGCTTCCCGGATCGTATCATCCCCGGCACGACGCTTCGACAAAGACGTATCCTGTTAACTCTTGCCACGGACGATGAACTCTCCCCCTGTCTAACCCTGACGGGTTGAGCCGGGGGTTTCCGGAATTCCTCCCGGAGGTTCCTCGCTGATTGATTTCGTGGGTATCGACGAAAGGTGTAACCATTGAGCATGCACCCCCCCCCGTGCATTGGCGTCAATTTCCAGTATACCATTAGGCTACGATGAGTGAGAACGCAGTGAAGTCAACCTTCCTTGTGGTGTATTCTGTTCGGTAGCATCTTGTTTTGGAGACCAAATCCCGGCGCGAGATCTTGATCCCAGAATGGTCAGACGCGTTAAAGAACCTGCGCCGGAACAGGTCGCGCCGTTTTTGGCCTATGGCCTGATTGGGCTCTGGCATCTCCTCATCCAAGGAACGATCCTCAGATGATGATTGCTCGGCCCTGGTATTCGACCAAGACGATGCCGTCGTTGATCGACGCAGTGAGCGCCTTCCACAAGGCCATGTGCACAACTCGCATTACTGACGAAGTGGGGTAAATAACTGCTAAAACAAATCACATGATATCTATGTACATCGCATCATAAGGTGTATAATATGGGTATGCTAGTGAATATTGGCAAGGCTGCGA
>JAJZZH010000201.1 GCA_021797675.1 Bacillota bacterium | reverse complement strand
TCTGGGAGAACCCGAAGCCTGCAATGTTCACTCCCCCATCCGAACGTCAAGATGACAGTACAATTAGTCAAACCCATGACAAAAAGAGTTAGCCAAAACACTTGGCCTGCTTGTCCCCGACGCTGGGTGATTCGAAGTTGAGAGATGGTAACTAGGGGTGAGTCAAACGGGTCGACTCAATCAAAAAACATCGCAAGCATAGACCTGCCTTTCCTGAAGGGTAGAATTGCAAAACTTTCGGGGCGTAGATATTGGGAGACTTGGGACATCCGGCAAGAGAAAACCGCCCCTCGTTACAGCAAGGATAGCGACCGAATTGTACCCTACCAGTAAAGAAAGGAGCGGTTTAGGAATGATCCCTAAACAAACCAATATCACGATCGAGTTCGGATGTCAATTCCGGGTGACTTTGCCGGTACTTTGCTGGACGCTCGGCAGAACGCCACCAACATTTTAGCCGAAGGACGCTTGGTGATAGCCTGTGGAGACAGCGTAAAACCCTCCGCGCTCATGGAGTTTCACGGGTCGTGGGTAGCCGTCGATGAAGCAGGAAAGCCTGAGTGCGAACTCAGGAATCCCACGGCTTTGGCCGTGGGAGGATGTCAAGAGGTTTCCCATCGCCTTGGCAAAATTGGGATATCCTAAGATAAGGGAGGTGACCGCGTATGACCCGTCACAACGAACCGACTCCGCAAACCTTACCTGATATGGAAGTCGTATGGACGTTGCTTCGCCAATCCCCCGTCTTGTGGTGGGATGTGGACCCCGCTAGGATCGATTCGCGCGCGCACGCAGCGTGGATCATTGCCCGCGTCTTAGAATTTGGCAGGTGGGAAGATCACGTTGCGCTATTTCAACTCTATTCTCACGATACCATCGAATCGGCATTGCCCGCTCGTCGGGTGCCTGAATCGATTCGCGCATTCTGGCAGCATTATTTTATGGAAAGGAAGACACATCAGATGCACCGTGACACGTTACATCCATCCACGGCCGCATTGTGGAGCCGCTTGGGGCCGCAACTCTGCTTGCCCGAATACCTCTTGGCCGGAGGAACCGCCATGGCGCTTTATCTTGGCCATCGCGAATCGAACGATTTAGATTTCATGACCTCGACTGCGCAGTCCGCTGACACTATCATTTCACAAATCCAAGCGGTACACCCGTCAGCACAAATTATTCATACCAGTGCCTATAGCGTTCATGCCGCGTTGAACGACGTCCGGGTATCGTATTTGTGGCAACCTGGGATACAGTTCGATGCAGGAGCTACGGTGGACGGCATTCCTTTAGCATCTTTAGACACCTTAGCAGCACTCAAATGTAACGCTATCGCGAATCGCGGGGCTCGCAAAGACTTCGTCGATATGTACGCGCTCTTACAAGCAGGGTGGTCGTTAAGCCACATTCTAGAGGCGGCACAGCAACATGCGCCGACGCTCAATATTGCCCATCTCTTGCGCAGTATGACGTATTTTAACGATGCGGAGCAGGAACCGATGCCGAAACTATATCGCCTGTGGCAATGGCCGCAAATTCGAAGTACGCTCGAACAAGCAGTTCACGTCCATCTTAACCGGCACCTGTCGCCAAAGCCACCGTCGGGTCCTTCGGGCCCCCGGATTTGAATGCTCGTGGTTATGGAAGACGGCAGTACGTTTGAAAGGTTTGTATGGAAGTCGTCCTCGCAAGAGTCGCGCGATTGTCAACCAGCCACGGCGAATTAGCGCGGGGGGACGACGCAACGCGATTTCTTCAGCGCATATTTAGCCCGCTTTATGCAGACGATGCCCTCCCAGTCGCCAGGACTTCCGAATCTTGGCCAGATCCCCACGACGTGAGCTATTCGCGGGGGAACCGCTGCTGCGGACGACCCGTGGAAGTCCCCAACGGGGGACGGCTTGGCAACAGGCGACTCAAAACCAACCTGCGAGTGGGCAGCGTTCGCCCGTCTCCTTTGGCCGCTAACGATCCGAACATAGCCCTCGGACAGGCGCGCGATTAAACGAGCCGCCGACGCACGCTCGGGCGTCCAAGGTTTTGGGGTGTCCTGAATGAAAGGCAACACTTCGTCGGGCACGCCATCGACGAGATGATCCAACGCTTCGCGGGCAACCCCCGCCCATCGCTCCTTTCCCACATTATAGCGGGTGAACAGGTCGTTACCAGCCAAGCAACCAAAAGATGTCGAACCATTATGCTAAATCGCTAACCGACGCGAATAGGCCTTCGGGACGACCTCCAACTCAGGCAGCGATGCCAACCATGTTTTGCCCAATACCGCGAATTATTCCGAAGGCCCAATCAACCAGATTTTGCACAAAACAGGATGAATCACTTGGGATGAGGCAGGGGACCATTCAACCCTAAATTCCATTTCAGCCACGCGCCGTGTAAGTCGTCACCGTCTTCGCCGAGCCTGCCGTGCCCATCACGCGGTTGGCGGACTGGCACACAAAACTTTGGCTCTTGCACAATGACTGCTATCCGTTTAAATATGCCGAGCCTATCGGTTTGGCTCACTGATGCACCAACAGGACATCCAAGCCCATCTTGGGTCATCGGAGTTGCTTTGCTCCGAGAACTGGCCTCAATGGTCTTTGTGCAAGAGCCAAAACTTATGTTAAACGAGCCCGGCTGAAACGGGTCGGCGGTGTCAGACAACCATCGAAAGTGAAAGTGAAAGTGAAAGTGAAAGTGAAAGGGGTTGGGGCTTACGAGGCCCAGACCACCTGGGGAATTGCTCGATGGGGTTATCGGTGGCGAAACCATGATGGTCGCCCGGCGGAAACCCATTGCCAAAATGGTTCCGTGGCAACTCGTTCGGATGCCAGGGGACCTCATCGAGCTGGAATTCGCACGACTGCGCGTCCGCTCCCTCACGGGGCGACAGGGACCCTCCGAGACTTGATGGAAAAATGGGCGATGCTTGGGATGGTCGGGTCCGCACCTTGGTCACCGATGTTCGGACCTGACGGGAGCTCGCGACGGTTCCTGCGATATACCGTTCAAATATGTTCTTTGAACGACGACTGTTGCCGGGAAACGCACGGATAGTTGAAAAAAGTGCGCAGTATATGGATGAAATGCTCGGATTCTAAGCAGGACATTTACTGGAAAGCGCGAATATCATGCGATAGGGGCCGCCCACGGCGCCTCACCATCCGGCCGGCGGCGATCCGACGATCAGGCGACAAGTGAGAGGAATGAGCACATTGGCTAAAAAATGGATGATAGCCGGCTTGGGCTGCGCTGCCTGCGGGCTATCGGGTTGGGCGCTGGCCAAGGCGCCGCCCGTGGATATGGGCGGCCAAACGATGATTTCCGCGTATGCTAAGCGCGAAGTGCTAAAGGTGGGTATGGAAACGACCATCATCGTGCACGCGGCGGGTATCGGGCACGGCCAGGTCGAACTTTATGACAAGAATACCAAGGCCTATATCCAAGGAAACGTCCTGGCCCACGGGGCGAACGGATTCGTCGTGTCCTCGGCGGCCCCGGCATTGGTTACCTATGTGCCGGTTGTGCGATATGCCGGGGTCCTGAAGCGAGTCGCCGGACCGCCCATCTCGGTGGAATGGCAAAGCGAGGCCAATGCCACCTCGAATGGGTTTTCGGATCCCAACGGCGGCGAGGTCAATGCGAGTTTCTACACCACGGGCGCCAAGAGCCGGCGGCCCACGGAATCGGTGAGGATCGTCCCGGCCGGCATGGCCGCCAACGGCTACAACAGCGAAGGCTACGCACAGGACTTTGGCGGCACGGTGTTGTTGAACTGGACCGATTTGAGCAGCGGGGCCACCGACCATGCGGTGTACCATTGGACCGTTCCCTCCGATGGCAAGCCGATGAAGTATCAGATGACGGCCTATGCCGTGGACAAGACTCACGGCTGGTATAACTATGCAGAGCAGGCCAAAGCGTATTCCCCTACGTATGTTGCCAACGAGCCGGCGAATCCGCATCACGTCCCTGAGATCGCCACGCTGGGCACCAACCTGAGGCTGACCGGGATGTACCCTGAGCAAGAGATTTGGTTCAGCTACATCGGTATGAACACGCCTTACCTGAAATGGCAGGCGGTGGTCGTCAATCTCCAGGGTACCGCCGTGATTCCGCTCAACCGGCTGGGGACGATCAAGATCCTGTTGCATTCCCGCCCCGCCTACGTCAACGTAGACAGCCCTGGTGCGGCCCCGTAAGGCATGGTGCGGGGCGGAAGGCGATCAGCAAGCATGAGGGCATCTAGTCCCAGGGAAGGAGTACATCTTGAGTCGCGACGGCAAAACCCACGGCGACTCCGCAGCGGTACGCGTGGTGCGTCCGCAGGTGGATCGCGAACGGCGGCTGAAAAACCCCGGTCGGGGCTGGTGTGTTTATATCGACGCGTTTCGGGCCGTGGTCGAAGAGGGCGGTGAGGACGATTCGGGATTTCCCGATAGTCGGCACTATTGGCAGCAAATGGACGCCTCGGGGGCGTCAGAAGCCGCCGACGTTCTGTATCTCCGCGTTCCCTGGTCGGCGTTGGAACCGCAAGCGGGGCGCTATGCCTGGGAGCAGGATGACAACTTCGCCACCTTGGTTGAGGGAGCGCGCCGCCGAGGGCTTGCGCTGGCCTTTCGAGTCTATGTCGACAGCCAAGACAGCTATCGACAGGCGACGCCCGAGTTTGTCCGCGCGAACGGCGCGCTCGGTCGCTACGGAGAGGGATCCAGCGCCGACCTCTGGTCGCCGTATGTGGACGACCCCGTGTTTCAGGCGGCGTTGGCTGCCTTCGTGGCCGCCCTGGGCCGCCGATACGACGATCCCGGCGAAGTGGCCTTCATCGACGGCCAGGGGCTGGGTTGGTGGGGAGAAATGCATCACCTGGCGATCGGATCGACCGACTCCCGCTCGCCTACCGAGGCGGTGGCCAACGTCTACCACTGGATTACGCGTACCTATCTCTCGCATTTTCAACGGGTATTGGTTGGCATCCAGTATGGCGGCGGTACGCTTGCACTGAGCGATTGGGCGCTAGACCTCGGCGCCGTCATCCGCCGCGACAGCTTGGGCAGTCCCCGCTGGTTTGGAGACGAGGACAAGGCGCCATTGGTCGCGCACTGGCCGAAGGTTCCGGTCTTTGCCGAAAACTGTTACCATCACCTGCGGTCGCGGCCGGGCTGGTGGCAGGGTGACGGCTTTGCCAGCGTGCGCGCCGTCTTGGAACGCGTCTGGCAGGATGCGAAGGCGGTGCATGCTAACACCTTGGACCTGCGGGTGCTCGAAGACGCCGAGCAGTGGATGACGATGGCACCTGATTTGGTCAAGGACTTCGCATTGTATTCCGGCTATCGCTGGGTCCTGGAAGAGGCGACGTTTCCCGCCGACCTTGCGCAGACGGCGGAGGGAATCTGGGTGGAACACCAATGGGCCAACGTCGGCTATGGCCGCTTCCCTGGGGACCGTCATGGATGGGAAGGCCACTATGCGCTCGCCTTTGCCCTGTTTGCGAAAGGGCAAACCACGATGGCCGAGCGCGTCGTGGAGTTGCCGGAGGTGCCGATTAGCCAGTGGATAGCGGGGCCGTCCTACCGCTATCGATCGTGGCTGCCATTGCCGCCGGCAGCGGGAGGCAAGCCCGCCTACCTGCTGGCCGTGGCGATCGTGGACCGGAGAACGCAGCGGCCGGTCGTGCAATTGGGAATTCGCGGACTCCGTCAGGTGGGCGGCTGGTACCTACTCGGTGAAATCTCGCGATCCGGCTAGCATGCAGCCAATCGCGCATTGAATACCATGATCTGATCAGTATCGTAATCATGAGCCGTCAAAGTCATCGATGTTGAGCAGGAGATTGGTATAATGTAGCGAATATGGATAAATTGGCAGTCGATGCGCGCCGGCGAGGTCGGTGACCGATGCCGACCCGCGGAGCCCCGGTGGCCAGGTCATCACGTTTAAACCCGGCACTGGAGCTCGGGCAAAAAAAGAACTCGGCGAAGCCAAGGAGGTTGTAACTATTGCGTCAGAAGTGGATTGCGTTGGGCGCGGCGGCGGGGGTGTTGGGCGTTTCGGGGTATGTCCTGGCCAAGGTGCCCCCGCTTGACGTTGGCGGTACCCCCATCGTTTCCGCCTTCGCCAAGCGGCAGGTGCTGAAGGTTGGTATGGAGACGACGATTGTCGAGCACGCCGCCGGGGTAGCGAACCGCGGGAAACTTGAACTTTACGACCAAAATACAGGAACATATTTGCACGGAACGGGCCTGGGGGGCGGGGCGGTCGGATACGTCGTGGCGTCGCCGTCGGCGCAGCTAGTGACCTACCGCCCGGTGGTGAAATATGCCGGGGTGGTCCACTTGGCAGCGGGTCCCGCCATTTCAGTGGAATGGCAGAATGCCGCCAATTCCACCTCGAACGGATTTTCGGCTCCCAACGGCGGCGGGGCGAATGCCAATTTTTACACCACCGGCGCCAATAGCGCGGCGCCCGCTGAATCGGTCCATATCGCCGCGTACGCTATGGGATCCTATGGATACAACAGCGAAGGATTTGCCGAAGACTACGGGGGGCCCGTCCTGCAAAACTGGACCGACTTGAGCAATGGAGCCACCAACCACACCACTTATCAGTGGAAGGTGCCCACCGACGGCAAGCCGATGTTCTATCAGATGACAGCGTATGCCGTGCCCGAGCGCAGCGGGCAATATCAGTACGGCCAGCAGGCCAAGGCCTATTCCCCCACCTTTGTGGCCGGTGAGCCAGCCAATCCGGATGCCGCGGTTCCTGAAGTGGCCCCGCTGGGAACGAATCTCCAGCTGACGGGGCTTCATCCAGGGTGGGCGATATGGTTTACGTGCGTTGGGATGAACACGCAAGATCTGAAGTGGGAAACGGTTGCCATCAACGCACACGGCGATGCCGTGATTCCGCTCAACCGATTAGGCGCGGTCAAGATTTTGCTCAACGGCCACGTGGATTATGTGAATGTGGAGAGTGCCCCGATGTCCTGAAGCCCTTGCGGCAAGGGCGCCCACGGCCCTGGACATTCCGCGGGCAGTGGCGAACGCCCAACCGCGTCGCCGACAGGGTATCGCGGGTGCACGGGCATGGGCGCAAGCGCCCGGGGGTTTAGTAACTGCTAAACAACAATCTTGCGATATCTAGACACTCATCGCGCGAGTGTGAGAGAATTCGGCTATGGAGGTTCGTATTGGTGTGGCCGCTAAGGCATTGGGGGTTCGCCCGGAAACGCTTCGCCGACGGGAAAACAGGGAAAAATCCTTCCGCTCCGACGGAACACCACGAGATCATCGGGATCGACGGATCTAGGCAGCCCCCAAAGACGCTCGGGGCCCGCGTGTGACGCTTGCTGAGGTCATGGCCGGTGGCCGGCGGTTTAAAACGCGCGGGGGACCGCCAGCGCAAGAAAGCCTTCGCCAAGATTGGCGAGGAGCGTTTCCCGGAGCGTCCGCCCGGGAACGACCCGGAGGCGTGGCATGCGGGAGGCCCAATCCCCCCTTCCCCGCGCGGGGGATCGGGTTGGATAAACCAAGAGCGCCGCGCTTCCTCCCCAGCGATGCGTCCAGGCTGGCGGGTCCGGTCAAGGGCAGGCGATGCACTGAAACATTGCCGGAGGAGGTACACATTTGGATCCCATTTGGCTTCCGATTCCCCAGCAGTGGCGGGTGAACGACCCCGGCCACAAGTTCCGGATCGCGTCGGGCGGGTATATTCGGCTCGGCCAAGCTTCGCCTGCGCTGACCTTTGCCGCCGAAAGATTTCAACGGCGCCTGGCGACTTTCCATCCGGATCCGATTTTACTCCAACTGGCCGTCGGCGGTCCAAGCCGTCCGGCGGTCATCCAGGTGCTGGAGAGTCCGACCGCCCATCGTGAAGGGTATCAATTGCATATTCGGCCCCAGGCGATTGATATCCGGGGCGACGCCCCGGGAGTGTTCTACGCCTTTTGCACGCTGACCCAACTCATCGCCCAGTATGGCGGCGACCTTCCCTGCCTCAGCATCGAAGACTGGCCCCGATTTGGCGTCCGCGGGGTGATGTTGGACATCAGCCGTAGCAAGGTGCCCAAACTCGAAACCCTGTACCACTGGATTGATGCCTTGGCCGACTTGAAAATCAATCACGTTCAGCTCTATCTGGAAAACGCCTTCGCCTATCGCGCCCATCCCATGGCATGGGCGCAGCTCACGCCGCTTACCGGCCAGGACGTAGTGGACCTGGACGCCTACTGCCGAATGCGCCACATCGACCTGGTGCCCAACCAAAATTGCTTTGGCCATCTGACCCGCTGGCTGGTACTGCCCGCCTACGCCCACTTGGCGGAATGTCCTCAGGGGGCGCATCTGCCCGCGGGCGACTTTCCCTGGCCGTGGTCGCTGAATCCTACCGACCCCGAGAGCGTGCAATTTGCCGAGAGTCTTCTGGACGAACTCCTGCCCCACTTTTCTGGGGCGTACTGCAACATCGGCTGCGACGAGACGTTTGACCTCGGGCAAGGCAAGAGTCGGGAGGCCTGCGAGAATATCGGCCGTGGCCGTGTCTACTTGGATTTTCTCCGGCAAGTGTCCGACCGAGTGCGGCGTCACGGGAAAGAGGCGTTATATTGGGCGGATATGATCTCTCGCCACCACCCCGACTTGATCGACGAACTGCCCGACGACGCCATCGCTCTTGAATGGGGCTATGAGAAGGCCTATCCCTTCGAACGCCAGGCGGAGCGCTTGGCCCGCGCCGGCAAGCGCTTCATCACCTGTCCCAGCACGTCGACCTGGCTTTCCCTCTTGGGCCGGACCGAGCAGGCGATGGAAAACACGGCGCGGGCGGCCCGTGCGGCCGATCAGGCGGGCGGTCTGGGGCTGGTGACCACCGAATGGGGCGACTGGGGGCACTGGCAGCCACTGTCCGTGGCCGAATTGGGCATCGCGGCGCTGGCTGCGGAGGCTTGGCATCCCGGGAGCGGGCTGGGAGCGAACTTTCCCCGCGCCTTGAGCCTGCATGCCTTTGGCGACGCGAGCGGTCAAATGGGCCGGGCGGTCTATGAGTTGGGGCGGATCACCGCCCTCGCGGGCGGGGCCGAGGACCCCGAGAGCGAATACTTTGCCCCCTTGGCCAACGTGCTAGCCCGGCCTTGGCGTTGGCCCGACCTTTTCCCGACCTTTTCGCTGGCGGCGCTGACCGAGGCCAAAAACGCGCTGGAGGCGGGGGCGGCGGCCGTCGCCGGGGCTCCGCTGGCCCGCCGAGACGCCGCGTTGGTCCGCCAGGAATACCAGATGATGATCACGCTCGCCCGCTTGGCGATAGAAATCGCCATCCGGGGGGTGACCGAGGTGGCGGAACCCTGGCCAGATTTGACGAGCGGCCTGGCGAAAACGCTGCTAGCCTATCGCGAACTCTGGCTGGAGCGCAACCGCAATGGCGGCCTCGAGGAGAGCTTGGCCTATTTTGCGCCCCTGGCGGAGCGTCTAAGGACCGGGCCCACTTGCTCCTTCGCATCGCTCTCTGCACCGTCGCCGCAACTATTTCGCTACCCGCTCTGATGACCGCCTAGCGTCCGTGGCCCGCCCCCGGCCTGGTCAGGGCCAGGGCCGGGTCACGGATTTTGACTATTTCGTGAAGTCATTGGCAAATATGTGGTCATATTCGGTCAACTAGGCGGAAATTAAGATTGAAAACCGCTATAATAGAGGTGTTTGGTGCAGCCTCGATGGGCTAGGCATCCCTGATTAGGGGTCGGTTAGCGCCCGGAGGTGCCACGGTTGGGCGGCTTACGGACCAAATTTGCGCGATCGGCAGAAGAATCCCCAAGCTGCGGCAAAGGAGATGACCCGGTGGCAGAGATAGCGGCGAAACCGCTCCGCACTTCGGTAGCGCGCCGACACGAGGAAATCATCGCGGTGCTCAAGACTCAGGGCTCGGTGTCGGTCTCGGATCTGGCCGAACGGCTCAACTGTTCGACGGCAACGATTCGGCGCGACCTGCACGAATTGCAGACGACGTTGGGGCTCAGGCGGTTTCATGGTGCCGTGGCCATCGAGGCGCTGGCCATGGAGAGCGCGTTTCAAGAACGGTTGGCGTTAGCCGACGCGGAAAAGCGGGCGATTGCCGAAGCGGTGGTCGCTGCCTTGGAACCTGGTCAGGTGATAGGGCTCAATGGGGGGACCACCACGACCCAAATCGCTCGCGTCATTGCGGAAACCGGGTTGGCGGTGACGGTGGTGACCAATGCGGTCAATATTGCTTTTGAATTGACCGCCTCGGGGGTTGCCGTGGTCGTGGTGGGGGGCGTGCTTCGGCCAGCCAACTACGAAACCACGGGCCCGATTGCCTTGGCGGCCCTGGCGAACTTGCATTTGGACTGGGCGATCTTGGGGGCCAACGGCGTAGACCGGCGCTTTGGCGCGAGCACCCACACGGAGGCGGAAGCTTCGGTGGGACGCGCGCTGACCGAACAGGCAGACCGGGTGATGTTGTCGGTGGACCATTCCAAGTTGGAACGGACCGCGCTCTTTCGGGTGGTGGACTGGAACCGGGTCGACGCGGTGGCTTGCGACCGCGAAGGATCCGCCATCCTATCCGGCTGGGGACTCGAACTGCCCGCGCCAGCGGACGCGGTGGCGGGAGTCTGGCGCGTGCACCGCCGGGCACCCGGTTGAGCCAGCAACCCGCCCGAAAACGCGTCGCACCGCGATGGGGAAGACCCAGCGCACAAACCCGCTCACGCGATCGCGAACGGAAAGGGGCAGGGAATGATTTGGACGGTAACCTTTAACCCCTCGCGTGACATGACCTTTGTCCTGGATGGGCGGCTGGAACCGGGCACGATCGACGTGGCGACCTCGGTCTACGCCCGCTCGGGCGGCAAGGGGAATAATGTGGCACGGGTTGTGCGGGCGCTGGGTGATTCGGTGGGGGCGGTAGGCTTTTATGGCGGAGCGATCGGCGATCTCGTTTGCCGCGGCCTGGAAGAGCAGGGAATCGTCGTGCTCGGTGAGCCGGTCAACGGCGAGACCCGCACGTGTTTGACGATGGTGGGCCGCGGCGGCGCAGAGATTACCGAAATTCGGGAAAAAGGTCCGCCGGTGCGGCCGCCGGCAGCCGATCGGTTGCTCCGCCGGCTGCTGGAACGCGTGACGCCAGGCGACTGGGTGACCCTCTCGGGGAGCCTGCCTCCGGAGTTGCCGCCGTCGGTGTGGGCAGACTGGGTCCGCGCGCTGAACCCGCGAACCCGCGGAGTTTTCGTGGATACGAGTGGAGATAATTTGCGGGCGGCGAACTCGGCCAACCCCTTGGCCATGGTACCGAACCGGGACGAATGGAATGCATCCGGACTCTCGGTGACGGGCTCAGTTATCGTGACCGAGGGCGCCGAAGGCGCGACCTGGTACCCTAAGCCGGGAGTGGTGCGTCGGTTGCGACCGCCGCGGGTGGCCGTGAACAATACGGTGGGCGCCGGGGATGCGTTCTTGGGCGGGATGGTCCATGGGCTTAACCGCGGCGAGGGCTGGGAGCAGGCCTTGGTGTGGGCGGTGGCCGTCGCTGCCGCCAGCGTCACCTCGCCCGGGGTTGCTGACGTGGACCCGGTGGTTGCCCGGAGCTTGATTTCGCAAGTTGTGTTGGAATAGCCGCAAGGGGCGGTTCGCCAAGATCACATGACAGAAAATGAGGGATGGCAATGGGGTTGGTCTCCAGTCAGGGCTTGCTAACACACGCCCAACACGAAGGCTATGCTGTGGCGGGGTTTGCTGCCTACAATTTAGAAACGGTGCGCACGCTGTTGGAAACGGCGGATGCGTTAAAGGCCCCGGTGCTGGTGCAGACCACGGGCAGCACCATCGATTATGTGGGCCTGCCGTACCTGGCCGCTATCGTGCGCATGGTGGCCGAAACGGTGTCCGTGCCCGTGGCTCTGCACCTTGACCATGGCCAGTCGCTGGACCGGGTGCGGGCTGCGCTGAGCCACGGGTACACGTCGATCATGGTTGATGGGTCAAAAATGGCTTATGAAGACAATGTAGCCTTCGTTCGCGCCGCCGTGCGGATGGCCCACGCCCAAGGCGTTCCGGTAGAGGCGGAGCTCGGCCGTATTGGGGGCGTTGAAGACGACCTCAAGCTGGAGGAAGCCGAGGCGACCTTGATTGACCCCGATCAGGCGGTCGACTTTGTGGAGCGGACCGGCTGCGACTTCTTAGCTCCCGCCATCGGTACCGCGCATGGCATGTACCGCGGGGCGCCCCGCCTGGATTTCGATCGCCTGGACCGGGTCCGCGAGCGGGTGTCGGTGCCGCTGGTCCTGCACGGTGCTTCAGGGCTGCCCGACGAGCTCGTCGGGCGTGCGGTAAAGCACTCGGTGGCCAAAATCAATATCGCCTCCGAATTGAAGGCGGCGTACGGCGAAGCACTGCGTGCCTACTTGATGGCGCATCCCGAGGAAAATGATCCCCGACGCTATTTTCGCCCTGCGGTCGCGGCGTACCGGGCCGTGGTGGAGGCCAAGATCCGGCTCGCGGGGGCGGCCGGCAAGGCGTAGCCTTGCCGACTTCGGCTTCAGAGCGCGCGCTGGAAGGCACGAAAGCGGCGCACGGTGTTGAATCCCGCCTGGCGGTAGAGATGGCTGGCGACGCTCGTCTCGTCCGTCGACTGGAACCAGACCAGGCGGAGGCCCTGAGCCTGCATCGCGGCCATCACCCGGTGGAGCAGCACCTTGCCGATGCGCCGCCCACGCTGATCCGGGCGTACGCCGAAAGGGCCGAAGCGCTCAAGATTTCCATCATAGATCCCATACATACCATAGCCGACAATGGCGTCGGATTCGCGGGCGATCCAGACCTGGCGGAGATTGGCACCATGGGTCACCGCGTCTTGGAGGACTTGGGCGGTGGTCGCCTGGAAATACTGTCGAATAAAGACGACGAGATCCACTAACCAATCCGGGCTCAGAGGCTCGACGACCACGCCCTCATCCCTTAGGGCGGCTTGTGCCGCAAGCACGCCGGCCGTGGGCTCGAAATCGACCAGGCTGGCTTGCATAGAGACGGCTTCGCCATCCGGCTGAAATCCGATGGAGGTCAGGAAGGGCGCCGCGGCGGGATAGGCGTCGATATCCACCCCGGGGGTGATATAACGCGGCGAGAACGCGTCCACCCGTACGCGGCAACATCCTGCCCGGCGGAGATAGCTGAGGGCCGCCTCGAGGCAGGCGCTGCCCAGCCCCCGGCCTCGCCACTGAGGATGCACGCCGAACGCGTTGACCCATCCCGGGTCGGGATCTGGAGGCAGGTCGGGGCGGGTAGCCACACGCCGATGCGTCGCATAGGCGAAGGCGATGACGTTGCCTGCTGAGTCACAGACGACCGGGAGACCCGACGCTTCCATGTTGGGATCGCAAAAAATCTTGGTGGTTAACCGTTGCAAATTGAGGGGATCGCTGGAGAGCGCGGCATTCCACGTCTCCAGCAGCGATGCCGCGTCGCCGGCGCGATAGGCTCTAGGAGTTTCCATCGCCTGGCCATTCCTCCGTTCCATGCTTTTCATCACCTACGTCACGATACCTCGACCGGGGCTGCTCGCGTTGCCGGAAATCCCAGTCCCAGCCCGGTGGCCAACACGCCGGCACTCAATAGGCCGAGGTAGAGAATATTGAGCGTGCGGGGACCCGCGAAGGCCAGCGCGATGACCACCGAGGACGCCATGGTGCCCACATAGCGCATCAGACTGTAAAGGCCCGAGGCGCTGCCCGATTCGCCAGGGGGCCGGATTTCCAGGACCATTTGTTGCAACACGACGTTGCTGACCGCAAAACTGAGCCCCATCAAGGCCAGGGCCAAACCCATCATCCAGAGCCCGCGATGGGCACCGACCCAGATCAGAGCGGATGCCAGCGGCAACAAGGCGGCCGACGCCAGATAGGGGGTGCGGCGAAGAGGGGTCTTAGCCAGGCGGCCGCCCAGCGGCGACCCCAACGCCATGCTCCCGGCAAAAATCAAGAGCATGAAGCCGCTCTGGCGGACCGACAGATGGCGGCGGGTTTCCAACAACACGGGAATTCCATACAGGGCGGAATACATGACGAGATTGGTGAGCACGGTCACCGCCGCCAGCAAGGAAAACAGCGGGATGCGAAACCAAGCCACCGGAATTACCGGGCGAGGGGCACGGCGCTCGACCCGGATGAGGGCGGCGATTGCGGCAGCGGCCAGGATCGCGAACCAAAATCCCCCGCCAGGCACGGCGCCGCTCGTGGCCAGTAAACCAAAGATCATGGTCAGCGTGAACCAGGCTGAACCCGCCCAGTCCCTCGCGAGCCGGGGGCTCGGCGGCTGAGCCGGGTCGCCGGGTACGCTAATCCCCAGCAAGATGCCGGCCGCCAGCACAATCGGGATATTGAGCCAGAAAATCGATTGCCAGCCGAACCGATCCATCAACAGGCCGCCGAGCGGCGGCCCGATAGCCAAGGCAACGCCCGCCGCCATGCCAATCCACCCCAGGACGGCGGCGAGTCTTTTCGTCTCCCAGCGACGGACCAGTCCGATGGCGTTAGGATATACCATGGAGGTGCCGATGGCCTGCACCACCCGCCAGCCGACAAAGATCCAGAGGTTGTGCGACAGGGGAGCCAGCACCGCCGTGAGCAGGATGAAGCCAAAACCGAGATAGACAAAGCGGCGATAGCCGAGGCGGTCCCCCCATGCGCCCATGATCGGTTGCGCCACCGCACTCCCCAAATAATAGCCGGAAACGATCCACAGGATCCCGGCGGAGCTCGCGTGCAGCGCGCGCAAGATGGTGACCAGGCCCACGGAAATCGTTGCGGAATTGAGGGGATTGAGGATGACGGCGAGCAAGACCGACGGGATGAATCCAGTCCTGGCTTTGCGCGGGGCATGCAGTTCGGTCAAGGGAAGTCTCCGTCCTCTCCTCAGGGTTACGGTGGCTCAGGGTTCAGTCTGATGATAGCCCAAAACCCAGGGATGGCGCGAGGTGCGGCTTGGCAAAAATTCTGGGCGAAATTGCCCGCCGATCGCCTGATACCTGTAGTACAATCGACACAAGTCATGACGCCTTACGGTAGAGTCAGCGACCGCGCCGCCGTCGGGATGAGCGGGCTCATGGCGATGGATCGGTGGCGCCAGTCCCGACGGTTGACCGTAAGCGTCGGCTTTGGGTACGCTAGCCCTACGGCGCATCCCGCCTCCGCCTCAAGGCCCCCGTCGAACCCCGGACTGCGTTCGGGGCCGAGCGCAACGCAGGGGGATGGTGCGGGAAGCCGTCAACGTCCCCCGACGACCCATTGCACATCCCCCGGGCCGGACTGGCCCAGGGCGGAAGCCAAAGGAGGCCCATATGACCGATCAAGTACAGCCTGGAGCCCGCCGCCGCTATGATTTGTCCGGAGCGTGGAATGCTGCGATCGACGGTCATCCAGTGCGAACCGTCAAGGTGCCGTCTTCGTACCCCCCGGTGGGCACCATGACGCTGTCGCGTTCGGTGTCGGTCGAGCGCAAGGCGGGCCGCCGCGTATTTTTGATCTTTGAAGGCGTGGCCCATGACGGGGAAGTGCGTGTGGGAGACCGCCTGATCGGGCGCTTGGTCGCCTTGAGCCACCATGAATTTGACGTCACGGACGTCTTGGCGATGACCGGGGACGACGTCACGCTGTCGGTCACCCTGACCGACCTCAACGCCCAATTCGGCAATTCGCCCGGATGGGAGACGTATGGGGGAATTGTTCGGCCGATCTACCTGGAAGAACGTAATGCCAACTACTTGGCCGAGCCCCAGATAGACATCACGCTGAGCCCTTCCTCAGCCAAGATTATGGCCCGCATCGGGCTTGTCCGCACGGATCCCGGCCAGGTCGGGCCCCTGGTGGCCACCCTTCGCGATGACCAGGGGATCGTGGTGGCTACCGAGATGTGCCCGCTGCCCGGCGTTTTTGACTACACCACGGCCAGTTGTACGCTGGAGGTCAGCTCGCCTCGATTGTGGTCGCCGGACAGTCCGTATCTCTACCAACTGGAATGGCTGTGGACCTCCGAAGGCGAAGCCGATCGCATCGTCCATTCGGTGGGTATCCGTGAGATTCGCGTTCAGGGACGCCAGTTTTACCTCAACCGCCAGCGCATCTTTTTGAAAGGGGTATGCCGGCACGATCTGTGGGCCGACCAAGGCTATACCCTGACCCCCGAGCAAATCCGGCACGACCTCTTGGAGATTAAGGCGATGGGGGCGAATTTTGTTCGTCTGGTCCATTATCCCCACGATCCTCACGTGGTCGACATCGCCGACCAGGTCGGCCTCTTGGTGAGCGAAGAGCCAGGGTTTTGGAACGTACGGCTCACCGACGAACACTTGACCCAGGCCAAGGAAGCCGCCCTCGACGTCCTGACCCGGCTGATCCTCCGCGATCGGACGCATCCCAGCGTGTTGGCCTGGCTCTTGGGCAACGAATCCTGGTCCGATGGCGCCTACCTTCAGAAAGCATCTTCCCTCTGCCGCACCTTGGACGGGACGCGTCCCGTGGGATTTTCCGACCTCTATGCGACTCGCCTGGGCAAAAAGGTCGCCAGTCGCGAAGCCTACGCTGGCTGGGAGCCCGATTTTTACGACTATCACCCCTATGGGGAAGCGGCGGATTTGTACCGGGAGCCTCCGCGCTACCTCAATGACAAACCCCTGATTTACGGCGAATGGGGAGGATTCTGGGTGCAGCACGATGACTGGCTGATGGAGCGGATAGGACGCCAATTTGCCGAGTGGGCGGCCGCGCCGGAGGACGCTCCGTTCCAGGTGGCGGGTTTCGCGTTTTGGGAGTGGGCGGATATGCGGCAATACCAGCGCGGGTATCCGGGCTGTGAGGCCGGCGTGCTCACCGAGGGTCTGGTGACCGAATCGCGACAAAGGAAACCGGAGTGGGAACGCATGCGGCGCGTGATCCAGGCGATCGAGGGCGGGTATCGACGCAAGGTGGTTCCCTACTTTGACTGCGTCGGCGGATGGAGCCCGCCGGAGGTTGTCCCGGTGGCGGTGGCGGTGTCGGGGGACGTAGCCGCACGCCAGGTGAGCGCCTGGCAGACCTACGCGCCTGGCTATGAAGAATGGACGCGCTTGCCGGAATCCCTGGAGGGGAGCGCGCTGGCCGTCATCCAGTCCCCGACGCGCCACCCCCTCCTGCTTTCACCGGTGTCGTCCCACGTCGAGATTATCGTTGCGCGCCAAGTAACGCGCCTAATTCTGATCGGCCTGGGCGACCTCGCCGAGGGCTATCCCGTGATGCACCGATTTGGCGATGTGGCGGCGCGGCTCTCTGCGCTCAAACAGAATGGCGAGCGTGAGGTGCGCCTCTTGCGTCACGGGCTGGAGGTGGCCCGCCAAAACCGCCTCTTTCAAGGGTCGCGCATCGAGCCACTGGCTTTGGAGACGGTGCCCGTCTTCGATTGGGTGGCCGATCCCGATTGGGACGTACGCATCGTCCGCGCCCTGACCTGGGAGTTGCAGGAGCCAGCTTGGATTGAACGGGTAATCCTGGAGCTGGTCGATGGTCAGAGCGCACTCGTCTTTCACGCGGTGTCCGCTGGCTAGCAAGCTGCGAAGGCGGCGGCACGTGACGCGAAATGAGGCAGGATGTGGACGAGACATTGCTGATGGGGCTAGACCTCGGCACCTCGGGGTGCAAAGCGGCGGTCTATCGGACCGATGGCCAGGTGCTCGCGCGGGTGACGGTGCGCTATCCGACCGCCAGCGATGGCGGGGGACGCGCTGAACAAGCGCCCGAAGATTGGTGGCGCGCGGCTCGCACGGCCATCTTACGGATGGCGGAGGCGAGTCAAGGTCTTGGTACGATTCGGGCCATCGGCCTTTCAGGGCAGGTCGGCAGCATTACGCCCCTCGACAAGACGGGCCGCGTGATCACCCCGCAGGTTCCCACCTGGCAGGACCGACGCGCAGCCCCCGATGTGACAGCCCTCGAAGATGCTTTTCCGCCGGATCGCCTGGGCCAATGGCTGGGCATCAGATTGCCGCCGGGGACCAACTGGCCGCTGCCGCGTCTTCGCTGGTGGCGGCGGAGCCAGCCCGCGGCGTGGGCCCAGATCCGCCATCTGTTGCAGGCCAAAGACTACGTGGGCTGGCGCCTAACGGGCAGGCTAATGACCGATGCCTCGAGCTGGCGAGGCCTGGTGCATTTGCCCGACGGCGCGGACGTACCCGAACTGTTCGCGTATCTTGGCCTGGATCCAGATGTGCTGCCGGAGCGCCGAGCCCCAGATAGCTCGCGGGGAAGCCTGGATTCGGCGGTAGCCGAGGACGTCGGGTTTTCGTGTGAGGTAGCGGTCGGCTGGAACGACCTCAACTGCGCCGCATTGGGAGCGAGCCTCCGCCGGGGGGAGGGCTTTGACATCGCCGGCACATCAGACCATCTGGGGATCGTCGTCGGGCCTGATGCCGAACCCCCGAACCCCACGCTGATCCGCGCCCCGTTTGTATCCGGCAGCCAATTGCTCTACGGGGTTACCGCGGCCAGCGGTGGTGCCTGGGAGTGGGCGCGCCGGTGTCTGGCTTCCTTCGAGGCTGACGGCGGCTTTACCGAAATCGTGCACCGCGCCGGGGATCTCGCACCCGGCGCGGATGGCCTCGTGTTCTTGCCCCACTTGGCCGGGGAGCGCACGCCGTGGTGGGATCCCGAGGCGCGCGGGGCGCTGGTGGGGATCACCCAGGCGCACCGCGCGGAGCACGTGCTGCGGGCGGTGATGGAAGGCGTCGCCTTGCATTTAGAGGATATTCGCCGACGGTTGCCGGATCCCGGGTCGACCCTTGCGTATTTCAAGGCCGCCGGCGGCCCCACTCAGATCGGGCTTTGGAACCAAATCCGGGCGGATGTCTTCGGCGTCGCTCTGTGGGTGGCAGGGGACCCGGACGTGAGTTGTCGGGGAGCCGGCATGTTAGCGGCGCCCCTGGCCGGCGTGGATCCTGGCCAACTCAACTGCCCATGGAGCGTGGTCGAGCCCGACCCGGAGCGGCACGCTCGCTATGCCAGCCTGTTTCCCCTATTCGCCGAGGGCTACCCGCGATTGCGAGAACTGTTTCACGCCCTCAGCCGTTGGCCGCCCGCCAATGCGGTCACGCCGGGGCATCTCGGGCCGTGAATGCGATCGGGCCATGAATGCGATTTAGAAGAAACGAAACGAAACGAGACGAGAAGAGGCGAAGAGACCATGCAAGGGACGCGTGTAGTCATTGTGGGGGCGGGGAAAATCGGCCGCGGCTTCATCGCCCATCTCTTATGGCGGGCTGGCGTGCCGTTCACGTTCATTGAAAGCCATGCTGAGACCGTGGAAGGTCTGAGGGCTCAGGGGCGATATCGGATAGAGATTTTGGGGCACCCCGCCGAGAGTGCCCAGATTGACCGGTTTGCGGTGGCCGGTTGGCCGGAAGCGGGCGCGGTGATCACCGCCGCGGACACGATCTTTACCGCCGTCGGCGGCAACCAGTTGGCGGCCGTGGGGCGTAGTGTGGCGCCGCTCCTGGCCGCGCGGCAGCAAGCCCGCCAAGACAGCGCGATAAATATTGTCACCTGTGAGAATTGGCTCCATCCGGCGGCAGAGCTCCGACAAGCCCTGGTTGAGGAGCGCCCCGATTTGGCAGCCAGGTCCGCCGAGATAGGCATCGCCGAGGCCACGGTGCTGCGATCGTGCATTGAACCTACGGCGGAACAGGCCCGCCGCGATCCCTTTACCGTACAGGCCCAAAGCTACTGGGAGCTCCAAATCGATCGCGATGCGCTGGTGGCGCCGCTGCCGGAGGTTGCCGGGCTTCGCCCCTTGCCGAACTTTCAAACCGCGCTATCCCGCAAGCTCTACACCTATAACGCGGCCAGCGCCACCCTGGCTTTTCTCGGCGTGTTGCTGGGGTACCGATATTTGCACGAAGCTGCTCGGGACCCGCGGGTCCTGGCGGTGGCGCAGGCGGTGCTGAACGAAACCAGCGAGGCGGTTTGCCGGCGCTACGGGTATCCGAAGGACGAGCAGCGGCAGTTTGCCGAGAGCGCGCTGGCCAAGTATGCGGATCCTAATCTGCTCGACCCGTTGGAGCGGCAAGTGCGCGATCCCCTGCGCAAGCTTGGCCCCCACGACCGCCTGGTCGGGGCCGCCAGCCTTTGCCAGGCGGCAGGAATCGTACCGCGAGCCCTCGCGCTCGCCATCGCAGCGGGGTTGCGCTATGCGGAGCCGAGCGATCCCGCGGCCCGTGCCTTGCAGACGAAGCTTCGGCAAGAGGGCGTCGATGCCGTATTGGAAGACGTGTGTGGGCTTTCCCCGGATGGGGAGCTAGCCCGTTTGGTGAAGGCGCGGATTGGCGATGTCGACCGCTTCATCGCGGGCGAACCCGTGCTCTAATTTCGAAACCGCGCAGTCGGGATCAAACCCAGGAGGAGGAAACCGTGCAAAATCCATCATCAGCAGCCAGGCCATGGCAGGTTCGCTCGCCGGGACGGGTAACCACCGCGGAAGTGCGCCTGGCGGAAGGACGCTTAAGCTACCGCATCCGGCTCGGGGAAGAGGTGATAAGCAACTGGGCGCCGCTCGGGATATGGACCAGTGTCGCCGATTTTCGGAGCGACGTAGAGTTTGTGCGCGAATCGACGGGGAGCATCCAAGAGAGCTACCCGATGATCGCCGGCAAAACGGCCTCCGCCGTGAATCATGCGAGCGAGTTCAAGTTGGTGGTCCGTCGCCATCTGCACGCGATGGAGCTGACCGTGCGGGTCTACGATGACGGCGTGGCCTACCGTTACGCGATGGATGGCCGCGGCGGGATTCGCGTATATGGTGAGGCGAGTGGATTTGGCTTGGCCGACGCCGAGGCCTGGCGATCTTGGGCGCAATCCGTGGTCGCCAACTACGAAGGCTTTTACCCGCCTCGGTCGGGAAAGCTCACGGGAGCCTACAACCTGCCCATCTTATTTCATCGTCCCGAGCGGGCCTGGGTATTGCTGACCGAGGCCGCCGTCTACGGTGATTACTGTGGTTCCCACGTCAAGAGCCGCGACGACGGTTCGGGTCTGCTGGAATGGACGCTGGCCGACGACCAGGCAAACCCGGTCGACGCCGAGCGGCCGTTCGTTACGCCGTGGCGGGTGGTCATGCTGGGCCGGGAGCTTTCGGTTATTTTTCAGTCGACCTTAATCGAAAATCTTAATCCCGCCTCGGAACTCTTAGACACCGAATGGATTCGTCCCGGCCGCGTGTATTGGTCTTGGTGGGCGGGAGAGGCGCAGGATCGCTATGAGGTTCAGGCCCGGTACGTGGACTTCGCCGCCAAAATGGGCTGGGAATATTACCTGTGCGATGCCGGCTGGCAAATCGACTGGCTCGAGCAGCTCATCGCGTACGCGCGCACAAAAAACGTGGGGATTTTCGTCTGGGCCCATCACCGGGATGTGTTGACCGATGACGACCGCGAGCACAACCTCGGTCGGTGGGCCGACCTGGGTGTGCAAGGGGTGAAGGTGGATTTCTTCGACAGTGATTCCCAGGAGAAGATTCGCGTTTACGACGCCCTCGCCCGTACGACCGCGGAACGGAAGTTGCTCTTAAACTACCACGGGGCCACCAAGCCGTCGGGAGAACGGCGACGCTGGCCGCACTTGCTGACCCGGGAGGGAGTCTACGGGGCCGAGTACTATCGCAACCACGAGGGGCCCACCGCCGAGCACAATTGCACGCTGCCGTTTACCCGCAACGCCGTGGGGCCGATGGACTATACGCCGGTAACCTATTCGAAAGCCCGGCACGCAACCACCCTAACCCATCAATTGGCGCTGCCGGTTGTGTTCGAGTCGCCGTTGCAGCATTGGTCCGAAGGGGTAGAGGGGTTTGAGGCGTATGGGGAAGATGCGGTGGCATTTTTCCGGGCTTGTCCGACCACCTGGGATGAAAGCCGCTTGATTGAAGGCTATCCCGGCCAATGGGTGGTGGTCGCCCGACGCAAGGATGCGGCGTGGTTTGTGGGCGCGATCTCGGCGCAGACCCGAGAACGGACGGTGACCCTGGCCTTAACGTTTTTGCCCCGCCGCCCGCACCAGGCTTTGGTGTACCAAGACGGCCCGGAGGGGGACCGGACTGTGTGTACGCGAGACACCGTCACCCCTGACACGGTACTTCGCCTGGTCCTGCCGCCGCGGGGAGGAGCCGTGGTCATGATCGAGCCTGCCCACACGTAGCCGCTAGACCATGGCGGCCGAGCGATCAAGGGGGGCCATAGGGCGTGCGCGCCGCTGAGGGTTGGCCCAGGCGAGCCGGGAAATCTGCGGTTCAATTCAAGAGCGTGGCGGTGACGGTGCAGCCCAGGATTGCGGTGATGCGGCGTGCTGGCCCGGATTGAAAAACGACGCGCGCGATTTTGTGGCGCAGAGGGGCCGTCACGCTAAATCGCCGGGCCCGGGCGGCGAAGCGTTTCCAACCTGGCAGAGAGCCAGCAGCGGGGAATCTCGCAGGGGGAGTCGCACCGATCGGAAACTTCCGACCTGTGCAATTCACTACGTTAGCGAGCGAAAGCAATGGTAGCGTGCCAAGCCGTTACCGGATTCCGATCGGTAGCAAATTCGTGTATTACAGCATCGCCTTACGGTGCACTGGATCAGAGAAGCGGCGTTAGGCGACCCATTGGAAGTCCAGACGATGGGTCCTGCTCCACCGTATCGGTTGCTGGTTGCGCGATGCCGTGACGACACTCGCAAGATCCACCGACCCCGCCTTCGACCAGCTCATGCCCTGATGTTTTTGCCGTTGTTTTGGCCACGCAGAGATCGTTGGCTTTCTCCCCGCGATTACTCGAGTTCCGAAGGCCCAGTCGCTTGCGGAGGGCATAACAAGGGATATAATCCCGGTTGCGCTCGAAATAGCCGATCAGCATCTCAACGGACTGCCCGGGCTTGATCTTCTCGGGGTCGAGGGCACGCAGGTAGGCGATGGCCGCGTCCACCCGGCCGCACCAGAGCAAGGTGAGGAGGC
>JAJZZH010000113.1 GCA_021797675.1 Bacillota bacterium | reverse complement strand
GCTGGCGCTATGACTGGGTCTTGGAGTTTGACATTAAAGGGTTGTTTGACAATATCGACCACGCATTGTTGATGAAAGCGGTGCGCACCCACACGGATAATCCGTGGGTGCTCTTGTATATCGAGCGGTGGCTCACGGCCCCGTTTCAACGGGCCGATGGCACCCTGGAGGCCCGCACCCAAGGCACGCCGCAAGGCGGCGTCATTAGTCCCGTGCTGGCCAATCTGTTTCTCCACTATGCGTTTGATCTGTGGATGACGCGGCGGCATGCGGACAAGCCCTTCGAGCGGTACGCGGATGATGCGGTCGTGCACTGTCGGACGCAAGCGGCGGCGGCCCAGCTCCTTCAGGAACTGGCAACCCGCATGCGCGAGTGCAAACTCGAGCTGCATCCGACCAAGACGCGCATCGTCTACTGCCAAGATGACGACCGCCGCGGACGATATCCCATCACGAGTTTCGATTTTCTCGGGTACACGTTTCGCCCGCGGCGCTCGAAGAATCGCTGGGGCAAGTTCTTCATCAACTTTACACCGGCGGTGAGCAACAAAGCGCTCACCGCTATGCGGCAGACCATCCACGAGTGGCGGATGCAATTGAAAATCGACCACACGCTTGACGACCTGGCCCAACGATATAATCCGGTGGTGCGAGGCTGGATTCAGTACTATGGGAAGTTTTACCCTTCCGCGCTGTATCCGGTCCTTCGGCACTTCAACCGGGCGCTCGCCCGGTGGGCCATGCGCAAATACAAGAAACTGGCGCGGCATCTCCGCCGGGCGGAGCACTGGCTGGGTGGGATTGCGCGACGCGACACGAAACTCTTCGTTCATTGGCAACAAGGGATTCTCCCTGCGGTGAGATAGGGGAGCCGGATGAGCCGAGAGGCTCACGTCCGGTTCTGAGAGGGACTCGGGGTGCAAATCCCCGGGTCTACTCGCTTCCTCGTCTTGTTCGCACGCGAAGAGGACGCACAGCGTTTCGCGGCGGCATTGCCGGCGCGCTTGGCCAAGTTCGGTCTCGAACTGGCCGAAGAGAAGACCCGCCTGATGCCGTTTGGTTGGCGGGCTTGGCGTGCCGCAGAGAACCGCGGGCTCCCATCCGAGCGATTTGACTTTCTCGGGTTCCGGCACTTTGGAGCGCGCACGCGCTCCGGAGTGTGGCGCCTTCAACGGCGCCCTACCCCCAAGAGCCGTCACAAATTCCTCCTGCAGATCAAATCCACATTGCATCGGCTGATGCACGCGAGCGTGCTGGCCCAGCAGCAATATCTGAGTCGCGCTCTGCGTGGCTATTACGGATATTTTGGGTTGTCGGGCTGCTCTGCGGCATTGGAAACGATTCGCCTTCAGGTGCAGTATGCGTGGATTCAGGTGTTGCGGCGACGCAGCCAACGTGGTCATCGGGGGAAAGGCTGGTATTTTAGCCAACGCTGGTTTTGGGTTCCTCCCGCCAAGCTGCGTCCGCACCGCATGATGGCAAGATAATCGGGGAGCCGGATGCGGTAATTCCGCACGTCCGGTTCTGCAGGGAGGGGGACGCCCAAGGGAAACTCGCCAACACGGCCAAGCCCCGAGGCTCCCCTTTACCTACCCACCCCTGGGGGAAGGGGTGTTGATGATGGGACTGGGTGGTTTACCCGGACGGAATTTGGGTAAAACGATCGGAATTCATGCCGAGTAATACGAGGGCTTGGCGTTGGACGAGACTGAGGTCACTCCGATAACGGTGAATCTCTCCCGTGGACTCGTGCCACTGAATGACTTGGATGGGATGGAGAATTTCCTTCAGCCGTTTGGTGGTCGGAGCGGGTTGTAATGCTCCATTGGGATAGGGCAGAGTGAAGCCGAGGCGGGCCTGATTCTGCCGCATGACCGCTTGCATACTCCGCCAGAGGAGCAAGGCAAGATAGACACAGTACACATAGGCGGTGATTTTCTTCGTGTCTTTCAAATAGAGCGGGACCACTTGCAGGGGGCCCTTGACCATCGCATGATCTTGTTCATTGACGTATTGCCGTTTATAGGCGGTGAGGAGGTCCCGCGCCGACCGGCGCGGATCATTCGACACGAGAATAAACGTGCTGCGGCGAAACCGTTCCGCGGCGATCCGGTCTGCCCGGGGCGTCTCTGCCCGCGTCGCCTGCACTCGCCATTGGGGTCCTTCAGGGGTATCCTCTTCGAGGATGGTTCCCTCGATCGCCCACAAGCCTTGCGCCACCGCTTTGGTCGCCTGCCAGGTCTGCCACGCGTGTTGGGCATCATCGGCACAGGCGAAACGTTGCAGGCCCCAGTGGGCGATCTGCTGATCCAACGCCTGGGCTTCTCGCACCGTCTGTGTCTCTTCCCAATGCTGGGCTTTGGCCGCTAAGGCCGACGAGTGGACGACCACGAAGCGCACGGCGGCCTGGCCGATGACTCCGGGGATTTCGCACACGCGATATCTTGTACGCCTGTCGCCCGAGACGGGCCGATCGGCATCCCATTGCCCCGCCGTGCGCACGGTCTCTTTGGTCTGGCGCTCTAACCCGAATGTATTCGGCAGCCGAGACACGAACGCGATGTTGGCGGCGCAGCAATCCTCCACCGTCGCCTCGCTGACCATTTTCGAATCGGCGACAAATAGTACCTGCGCCCGCAATACATCCGGCAGCGTCAGGCCCATTTGTTGGAAGACCATAGCCGTCCACGTGGCATCACTGGTGTTCCCGTCCATCACATCGACGCTCCACGGCACCCCGTCGTCTCGGGTGACCAGGCCCGTGACGAGTTGCACCGACTCGGGATGCCCGTCCTTGTTGTAGCCCCGTAAGGGGCGTGCTCCCGCATCGGGATGGGCATAAGCTCCCTGGAAAGTCACACTCGTCGTGTCCACGTGGGCACTCGTGGTCGCCGGCAAGGCCCGTCGGTCGACGGCTTGCCGGCAGATCCCGGAATAGATTTGCCCACATTGTGATTCAAACAATTTGAGTAGCGCTCGCCCGATCGCATCATCATTGAAGTCCGCGGCGTGGCGCTCCGCCCCAAACAGCACGGCACAATCCTGGTCGTGGTAAAACTCTTCCAAACGGTACAACGCGCGGGGATCCACCATGATGGCGATAATCAAGGCGAGCAACCGGGTCCCAGGAGACACCTTGCACTGTCGGGCATCCCAGTCCAGATGGGTATTGAGATAAGCGACGAGACCGATGCGTTCGGCCATGGCAGCGGCTGCGACGGCAAAGCCCATCCGATACGCCAGAATTTTGGAAGGAGCTGCGGGCCGTTCGGCCCGGGTGCTCTCGCCCGTTGCCCCCTCAGGTATCGTCCTGCGCTCCGATTGTCCATGATCCATGGTATCCCTCCCAGACAAGGATAGCTCAAGGACTCTCCGCCGTCCAGCTTTATTTTTCGTCGCCGTAGATCGTTACGGCCCTCACACTCTCCCCAATTGACACACCCCGGATCTGAAAAAAAGTCTTTCAGGAACACCCGGAGGCTAGGGCAGTCCATGGGGGTCGTCCAGGGGTGCGAAATACGAGTTCC
>JAJZZH010000203.1 GCA_021797675.1 Bacillota bacterium | reverse complement strand
AAACCCACCCTGTTTATTGGGGTCGACGTGAGCCAAGCCGAACACGTGATCTGCGCGATGACCGCTGAGGGCCAGGTCCAGGCGCGCGAACGCGTGCCGAACGATCAGCAAGGGATTAACCAACTGATCCAGTGGATAGCGATCCAGGCCCGCGAGGTGACGCAGCTGGCCGTCAGCCTGGAGTCCACCTCGGTCGCGTGGCGTCGAGGACGGGCCATCCCGATTGCCATGGTGCGAGCCTAACGAGAGCCCACTCCGCCCCTAACCCGCGCCTTGGGGGCAAAAAAACCTATGGGCGCGACCGGGGCCGGGGTCCAGGCTAGCGATGCCGCCCGAAGGGGAAGCCTGGAGGCGGGACCCGCGGCGGGCCTATCCTGCCCGTCCCCCAAGACGCTGTGACCACCCCGATCCATGGCTTGCCAAGTCGATGGAAGAGTTGCCCAAGTGGGCGTAATCGAACCCAACGGGAAGGCGCACGGGGAAATTGTCTCGATTTTGGGAGTTGAACCGCCGACGACAGGTCGTACTGGTGGTGGATTGACATATGTGGCATAGTGCGTCCAAACCAACGACGTCCGCGAGCGAGTGGGTGAACAAGGGCTTTAAGAACCCCTTCTATGTACCCGGCAAGCGGCCATCATGCCGGGAAAGGGAAACAAAGAGCAGGAATTGCGCAACCCACGCCTTTCGATACGCGGTATCTTGCATGCCTTTTAGGCGCATCGCGGGTGGCGTGTCATCCATTTTCGGCAATGAGAAATCAGAGATCACCCCACGGTATGCGGTTTCGAGTGGAGACGCCCGCCACCAAGCATATCCACGATATTTTGTGCCGTAAACGGGTCCCAGTGACGAATGTGCGGGCTCCTGTTAGATTAGACCCCAGAGCTCGGGTCTCCGGAGCCTAGAAGTAAACGGTCCGTTAGCATTGGGTTGCCAACGTATCGCCGATAGCTGGGTAGGTGCCGGGTCATGCGAAGCTTGAAGCACAGTCGGCGCCAATTGAACGGATCTCGTGACTGTGGTATCGTGATGACAGTTCGGCAAGAAGGGATGTGAGCACCTATGGCGATGCGCATGATGATGCGATGCATGCGAACGTCTGGGGGTTGCTCACGGTTTCGGGTCGGACTCCGATCGCTTTAGCCTGATCCATTAAAGACGCGCCGTGGGAACATCCCGTGGCGCGTTTTTGCTTTCTGATCTCCATTGAGGAGGTACTCCGGTGTCTAAATACCTGATCACCAGCGCTTTGCCCTATATCAACGGCGTTAAACATCTCGGCAACTTGGCGGGTTCGTTACTGCCGGCCGACGTATACGCCCGATTCTTACGTCATGAAGGGGAGGAGGTGCTCTTTGTTTGTGCTACCGATGAGCATGGAACCCCCGCCGAGTTGTCGGCGCGGGAGGCGCAACTATCCGTGCAAGAGTACTGCGACGCCATGTATCGTACGCAATCGTCTATCTATGCCCAATTCGGGTTGTCGTTTGATCATTTTGGTCGCACATCGTCCGTTCCAAATCGGGTATTGACCCAGCACTTTTATGAACAGCTCATGCGTCACGGTTACCTGGTCGAGCGCCCGATTCGGCAGATTTACTCCGCGGAGGATGGCCGCTTTCTACCAGATCGGTATGTCGTGGGCACTTGCCCCAAATGCGGGTATCAGGCGGCACGAGGAGACCAATGCGAGAGTTGCACCGCGGTCTTGGATCCGACCGACCTGGTAGCACCGCGGTCGGCAATTTCGGGCAGCACTGATTTGGAGGTTCGGGAGACCGACCATCTCTTTCTACGATTAGATGGGCTGGCCGGACCTATCCGCGACTGGGTTGACCAACACCATCAGTGGTCGCGGCTTACCCGGTCGATTGCTCTGAAGTGGCTGGATGAAGGGCTAAGCGAGCGGTGCGTGACGCGGGATCTCCCATGGGGCGTGCCAGTCCCCCGAGCAGGATTCGAGAACAAGGTGTTCTACGTGTGGTTTGATGCGCCCATTGGCTATATCGGAGCGACCAAAGAATGGAGCGATCAAGCTCCCCACGAGCGTGACTGGCGGGCGTGGTGGTGGGATGCGTCCGATGTGACCTATAGCCAGTTCATGGCAAAGGACAACGTTCCGTTTCACACGGTGTTCTTTCCCGGCATGGTTTTGGGCACGCGGGAACCGTGGACCATGGCCCGACAAATCAAAAGCTTTAACTGGCTTACCTATTACGGCGGAAAATTTTCGACGAGCCAAAAGCGAGGCATTTTCCTCGACGACGCGTTGGCGCTATTTCCTGCGGACTATTGGCGATATTTTCTCTTGGCCAACGCCCCGGAATCAGACGATAGCCGTTTCACCTGGGAGCTGTTTGCGCAGGCGGTGAACAAGGATCTGGTGGGCACCTTCGGGAACTTCGTCAATCGCACACTCAAACTGATCGAGGCTCACTTTGGCCATGTCGTGCCTGAGGGTGGGGCGCCCGGAGATGCTGAGCAACGGCTACAAGACGATTGTCAGCGGCTTACGGGGGGATATCGCGAGCATCTCCGTCATCAAGAGTTTCGCAAGGCGGTGCAGGTTCTCCGCGAACTGTGGGCGACCGGGAACGTGTACCTGGATCGGCGAGCCCCGTGGAATCTCCTCAAAACCCAACGCGATGAGGCGGCGGTCATCCTGCGAACCGCCATCAATCTGATCGCTTATTTCGCGATGGCGGCCGACCCCATCATTCCCTTCGCGGCTGGCACGGTATTGGATGCGCTCCAGGTGAACGACCGTGAACGCCAGAAGTGGCTTGTAACCATTGATCTGGAAAGCTATAGACCCGAGCAGGAGTTCCGCGTCCCGGACCTGTTATTTCGACGCATCGACGGGACCGAGATTGTGGCGCTGCGAAAACGGTTTGAGGGTCTCTAGTCCCTTTCTAACAAACCACGTGATGCAGACTAACGGGGGTGTACATCATGCGATGACTTGATGGGGTTAGGCCTATCGGTCAAGTGACCCATGGGTGGTCTGGCCAGGGAGTTTGGGAAGGTGCAACCCGTCTGTTGGCTTGAGCCTGGGAGAAGTTCGCCCAAGAATATGTTTTGCGATTTGATGGGGAACATTCGGACTTTCTGCTATGCGTGATATTATATAAGTCCTCAACCGGAATTTCGCGTAGTCGTGTGATCACAGTGGGAGCTGGTGCGTGTGACGTTAAGGTCCGATCCGTTCTATCGGGCGGTCTTACAGCAGGCGTGGGCAGAGGGGCGGGATATTCAATACGGCATCACCTATGGGCTACTGCGCCCCGATCGGGCCACGCAAGAGCTCTTGGGGGCGGTCGTCCACTTGCCGTGGCGAAATTGGAATCCTGAGGAGGTCAGGGGCGGCGAGACCGGTATGTGGCTCGTTCGGCGAACCACCGATGAGACCGCCATTCGAGACCGGGTGGGCCAAGGATGGCACGGAGCAGAGTGGGCATTACAGCACCTATTGGGTACGCCTCCCCGCGAGACTCCGACCTGGTTGCGCGTGATGGCCCACTGGCATTT
>JAJZZH010000184.1 GCA_021797675.1 Bacillota bacterium | reverse complement strand
CCACACGGCGGTGAGCCACGCCCGCGCCTGCGGCACCGACGGCCGCACCGCAACGTGTTTGACCTAACCATGCCACACATAGGTTCCCTGGTGGCGCCCAAAGCCGAGGGTCAGGCCCACGGTTTGCCAATGGGCAGCGCGATAGACCGTCCCGCGGAAGCGGGACGGGTCAATAAAGGATACATCCATTCACGATCGGAGGTCACGCAGCAGTCTTTGGGCAAGAGTCCGAAAATTCTTGCCCTTCAACGAGACCCCCTTCGCCGTTCCGCGATCCCATGATGAGAGGGAGGCCATCGGATCCGTGCCTACCAAAATCCAGGCGATCATTGCCGTGTTGGGTCCCCAGGAAGTGCCAACAGGCCCACCCGTCAGGGTTCCACCGAAGGCCCCTCGTACCCACACACCCCCGTTCTCGGAGAGTTAATCAAGGGGAGCCACATCTCTTCCATCGACCCTAGACACGTTTCGCAGTACGGCACGGGTTCCCAGTCTTGCACATCTAACGCCGTTGCCGGCTGACCACACGTGGCACACGCCACCTCCGGAGCCTCGTTGCGGGCGGCTACCGCGACATCGCCCTTGATCCCCGCCATCTGGTCGTCCAGCACGCGGATCCTTAACTCCGTGGTCGAACCAAAGTCATATTCATACCTAAACTCGGAACCCTCCCGCAACGCCTGTTTCAGGGTCACCGACAGGGGCCGTTCAACGTGGCGGGTAGCAAATAGCCCACCGAAAGCCGAGGAAGACGTCGGCTCGGGGTCACTGACAAAGCGCACATTGTTCACAAAAAACGCGCTTAAATGCTGACAGCATTCGACCCACATGCGGCGCAGGACGTCGTCAATTCTATCCAAAGTCACGTTTCTTGGCGCCGTGAAATAGGCCCAATACGGGGACCCGGGCATGTCGGCCAGAATCAAATACTGGCCGTTGGATTCGGCTGGACCCAAGCACCGCTTTAAGTGGCGGGTCATCTGGGTCTTGGCGATGACTCGCTGACATTTCCGGCACGCTCCTGAACTCGTTGAGGCCACGACTGACTCCTTTCTCCGTTCACCACGTTGATCCAACGTTCGTCGACCACGACCGATCGCGTCGACCTATCGCATACGCTGTCAGCATACCATCCTTGGCGCAATTCGGGGATAGGCGTCAGCGATCGTCTCCGCCCTGGCAACCCTTAGGGCGTCCCGTTTCGGGAATCCCGCTCCTAGCGCGGTGGTTCTAGCCCGCCCACGTCCCGCCCGGGCCGGCCGAACGAAGGTCAAATCCCCGCTGCCCGCCAACCGAAAGGCCCTAATAGGGATGCCAGCGTCATGAGGATGCTGTTTTGGCGGGGATGCCGTTCAAGTCAGGGCGGGCTAGCCGCGAACTTCGAGGCCTGAGAAATCCTCGAACCCAGCAGAAGTTTTCTGCTTACGGACGCCTAATCGGCCGCAATCGTTTCCCTGAAAGGAGTTGAGGGATGCACGATGTGTTACACCACTTTGCTAGGTGATTGGCCTCAGCACCGAGATGGGATGTTTTTCGGGCTATTTGCAAAAGGTGGTGGAATGAGGGATAGACGTGTCGGGTGGATCTGGGTCATTTTGTGCAATATGGGATGGAATTCTCTTCGAAGCGCGGGTGCCGTATTGTGCAAAACATGGTTGAACCAGCCGTCCGGGATGGTAGTCCTTAATCAGCTCTGAAGCACCAACGAGGTATGTCGTGATACACCGGGGTCTGTTAGGCCGGTTCGCGGGGAAATTGTCGTCGCAAAGTAGTCAGTAGCATTCAGGCGCGGGGTCGACGCCACCAAAGATCTTCATTTCCGAACGGTTTAGCGTCACACTTTACGTATGATCGTGTGTATAACGAAGTGACGGAGCGGCTACCCTACAGAAAGGATGGTGTTGGAGGTGTCTGAACAAACCATGCACAAGCCTCGTTTCACCCGTGATCAACTCATTACATCATCGTTTGCCACTCGGCATTTCGGCCAGATCCGGGTGCACGCCCAAAAAGAGCCACTGGTGATCATGGACAACGGCCGGCTCGACACGGTCATTCTGGGGTACGCCCAATACGAGCAGTTGGTGGGCCGATTGTTAGAACTTGAGCAAATTCATGAAGCAGGCGTCTTAGAGGAACGCATTGAGCGCTTGCAGAAGAGTCCTGATGTTGCTATACCATGGCGCCAGGTGAGACGTTCGGATCCCAATGAGTGAGCGACGGTCGGTTCGATCCAGATGCGGTCCACGAGTATCAATGCCTCGATAAATCAGTCGTTGGCAATGTGGACAAGGCATTGGAAAGGCTTGAGACACGAGCCGACGAAATCGGTAAGCCTCTGCCAAAACAAGTACTCCACTAAGCTACACTGATGTAAGGCAATCAAACTGCGAAGGGCTGGTCTCCGAATCGTTTTTCGGGTGACCGCCGAAACCGTGGACGTTCTGCGAAGTGTCTACGTTCTCACCGTCGAAAGGCGCGACCTCGACTTGGTATTTGATGTTGCCCACACCCGGTGGCGCCGCTTTAAGGGGCAAAGCAACGAGCCTACCTGGGTGCCAGTCCCCGCTGGGGAAAGCGCTCTACGGCAAAACTTCGCAAACAGAACAGGATCCGCCGTAAGTAGACGTCTAACACAGCCTCACAGCCTATTTTGGCTGGCGGGTCAGCTCTATATTTCTGTGCCTGGGGCTTGATGCGCCTTCGGGGGCGTACACGCAGTAAGCCGATCTGTACAGACGGGCAGTTTAGTGCCCGATATGTTGGATGGCCCCACCCTCGTTGCGACCCTTGATTACAATCTCCTGAATCCGTGACAGGGACGCAATAATAGCTGCAACAATGGCGTCATTACGCCATTCCTTGGACTTTGTGAACCGCACCCATTGGATGTGGCCCCGGTTGCTGGTGGTCCGTTCCAAAAAAGTACTGGATTTTTGCGGCGCGATCCCGCATGATAGGAGTGAACCCAAAATCAGGGATCGAGCAGGATAGGGATAACCCATGGCGTTCCAGTTTAAATCCACGAATGAAGTGCTGACCGGCCACGGCGGACTGCCCATCTTTGGGTAGATCCTGCGCCACTTGCCGTTAATCAACCGATTGCTGGCGTCGACAGTCCCCGAGGCGCAAGCGCCCGACATTTCCCATGCCGAGGTCGTGCTGTCGTATTTGGAGCTGTTAGCCCAAGGCGACAACCATTATGATCACATTGAAGCGGTGTGACAGGATCCCTTTTTTGAGATGGCCTTGGAAATCGAGCTGGTCCCCTCCAGTGCAACCCTCCGGCAACGGCTGGACCAAGCGGCAGCCGCCGAGCCGACCGCCCAGTGGGGGCAAGCGATGAACGAGAGTTCGGACGCCCTGTTGCACCAATATGCTCAGATTCAACCGATTACCATCGGGAAGCAGCAATATGTGCCGTTAGATGTCGATGTATCTCCCATGGACAACAGCAAGACCAAGAAGCAAGGCGTCTCGCGCACGTATAAGGGGGTCGATGGCTATGCGCCCAATTTTGCCTATTTAGGGCACGA
>JAJZZH010000171.1 GCA_021797675.1 Bacillota bacterium | reverse complement strand
CCACCATGGCCCGACAGCATGGGGACAACCGCCGGTAGAAGGGAATCCCCACCATGGCCCGACAGCATGGGGACAACCGCCGGTAGAAGGGAATCCCCACCATGGCCCGACAGCATGGGGACAACCGCCGGTAGAAGGGAATCCCCACCATGGCCCGACAGCATGGGGACAACCGGTCCTGGAGACCCTGAGAAGCCGTGGCGCGATGAACCAGAAGGTGGCAACAGATTGATCATTTACTTAACAATGATCAGTTTTGGATACGTCCATCAGAACGGTATCACGGCTGATCATAGACCACTGCAATGAGTGTTCAGCGCCGAACACCCCCTCGACACTTAAGGAGGGATGTGATGTGGCTCAAACAGTACCGATTGACCTGCGACTTGATGCCGTGGCGGCCGTGTGTCGCCAATACGGTGTGGCACGCTTGGCGCTGTTCGGCTCGGTGTTGCGTGAGGATTTCACTGCAGGCAGCGATATTGACGTCCTCACCCCACAGCATGGGGATGAATCTTGTGAGGTCTGCGGGTCCCATTCGGGACCGAGAAAAGCGGAAAGTGATTATGATAGGTTTTTATAACCAGGAGCGGCTTGGGTAGTGCATCGCAGACCTCTCCAATGCTGGGGGGGTGCCGTGGGAGTCGAACCCACCCCAGTCGGATTTGGAGTCCAACTCGCCTCCTGGGAACAGGGGCACCCGAAACGGCGGCGGTCCCGGGCATCTCGCCGCGCAGACCACCGCGTACGAATCCTGGCGGGAAGTCCGGCCCCTCCTTGGCCCGTCCCTGACGACGTCCGAACAGCCGGACGTCGAGCCGCTGCGTCGCACGGTGTCATCTTGCCGCCTGTGCAAGGTCCGACATGATAAAGCGCCCGGCTTGGCCGGGCGACCCGAGTCGATGGGTGCACATGGGAAAGATTATGGTATCATCGGACCAAAGACTGGGGAATCATTTCCAGTAAAGTGCGGACATTTGGCGTCCAAATGAGCGGGACGACGAGTCGATTGCCGAGCAATGGGGGGCGCCGTCGCACAGCCGGGTGTAAGGTATTCGAGAACTCAATGGAAGAAGGTTTGTAGGTTCGGTAAGCAGAATCCGTGTCGATTTGAGGAGGAACTTTTCCATGCCGACTAGCACCGGATACGTGATAACCGTGAGGCTTGTGGAGACCCCTGAACCGGTGTATCGTGAGTTCACGGTGCCCAAACGATATACCTTTCACCAGTTGCATAAGGTCATCCAACTTGCCATGGGCTGGCAGGGCACGCATCTCTATGAATTTCAGATCGGCCCCTTGCAGATCGGCATTCCGACCGAGGATTTTGAAGAGATCAACCCGGATGTTGACGCCACGCGCGTCCACCTGTCGTGGGCCGATTGGGACGTCGGCAGCACCTTTCAGTATGTGTACGACCTTGGGGATTACTGGCAACACGAAGGCGTCATCACCGAAATCTCGGAGGATCCGGAAATTCGTGCTCGCGTTCTTGCCGGCAGCGGCGCGTGCCCACCCGAGGACGTGGGCGGCGCCGAGGGATACGCTGATTTTTTAAAGATTATCGCCGATCCCTCCCACGAACAATACCAGGAGACTCGGCGTTGGGCGTGGCAGCGTTATGAGTTTACAGGATTCAGTCTGCAAGCCGCCAATCAGCGGCTCACGCGCACGTTTCCCGGCAAGCGCAGCGCGGCCAAAAAGACCAAGAAGAAGGTCAAAAACCGTAAGGGATGGTATTTCCAGACAGACCGCTAGAGACAAAGCGAGGAGCCAAGCGGTCCAGAGGGCACGACTGGCTGGCGAACCGATATCGGAGCGGATCTGGGCGGTTCAGCTCTGTCAACGCTTCCCGCTGGAGAGGAAATCGTGGGGTCGAAAGCCTATGCGCACGCGTTCTCCGTTCTTTGGGGGGATCCTGGGAATCCTCACGCCTACCCAAGAGCACGAGGACAACCGCCGGTAGAATTCGCGTCAGTAGACGCTATATCCGCGTATACCCCAAAGCAGGATGGACAATCCCCAGGATCTCCCCCAAGGCTTGGAGGCAACCGGTCAATGGCGCGAAGAAGCTGTGACTTGTCAGTGAGGATCCCTTTTGGATAGGCCCCTCAGAACGGCTCCGATTAGTACTTCCTCATCCCTTGGGAGCATGCCTGGCCTTTCGAGCATGCCGGGGGCGGCGGCGGCGAGACCGGCCCGCCCCCGGACAGCCCGGGACTGACGGACGCTTGCGGCTTCGCGGCCTTTGCCCAAACCCCTAACGAATTACGGCAATCAGGATTCCGATCAGCACAAAAATCCATACGTAGGCCACGTACTGGGTGGCCCGCCCCGACTGCACTCGACGGATCTGTCGCGCTCCCCATACGGCCAAGACGATAAGCGGCCGATACAATTGCTCTTCCAGCCGGTAGACGATGGTGTGGCGATAAAAGCGCGCCCCGTCGCCGTCGGTGCGATCGCGGCGCAGACCGTAAAAGCCGGCAAAGGCCAATCGAATCGGGTGAGCAAACCCTTCGGCCGACCAGCTGGTGCGAGCGGAAAACGTTTCAGCCCCTCCGTTCCAGGGGGGAACTCGGCGGATCCCCCGCCGACGGCGGATCAGCGAACGCGCGCCCGCAACCATCAAGACGAGTGCCAGGCCCATCCAGAAGAGAACATAGGGATCGCCGACGGTAAACGCTTGTGGGAAAAATACGGTACCGGCAGCGCCAGGCGATGGCACCAGGTTCGCTCCGATGGCAACCAGGGGGGCTGCGGCGGACGGTTGGATCCGGGTTGGGGCGACGACGAAGGCGGGAGAGGACAGGAGGCCCCGGAGGTTTCCGTTAAGCCAGGGCAGGAACCAGGGAATTCCGGGACCCGCCAGGAAGACCGTCGCCAACGGCAAACCCAGGGTCAGCAGATACTTTGGGACCGGGGGTTGAAGCTCCGCGGTGCGTGCGCTGCGGTGGGTCCCCAAAAAGATAAATCCGAACCAGCGTAAATAGGCGGCAACGCCGATCCCCGCGGTGAGCGCGATCAATCCTCCGGCGGCCATCAGGCCCGCGTGGACCGCCGCATCGGGGAATTGCCCAAGCGGCTTTAACACGCTTTCTAGCAACAGCCACTCCCCAACGAAGCCTCCCAAGGGAGGAAATGCGGCTAGCGTCAGCGTGGCCAGCAGGGCGAATCCTCCGATTTCGCGCGAGCGGTGGATGAGTCCACCTAACCCGTCGAGGGTATGACTCCACTGTCCTGAATAATCGGTGATGGCGAAGAGCACGAATTTGGCACCGGCATGGACGAAAAGCAGCACGATGGCCGCATCCAGGGCCAAGCTGGAGGCGACGTTAGCCGGCGCTACGATCGACTCAATGCGCCAGATGCCCAAGCCGGCAAAGACGAGGCCAAGGATTTCCAAGGTGGAATAGGCCAAAATTCGCTTGACGTGACGCGAAATCACGCTATAGAGGGCACCGCTGACCGCGCCCAGCACTCCCAAGGTCAACAGCACGATGCCAAAGGCCATCCCCGCATCGGTAACCTGGGCGATGGCCAGAATGCCGCTGATGGCGAGCGCGGTCAGCAGGCCGGAAAAAATTCCGGCCACCACCCCTGGGGCCTCGGGTTCGGCGAGCGGCATCCAGATCATCACCGGAAACAATCCGGCTTTCACCCCGAACGCGACCAGCGCGAGGATCATCACCAGATCGAGCACTGCCGGCGGCAACTCTGCAGCGCGCGCGGTCAAGACTGGCCAACTGTCGTGCAAGATTGACCCGCCGCCGGGAATCAACCAAACCAGGGCGATCAGCAACAACATGCCGCCAACCTCGGACAGCGCGAGCAGAGCCCATCCCGCATTCCAGACCGGCCGGGATCGGCGCGTGGTGACCAAGCCAAGATAGGTCGCCGCGGAAATAAACTCCCAGCTCATCAGCAGCAGCAGCCCGTCTCCGCTCCACAAGAAAATTCCCACGCCTGCGACCAACGGCAGCAAGGCATAGTGGATGCGATGCGGTGCGGGATGGTTAAGCGTCAGCAGGGTGGCCGTCCAGAACAGCACCCCGGCCACCGGCGCCCATAGGGCAGCCAGCGGGATCGGCGCCGCAATCAAGGCGGGCCAGGGCAGGGGCAGGGCGAGGCGGCTGGTTGCATGCAGGTTGAGCGACCACGTCATGACGATGAGCGCGGTCGAGCCGACCGCCATGGCCCCGTTGAGCCAGCTGCGAACCGCGTTGGGGCGCACGGCGGCGAAGACTCCGGCCCCCATCAGCACGGCCCCCAGATAGCCTAGCCAAGTCAACACCCACACGGCGCCCGTCATCGGCTCACCGCCTTCCGGGATGCCAGCGGGTCGCGGTGATCCGCAATGGTCAGGAGACCCCGTAGGATATCACCCGGGGACGGCGGGCAGCCCGCCACGGCCACGGTGACCGGGACGATCCCCGATAAGGAGCCCACGACCCCTGGCGCGCCGGCAAATACCCCACCGTCGATTGCGCAGGTGCCTAGCGCGAGCACTCGCTTGGGCGCCGCCATTTGTTCGAACACGTTATGGATGATCGGCACCATCGCCTCGGTGATGACGCCGGTGATCACGAGAATATCGGCGTGTTTGGGCGAGGGGGTGAAGCTGAATCCATAGCGCGTAAAGTCGTAGTCCGGGCTAGATAAGAGGCTCAGCTCGGACTCACAGCCGTTGCAGGAGCCCGCGTCCAGATGGCGGAGCGCGATCGAACGGCGGGGAAAGGGATCGGAAGGTCGCGCGGCCATCTCGATCGCCGCCGGATCCGACATTTCCGCCACGGCGGGGTCGGGAGCGGTTGGAAAATTGGTCGTTTCCGGAAGCCGCACGATGTGGCGCAGCCAATTCCAGTAGTACAGGGGGCACACCTCCAGAGGACTCTTAGCCGTCCCAGCCAGCCACGGACAACGCAAAGCTGGCATCGATGATGGGAAAATCCTGCAAAATATTACCGTTGGCGACAGCCGCGGGCACGACGGGCCAATTTCGCGCCGAGGGCGTCGCCACCCCCAGGTGGCGGATCCGCCCATTTGAGGCGTCGACCACCAGCCGGTAGGCCAAGAGGCCGCGCGGAGCTTCCACCACGCCGAGGCCTTCAGGGGAGCGGGGCGGCTCCGCGAAGGCGGTTTCGGCTGGGGTTTTCTGCCGAAGCCGCGTGGGATCCCATGCTGCGAGACGGCTCAACACGATCGCGAGGCTTTGGTTGAGCTCGGCGACGCGCACCCTAAAGCGGGCGTAGGCATCCGCCTGCGGCAGCACAGGAACCTGCAGATCCGCTGGGTAGCCCGCATACCCCAGCCTTTGACGCACATCGAACGTACGGCCACTCGCGCGGCCCACCGGCCCGACCGGGCGGATTTGGTGGATGGCGGATTTGGGCACGGTGCCGGCACCATGCAACCGATCGAGGAACGACGGCGTACGTTCGAGTTGGGCCGCGATTCCGGAGGCTACCTTCAAGATCTCGGCGACGGTCTCCGTGGCCTGCAGGGGGTCCGCGTGAGAGGGCAAGGCGGTCCAGTTGACGCCGCCTAGGCAAACGACCCCACGGAGATACCGATGGCCAAACAGCGAGGCGTTGACACGCAGCAGGTCTTCTTTCAGGTGCAGATACTCCATCTGCGGGACGGTCAAACCGGTGGACACCGCGAGCGCGGCTAAGTCGCCCAGATGGCTCACCGCGCGTTCAAGTTCCGCCAAGAGGACGCGAGTGGCGTCGGCGTCGGGATGCGGAGCCACGCCCCACGCGGCCTCAGCTGCCGCCGCCAAGGCCAGGGTGTGATGCACGTTGGAGGTGGTGGTAAAGCGGGCAATGACCGGCATAGCCTCCAGCACCGTGCTCCCGAGCACTAATTGCCGAATATGGCGCTGCTTAAAATGGTGCCGCAGGTTGAGTTGAACGATCTCATCCCCCATGACCACCAGCCGGTAGAGCATCGACTCCGCGACGTCGGCGCGCACGGGTCCGAGGGGATAGACGAAGATCCCCTTGCCGCGGACCGGCGGAGGCTCGGAGACGGCCCACCCCAAGTCGGCACGCTCCCCCGCGATGCGCGCCTCGGCATCCAGCGTCTCCAGGATATCCCGCGCGGAGGGAGGATCTCTGCGCTCACGATGGGGTCCTTGGGTGATTAGGCGCAAGGTGACCAGGTTTTCCCGCTGCGGGTCGTCGGACGGTGGCATGAGCACCGCGTTGACCTCTTCGTCGGCGTCGAGCAGAACCGTTTCCCAACCGTGCTCACGCAAGGCACTCCAGGCCTCGAGCCATGATGCTGCGGTCGGATAGGTCCGCACGGCCTGCGTTGGCGGGGCTGTCACGATAGTCGACATGGTGGCTCCCTCCTGTCTTTTCCGAGGTACCATGGTGTTTTCCCCGCCTGCCTCGGCTGCGGGGTTTGTTGACGTTACCAGATTCGCCGGTGTGTTCCAGCCAGAGCCAGCTGGTGCACTAACTGATTCCACAAGGGGTGCGCCGCGAACGGCATCGCGATGCCGCCTCCCACCACCACCAGCGCCAAGACGAGTCCTGGCACGATCAAGGCCGACGGTTCGGCAATCGCGGCCTCAGGAGGTTGGTCACGGCGACCGGGGGTGAACAACCAGCGCGGGATGCTACGAGCGATGGCGACAAAAATAGCTACCAGGAGACCGGCCGCGATCACGGCAAAAGGCCGGTCAGCACCAACGTGGAATCCGCCAGCGAGAATCAACCACTCGCTCCAAAACGGGGCTAGCGGGGGCAATCCCACGATAGCGGCGGATCCGAGGGCGAGCAGCGCGCCGGTCCACGGCGTACGCTGCAAAATGCCGCGGGCTCCCTCGCGATGGCTCGAGGTGTGATATAAAAGGCGGACCGTACCGGCGTTGTGAAAAAGGAGCGTCTTACTGGCCGCGTGGGTCCAAATGTGGAGCGCAGCGCCCACCAGCGCAATGCCACCAAATCCCATTCCCAGGCTGATGAGTCCAATATGCTCAATACTGGAATAAGCGAAAAGCCGTTTGAGGTCGTGCTGAAAGACGAGAAATGCCGCGGCCAGAAGCAAGGAAGCGAGTCCGAGCGCAATCAGCGCGTCGTGGAGATAGTCGACAGGGACGACGCGGCCGACGGTGGCAAACAAGCGATAGACGATGACCAGCGCGCCGGCGAGCTTTAGTCCGGAAAGCAAGCCCGAAACCGGGGCCGGGGCTTCGCTATGGGCGTCGGGCAGCCAGGTGTGAAACGGCACCAGGCCGGCCTTTGCGCCGTAGCCGGCAAGCGCCATATAAGATCCAATCAGCGCCCAGGGATAGGTCATGGAGGTTTCCCGGATGGGCTGCCAACCCCAGGCGAAGAGCGGATAGTGGACAGCAGTTAACGCCATCACCGTGCCGACGAGCGCCATGAATCCCCCCGCTTCGGTGACCAGCACATACTTCCACGCTGCTTCCAGCGCCGTGCCGGTCTGGGGCACGCCGACGAGCACGACGCTGGTCAGGGTGGCCGCTTCGATCGCGAGCCAAAGCCAGAAAAAATTGGTCCACAGGGCAACCGCCGTGAGGGCGGCCACGAACAGGAAAAACAGGCTGTAATACGTTTGCACGCGGCCTTCCGGCCATCCGTGCGCTGCGGCCTCGCGGGTCAAATAGGGGACCGAATACCAAAGGCCGAAGATGGAAAATACGGCCACGGTGACGAAGAACCACGCCGCGAGCGCATCCGCGGGATGCCAGAGATTGAGCCCTTGCGTGACCAGCAGAGCCGCCAGGTAAGCGATGGCGATCCGAATCAGCCAGACCTGATGCCGGCCGGGATGAAGCAATCCGCTTACTGCCGCCAGCAGCGCCAGACCCGCGGGAATCCACAGTGCGAGCGTCATCATCCCACCAGCTCCTCCAGATCGCGGATATCGGCGCTCCGCTTGACCCGCTCGATCTGAACGACTAGATACGAGAGGACGAGCGCCAAGCCAAGACTGGCCAGGTTAATGCCGACGTCGGTCGCCTCCGGCAGCCGGGAGCCGAGCAATAAGGTGCCCGCGCCGGCCACCGTATCCAGGCTCAACAGGGCCCAGGTCAGGCTCCAAAGTTCATAGCGCGACGAAAGATGCAAGGATGCGGCGAACAAGGCCGCCAAAAAGAGCCCCGTCAGAGTGGGATGGACGGGCATGGTCTGGCCCAAAATCAACCCTCCACCACTGAAGAACAGGCTGAGGACGAGCAAAGATGCCATGCCGAGCGGGCCCTTGGCTCCATACTCGCCGCGAAAGCGCCGGTTGCGGGCGATTAGGCGGGGCACCAGGGCGATTTTGACCACGACCACCAAGCCTACGCTAAGCCAAATCCAGGGCGCGCCGCGGGTTACGGCCAGACCACCCGCGATAAGGGCTTCGGCCAACGCTTGGATGCGGTACAGCGTGGCCGCCGACCGATAGTTTTTGACCAGCATGAGGCCAACCGCTGTCAACCAGAGTATGCCAAACAGCATCCGGAACAAAATCGTGACTGTCATCCAATGCCTCCTTGGGCTCCAACCGTTATATGCCGAGCGCTGCCGCCAGCCCGCCTACGGCCGCTAACACCGTGGCCGCGACGAGAAAATCGACGTTGCGCATGAGACGTAGTTTGCCAAATCCGGCCTCAATGCTTACGAGGATTATCCCCAACGCGCTCAGTTTAATGGCCACCAGGACGGCTGCGAGCACAATGGCCAGCGCGGTAGCGTGGCTCGCCAGGCCCCAGGGCGTGATGAGGACGTTGGTCAAAATGATGGACAAGACGGTGAATTTCATCCACCCGCCCCATTCGTAAAGGGCTAAGTCGGGGCCGCTGGATTCGAAGGTGCGCGCGGGGTCAATCATGGAGAGTTCTTGACTCGTCGACGGATTATCGATGGGGATGCGGCCAGTCTCCGCCAACAGCAGGAGGAACCAACCGGTTATGATCAGCAGATGCGAAGGCGAAAAAATCCAAGCGGGGGCCGCGAGGGTTTCGTTGACGACGAAGGGGATGGTGGCATTGGCGGCTGAGGCGGCAATAAAGATTAAGAGCAAAGATAGCGGTTCAGTAAAGGTGGCAATCAGGCGGATGCGGCTGACCCCTAACCCCGGGTAGACGCTGCCGCTGTCCAGCGCCGCCAAAAGGAGCGCGAGCCCCCCACCGGCCAGGACCATACCCCCGCCCAGCATATCGCCCATCCAGGCGAACGGCAAAGGAAAATTGAGGAGCACGGGAATCAACATGGCGACGAGCAGAGGAGCCACAAAATAGGCTACCGGGGCCCACTCCGAAATCCCGCTCGCCTGGTCGCTGCGCACGGTCTCCTTGCCCCACCATTTGAGCACATCACGATATGGCTGCCATATCGGGGGACCATGGCGAGCCGCTAAGCGGGCTCGGTAGCGCTCCATGATCCCTCGCAGCAACGGGGAAAAGGCCAACACAAACAACACTTGCAAGGCTTGCGCCAGGTACAAACTCACAACCCACCTCCGACTCGGTTCTGACCTGGGGGAGCGCGCCGTACGGCGCACTCGGTCCACAATCAGGAGTCATCAACCCGGAAGCGGGTAGTTTCGGATAGGATCCGCGGCGGATTCCATCGCCGTGAAGACACGCTGAACATCGAACGAATCTCAATACGTGTGAGTATACCATGTCTGCCAGCGTTGTCACGCACCAAAATGATCAGGGAGTGTCGGGGTGCCTGGCATTTTACTACATACATGATCGGTTAAGTCAGGTGGTGGGGTTCGGGCCCTGAAATCACGAGGACTATTGCCGATGAGACGGGTCGTGGCTGTCGAAAATAACCTCAGGATGGTCGTTTTCCTCCCTCCCCTGATGCCATACCTGACTTATCTGGGGATGTAGTTTTTACTATCGACGGCGATGGACGTGTCTTAAATCGTTCCAAAAGCGGTGTTTGGTGCCACCAAACACAACGGGCGGAACGACGTGTGTTGATATCCTAAATTCCCGGTTCAAATTATACCTACACGGGTTCTTTAACATCAAAGGCTTTGGGTGTGGCTCTTCTGGAGGGAAGAAATAATAGAACGTATGAGCGTAGTTATGGAAACAAAGAATCCGGACCGTCAGGTCCGGATTCTTCTTGATTGAAAGATCACTAGGTTGACCGAGGGAATGTCCCCCGCCGAAGAACACCTCGGAGAAATATGGAAAGCGCAGTACCTCGGAGGCGGTTATATCCCCCGGAGCCTTGGGACCGGTGTCATGGGACAACATCCGCTGTCGCTGGAAAAGAAGCGACCCAGACGCGTCAGGAGGGCCCCGGGATCCTTGCCCAACCCCGTGGATACGCGCGGAATCCGTCGGAAGCGGCGCGGGAGGACCCCGGTACGACGATGGTTACGCGACCCGCGAAGTCTTCTCGGGCGCGTATCGCGCCCGATGGACGCGGTCCTGTTCTCGGGCGCCAAAAGCTTTGGTCCCGGTCGCCCCATCGGTGCGATTTGCGCAAGTTTCCCTCCTTATCGAGCTTCCGGAGTCCCTCCGCGTCCTCCCACACGGTCTTGAGCGAATCGTCTTTCAGGATGATCATGTAGTCCCACCGGTTGCGCTGACAGAGCTGAAAGACGGGCCCCGACGGGTACAGCCCGTCCATCACGAGCACCAACCGGCGCTTGGGAAACCACTCTTTCAGGCGCTTAGCGAGCCGGCGGAACGCCTTGAGCTCGCAGTCTTGTTTCGTTTGTTTGACATTTCGGGGTTTTCGTCAAACTTACCTACTTTATGGGGGCCTGGCCATGCCCGAGGATTTTCGCTGCAGAGCGGTTGACGTTCATCCGCAGGCAATGGAGCCCGACCCCAACGAATCATCAGTCACGCGCTGACGCGCCACGGATGTGTCATGAACGCCGGTCTGTCGTTGGACGTGGCGCCCGAGGCCGGAGAACTCGCCAAGCACGGGGTCATCCTGACCCGGCCATCGTCTTCGGGGCCGTGGATGGAGACCCAGGGAATCGTCGCTCCTCTTACCCTTCACGCTGGAGATATGCATACAGGCTTTCGAAGATGCGGTAACCGTGCTGCAAGGCCTCCGCATCGTCCTGGCAGGTCATGCGCAGTCCACGGCAAATCCAGTCGATGCCAATGGCCGCGGGTTCCAGGGATATGTCCTGAATGGTGTCAGCCTCATCGACAAGACGTGCGATGCGTTCCAAGAGGGGATCCTGGAGATCGTACTCCCGCAGGATGGTATAAAAGGTGCAGTGGCCGCGCCGATGGGAGAGACGGGCCCCGGGAATGTCAAAGGGCTCCGGGCCGCCCGGCGCTGGCGGTCCGGAGCGTTCGGCGATAAACGTAAACTCCGCGTCACGATCGATAAAGCGGGTGATCAGCCACGCGCTGGCCATGCGGTCGATGCCCACCTGGTCCCTGGTGACCCATTGCATGGGGCTCATTCCTCCCGTGCGCGTTTGAGCGCATCATAGATCTGTTGTCCGAGCGGACAGGCAAAATAGTCTCGGCTCCGCACCTGTTGAAACTGTCATGACAAGGCCGACCGGTCGGGGGCCTCGTGCTGTAGGGCTTGCCAGATCGGCTGGTATTCCGCTTCACTGGCCGCGAGGAATCGGTGGATCAGGGTCTCCTCCTGACCCGGCAGCGTCAAGTGGGCCTGCCACAGCATCGCGTCGCCGTGCAGTTCCGTGATTTCGGCGGCGAGCCACTGAAACTGTTCGGCGGTCCACGCCGTATCCGGCAGCACCCACACCGAATCGTGCAACAAGAGCGCCCCCAGGGTTTTCAATTTGCGCCAGACGTAGACTCTTCGCGCGCTGGGCGTCGGCGGCACCCGATAGTGCAGCAAGACCCATTGGCGCACGACGACCCCTCCTCTACGCTCCCATCTCGGCTATTTCCATGATAGCATGGAGCTCCTCGCGGATTCATTGAGCGCATTGTTATCGCTGATGCCCGCCCACAGGTCTTGACGGCGGATCACGAGCTCGGGTATGATGTAACTGTGGTTACATCATGGATTGCGCGGGAAAACGCCAACGTGGGTCGGGTCGCCTACCCGTGGCGGATCAAGCGGTTTATCGACCCCCAAGCGGAATGTGTGTTCGTTGCTGCGGCAGAGGTAATGACCGTGGCTGAGCAGGCAGGGGCCTCCCCCGATGTGGAACTCGGCCATGTGGATGGCCGTTGCTCGTTTGAGTCGATAATGACTTAGGTGGGGATCCGGGGCTCGCGGCACTGGCCCAGGTGGGGCATGCGGCGGATGTGGACAGCGACCTCGATGACTCCCCGCTCGGCCCCGGCCTGAAAGCCATTGCCAAAGGGTTTCAGGATCTGTTCGGACGGGATGATCATCGTAAGCTGGAGAGAGCCCCCCTGTATGACGCGCTCTACGACTACTTTCAACGGCAACCCACCGAGAGGAGAGAGGGGAACGGGATGTTATGGCGAATAGGGGATGTGAGCGTCGAGGAACCGGGCGCCTTTGATCACGCTGATGTGTGCCTGACCACCGGCCAGGTCTTCGTGGCGCATACCGCCCAGGACTGCATCGAGCATATTGACGGCGTCACCGTCACCCGCATCCAATCGATCCCCGGATGCGTCGCCGGCAGCGGTGTGCTCTATGCCCCGGAGCCGCAATGGATGCTGGTCGCCGCTCGGGGTGCGGGACAACTCCTCGTCTTGGATGCGACCACGGGGGTCCTGCAAAGGACGGTCTCGGTGGGGCCCAAACCGAATGGGCTCGCCTGGGATCCCACCCGCCAGCGTGCGCTGGTCGCGGATGTCGCCACGCAGGACGCCCGCTGTATCGATCCCGCCAGGGGTCGGACGGTGGCCACGGCCACGTTGCCCGGACGGCCGCGCTGGTGCGTCTATGATCCGGCCCGTGACTGCTACTGGGTCAATATGCAAGCGCCCGCCCTCGTGCAGGGATTGTCTGGGAGCGACCTGACTCCCGTGGCGGCGCTGCCCACGAAGATATCAGGGCCGCATGGCTTGGCGCTTGATCCCGCGCAGGACCGGCTTTTCGTGGCCTGCGATGCGGCCCAATTGGTGGTGTTGGCGTTGGCCAGCGGGACGGTGGTCGCGACCACTTCGCTCGCCGGACCACCGGATGTGGTCTGGCTCAATGAGCCCCGCGGATTGCTGTACGTCGGCATCGGGGACCCCGGCTGCGTGCAGGTGGTGGATACGACCTCCTATCGGGTGATCGAGGAGATCCCCACCGAACCCGGGGCGCACACGCTGACGTTTGACGCGGTCCGGCAGCGTCTCTACGTGTTTTTGCCGCAGACAGGGCACGTGGCGGTCTACCGCGAAGCCTCGGATGCAGAGGGATCCCGGGCATGAGGGGCACCCTGCGGCCGGAGTTGGGCGTCGTCGGCCGCCTCATCACGGCCCGGGCGCTGCGGGAGATTGCGTTTGGCGCCATGGCCATCGTGTTGCCGATCGAGTGGCGGGCGGCGGGCCTCTCGCTTCCCGCCATCGGCCTGCTGTTCACCATCGCCCTGGCGGGGTCCGCAACGCTGGCCATGCTGTTGGGGCGTCTCCTCGATCGGGTGGGGCGTCGACGCATCCTGTTCATTGCCAGCGGGTTGTGGGTCGTCACGACGCCGTTGCTGTACTCCAGCCATCTTGTCGTCCTCGTGATCGTGGCGCTAGTGGGATCCCTCAGTCCCAACGGCAAAGAAGTGGGCCCGTTTCTCGCGGTAGAGCAGGCGGCCCTGGCCCAGGTGTATGCCGGCCGGACGCGGGTGCGCGCCTATGCGTGGTTTAACCTCATCGGGTACACATCGACGGCGCTCGGCGCCCTGCTGGTCGGCGTGTTGGGGTTGGTCGGGGGGGGCCGCGGATCCGTCGAGCTATTCCATGGGGTGATCGTGGGCTACGGCGCGATTGGGCTGATTCAGGTCATTCTCTACGCCCGGTTGCCGTCGACGGTGGAGGTGCCGATGCGGCAAGAGTCCGGTGCCCACGCGCCCCTCGCGTATACCCCATCGCACTCCGTTCGCCGATTTGTGTATACGCTCTCGGGGCTGTTTACGCTGGATGCCCTCGGTGCCGGATTCATTGTCCAGGGTCTCTTGGCCGCCTGGTTCCACGCCCGATTTGGGCTTAACCTGGCGCAATTGGGCGGGATCTTTTTCGGCACCAATCTCTTGTCGGGGCTGTCGTCGTTAGGCGCTGAGCGTCTGGCAGCGCGGTTCGGGTTGCTCAATACCATGGTCTTCACGCACCTCCCGTCCAATCTGTTGCTGGTCCTGGTGCCGCTGATGCCGACGGCCGGGTTGGCGGTTACGGTATTATTACTGCGCCATCTCCTGTCGCAGATGGATGTGCCCACGCGCCAGGCCTATACGATGGCGATCGTCGGGCCGCGTGACCGTGCGTATATGGCATCGTGGACCAACGGTGTCCGCCATTATGGGACCGCGGCCGCACCCCTGCTCTCCGGGGCCCTGTTGGCCTTGCCGGCCGCCGGGCTGCCCTTTTTGATTGCCGGCGCTCTCAAAATCGTCTACGACCTCACGCTCTACGGGATCTTTCGGCGCATCCCGATCGCACACGCCGAAGATCGCTAACGCGGTGGGGTTAGGCGCGATCGACCGATGAGGCGATGCGGAAATCGGATTGACCATCACGGATCCCCAACGGACGCATGCGTTATGGCGCCTGGGTGAATGGGGACTCAAACATCACGACGTGGTTTGGCGGACGATCGTGGGGAGCCTGGAGGCCTTTCGCGAAACGATCCCGGCCTTGCAAGAAGTACCGATGCCCACGTAACCTCGGGGACGGTCAGCGCCTTCAGGAACCTAGCCGAGAGCAGATCCTGGCGCAAATTGCCAATCAGCTGGGGCAGCGGGAGCGTGCCCTGTTTGCGATTTGCGCGGGAGGCACCAGGGGCAACTCCTGGGGGGACCAAGCGCAAAATTTCTCCATATTCGCTGTGAGCACTCTAATGGTCGCATGCTGCCGCGATCGCGGCAGCATTTCAGGCGCAAAACGCCTCACTGGCAACAGTTCCGCCAAGGAATCGGTAAAATCCGGGGATCACTCAGCATGCCGTACGAAACATTCGTCGGCCAGCGGTTCGGAAATCCCGATCCATCGCCCCGAAGTCCCTTGAGCGAGATCGAGTCCTGCGTGAAGTCGAACGGACACAGAAGCAGCAGGCTATCGCGATCATTTGCGCATCCCTTGATAGCGGGCTTCGAGTTTCCGAAATGGTGCACTGGACCGAGACGATGTGGTCATGGAGGAGCGGAGCGGGTCGATTCGCGTGAGAAAAGGGAAAGGGAACGTTCCCCGGACGGTTCCATTGCCCATCGAGGCCCGTCTCGAACTGCGTCAGTACCTGGCGTCGCGAACCGACGATCATCCGGTCCTGTTCCTGTCCAATTATCGGAGCAGGATTTCCTCCCGCGCGGTACAGCGGATCTTAGAGAAATTCGGCGTGCATCCGCATTGACTGCGTCACACCTACTGGCGAGAGTTGGTCGGAGCGGGCGTGGATATCGCGACGGTTGCAGAACTCGTAGGCCATGCCGATGTCAACGTCACCCGGCGTTATGCGAAGCCGACACCAGGAGAGTTGGAAAGAGCCGTGGAGAAAGCATTTACTCGGTGATCAAAAAGTCCCGATGCAAGCTGACGGTCTGGTAAGTCTAGAAGCTATTTGGCCAAGACCAGTTTCGATTTCGTTGGCCGTTTTCGCAAGGATCCCCTTTAGCACTGGCCGAATGGATGGGCCGTGATAAACGGGGCGTTCATTCGGCCAGTCTCCGCCTGGCGGCGGTCTGATGACGTAGATCAGGCGATCTTCGCGCGTTCCGACGAGGCAGTCTTCCCCAGGGCCTTGGCGTCATACGCTGCCGCGATTGCGTTCCTGGCCCGAGAGGTCTACGAGGAAAACGTGGCCAAAAGTCCATAAGCTGGAACGATAAATTGCGCCCTGGGCCCTTCAGGGACTTTGACGGGGTCTTGAACTTATCTGGGGATGCATGTTAACAGAACCGCTGCACCATTGCCGGGCCAGGATCCATTGGCCGGAAGGGGGGCATGCTGTCTCCCGCTCCGAAATTAGGGGGAGGACAGGACGCCCAAAGCCACATCCGGCATATTGGTGATCAAAATATCCACATGAGCGTTCACAAACTTTTGCATCTCCCGGGCATCATCCACGGTCCACACACCCACGGCCAGGCCTTCCCTTCGACAGGTGGCTAGCACGTGCTCGTCGACGCCTTGGTGATTCAATAACACGGTGGAAAATCCGCGATCCCTGGCTAATCGCCAGGGTACGGTGTCCGGCCCGTCTGCCAACAGCCCCACGACTGCCTTCGGATGGGCGGTCTGAAGATGAGATAGGCAGTCGGGGTCGAAGGAGGTGAACAGGACTTGGCGCTCAACACGAGGAAATTGTTCCAGCGTGCACAGGGCGGCGTCGACGAGCGCGTGACCGTCCCCTTCGTAGACCTTTAGCTCGAGATCAAATAAGCCATCATCGCGGAACCGGTCAAAGAGGGCCAAGGTTTCTTGCAGGGACGGGACCGGACACGGATTTAGGCCATGGCCCGCATGGGCCGACGCGTTGAGCCGGCGCAAGTTGCTATAGGACAGTTCGGAGACCGTGCCCGTGCCGTCGGTGGTCCGGTCGACGGTCGCGTCGTGAATCACGACGGGCACCCCGTCAGCCGTAAGCTGCACATCGCACTCGATCCCGGAAACGGGGAGTTCCAGCGCCTTTTGGAAAGCGACTAACGTATTCTCGGGATAGTGCGCCGACCACCCTTTGTGGCTAACAATCTTGGTCATCGTTACCTGGTCCAGCAACCGTGCGCCCAGCGATGCGATTCCCGCCGGGGATGTCCACCGCCTAAGCGTCTCCCGCTGACCAGGATTTCGCTCCTTTCGAAGAGGATGGTTCGTGAGCGGGACTCTGCCCGCCAAAACGGGTTGGGAGTCGCGTCCTCGCCCCCGGCAACGTGGGCATAAAGCCCGACGAAATACCCTTTTGCCAGCGCCTCGGCGTCATCGCGGCAGATTTGGCTAATACCCCGACACACCCCGTCTACGCCAATGGCTTCGGGTTCCCCGGGCGCTTCCTGAAGCGTGTCGGCCTCGTCGACAAGGCGCGCGACGCACGTTAAGACAGGCTCCTGAAGACCGTATTCCCGAAGCATTGTGTAAAAGATGCAGTGGCCGTGCCGATGCGAGAGGTGGACTCCGGGCATGTCCAAGGCCTCCTCTGCGGTCTCGGGGGCCGACGGCGGAACAGCGGGCCGGGGAACAAAGCGAAGCTCGGGATCAATATCCCGTTCAATCAGCCAGGCACGGGCCATCCGATCGATCCCGACGTTTTCCCAGGTGACCCATCGCACGGCGTCTTATTCCTCCTGTTCGCTACTAAGTGCCGCATAGACTCGCTGTCCCAGCGGGCATCCGAAAAAATCCCGACGTCGTATCTCCTGAAACTGCCGCGCCAGGGCAGATCGGTCGGGAGCGTCGCGCTGCAGGGCCTCCCACAGCGGTTGATATTCGTGTTCGCAGGCGGCGATGAAACGATTGACAAGACCTTGCTCCTGACTCGGCAGGGTTAATCGGGCTTGCCACAGCATGACGTCTCCGTCGAGTTCCGCGATTTCAGCAGCAAGCCACTGAAATTGTTCGTGGGTCCACGCGGTATCCGGTAACACCCATAGGGAGTCATGCAACAAGAGGGCACCGAGTTTTTTCAGTTTGCGCCAGACATAGACACGTCTCGCACTGGGGTTCGGTGGCACCCGATAGTGCAGCAACACCCATTGACGCACACGAACCCTCCTCGTCACCCGGAACCTCCCAAATGACCTTGTCCGGTCGGAATGCCTGCTCTGGTGTTCGTTCCGATCGGGTCGCAAGCTGACGCTATTGTATCATGGTGGCCCCCTGCTTAGGGATTGACGGCGGGCCACGGCAAGCGATAGGATGTAACTGTGGTTACTCCATATGGAGGCGTGGCGGGCCGACCACCCCAGCCCGATGGTCAGCACGTCCATGACGCCGGCCTGAAGGCCGGAGCTTGTTCGAACGATCAGGCTCACATTGACTAGCCTCCGCCCACCCACCTTCACGGGATGACATGGCGGCCTGGGAAGAGCGAACCGTTCCCGACGTGGTGGGGAATGCGTAGATGCGTAAGGTTTCTAAGTAGCGATGCACAGACATGCTCAAGCACGTTATCGCGGCGATTCCGGTCCATACTCTGGGGACAACCTGGACTGCCGCTCCAACCATCGCTTCCGCGCCGCGGAGCGGCGCGCACATAGAACCCACGGGCTTTAGCCGTGGGGAGTGGTTCCGAGCACACTACATGGCACGTGCGTGCTGAAGAAGGGAGGAAGCGATGCGGCTCCTCCTCGGCCCGAATGCCGGGGTTTTCCGCCGCATCAATACGTGATGAAATGGGTAACGCGCGAAAAGGCCAACGTGGACCGGGTGGCGTGTCCGTGGCTGATCAAACGGTTTGTAGATCCCGATGCCGAGTTTATTTTTGTTCCGGGCGAGGCCGTACCCGCCGTGGTCGAACAGCAAGGGGCAATCCCTTATGATGTCCCTAACGCAGAACTCGGGCACGTGGACGGTCGTTGCTCGTTCGAGTCGATTATCGTGAAATATGGCCTCGGCGGGGACACGGCACTGGCCGCGTTGGCGCAGGTCGTGCATGCGGCAGATGTGGAGAGCGACCTCGACCGCTCTCCGTTCGGACCGGGATTGAAGGCGATAGCTCGGGGCTTTAGGGATCTTTACGGAAAAGACGATCATGGCAAGATTGCCGCGGAAACCCCGGTCTATGACGCACTGTACGCCTATTTCCAGCAGGAATTGAACGCCGCCCGCTGACCCTGGCACCAGGGGATACTTGGTGGCGACGGCGCGAGCGATGAAAAAGCCCCGGCCGACGGTCGCAGTCGGCCGGGGCTATGGATTGACCGGGACGGGCGAGGTTACTCAGGAGGATACGCCCATGCCCTGACTTCGGGGCACCCACAGGAATGAAAAATGGGGACGCCCACCCCGGAAGGTCCCGTGGTCGCGATCGGGATATTGCGGTGGCCAGGATCGAGCCGTCTAGATGTGGTAGTCGGCAAGGATGTTTCCCAGGAGACGCACCCCTGGGTCAACCGTGATCGTTCAGATACGCGGTCAAGTTGGCGATCGAATCGAGTCGGGCGTCGGGCATGTATTGGGCGGGTAACTGCCTTGGTTTATTCGCCCCCGTTTCCACCAGCAGTGACCGCACCCCCATACGGCGGCCCAAGGCGATGTCCGTTTCCGGCCGATCGCCTACGACCAGGAGCTGATGGGGGGGCACGTCGAATTCGTGCAACAGCTCAGAAGCCAGGAAGTCGGACGGCTTGCCTACGATCATCTCGGGACTTCGACCGGTTGCGGCCTGGAGGGCCGCGATCAGGGCGCCGGCGTCGGGAAGGCCGCCGTCCGGGGTAGGGCAATACACGTCGGGATTGGTGGCGATAAATCGCGCGGCGCCACGAAGGGCGAGAAACGCCTGCGTCAGCACCTCGTAGGTGAGGGTGGTATCGAAACTGACAATTACGGTTCCGGCGGGGGCTTGGGGAGTTAAAGAGAACCCCGCCGCTTTCAGTTCCTGCTGAAGTTGGGTCTCGCCGACCACCAGCAGGCTGCCCCATGTCGCCGGGGCCGACCGCTTTAGATAGCGGACCATCAAATTGCTGGAGGTCAGCACTTCCTCGGGAGCCGCCGGGATGCCTAATTGAGTAAGCTTAGCGGCATAGGCTTGGCGGCTCTTGCGGGGATTGTTGGTCACGAAGCGGAGACGAGCCCCGCTTGCTCGCAAGCTGGCGACCGCGGCCGGCGCGCCAGGAATCACGGTATCTCCCAGATATAGCGTTCCATCGAGGTCAAACACCACCCCCATCGGGGCATCCTTGTCGTTCACCATTTACGGGTCCTCCTGGCGGCGGCGGGCATCCCGGGTTTCTCTGGCACCCATCACACCGCCGATAACATGATGTTTCCAATGCTGACATTGTCGCATAATGAAACTATCGCGCCACCCCCCCTGTTGTCCTAACGGCAATCGGCCGCATTCGGGGCCCGGGCAGGTTCGAAACTGCGTCCCGGTTGCATCGGCGGGTGCGTAGGAGGGGGCCTGGTTGGCGCTCTAACCTGTGATCTCGGGGCGAGCAGGCCGATCGCGTCCATCCCGTGAACTCCCCGAATCTTGGCGGCAAGATGTTCGTTGACCGGCTTCGTGATCTTAAGGCGCAGCACATCTTCCTCAACCATCACTTTAATCGAAGAAAGATCTGAACCGTAACGGGCGCGGTTGGGTCCAGGAGCCAGATGGATGCGGGCGGGCATTTTGCGCCACCGCCTGCGGACGCCTGATCCCAACCCGGGAGCGGAATTTGCTGGAATGGGTTGATCGATGAGCACGACGCGGTGCTCCGACTTCTGGACGATGTCACGGCCCTTCCCCAACAACTTCGCCGAGCGGGCCTTCCCTACGCAGCACATTTTTGCAGGGTTCCAACCGGTCTTTCAGGGCCATCCGGGGGAACTGGACTCGGGACAATGGCTCTGCCCACTTGGTGATGGGGCAGCCCGTCAAAGTGCTCGGACCAAGCGCCGCTCGGGGGTAATCGGTGGTGAATGCGATTGATGATGAAGCCAGTGGATAGACCGGCACCGGCAATGACGGCGAGCAGGCCGACCCAACTCTAGTAACGAAGGCCATCCAGTTTGGGTTCACCTCCCGGCGGAGACCTTCGATTTTCCCGTCCAACTTCGCGTCTTGCCGTGCAAATCGCGCGTACAGTTTGTCTTCAAGTGCTTCGTTAGCGCGGTGCCCCGCGATAATCTCCAGCCAGAGCCGGCTGCGGGTGCGTCCCCCGGAGGCCACCATGCGATGCAGATCCGTCATCTGAACCACATCCCTCGTCCGCCGGATTTCGAAGGCGGTCCCCTCACCTTTTGGACCGCGCGCAAGAGACGGACGGGCTGGGGATGCCGCGCCAGGCCGTGAATCTTGGCGCGCGCCGCGGCGTCAGGGCAGGGACTGCGCACGCCTTGAAACGCGGGGAAAAAGTTGGGCGGAGCTCGGCGGCCAGCCGATCAAGCTCGGAGAGCGACGATTCCTGCCCCATCGCGTGCTCCGCCCATCGTGCCCGCTGAGGGCTGGCCGTCCACGTCGTGGACCGGCAGCATCAGTTTTACGCCGCCAAATCGACCAGCGGGAATGCCCCAGCCTCGCGGGCCGCGCACCGTATCCGCGCTCACCTGAATGAAGTTGCTGGACCTCGGCCACTTTACGCCAGGGCCGAAGGGTCATGGCTGCCCAAGATCCCTGCTGGTTGCTTCAGGTCACTTCCAACGCGTCAGCTCCCGGCAGAGCCGGGTGGTGCGCGTGGGGCTCCGCCTGGTACCAGTAGGCCACCGAGGCGACATCGTCCATCAGCGGCAGGTAACGGCCATCAGAGCGCCAGCCCAAGCCCTGAACCGTTACCCGCAAGTCCTGTTCAAAACGGACCGGGTCGGGGATGTGCCACCGGTACATGCCAAATCGTTGCTGGCTTCGGTATAATCCGTCGGGGCGAATCACCTGGGGCAGGCCCAAAAATGGTGTCGAATAACTGTGGTACTGACCCTTGGGTTGTTCAAAGTCCCACGCGCCGCCAAAATAATCTTCCGTTCCGGTCCCACAAATGGTCGGGAAGTCCTGGTCACCGTCGAGGTAGAATTTCACTTCGCCTTCGCCCCACCACCCCGTGCTGTTGCTCTGCCAGGCGAGATAGGTGCCGACATAGTGCCCCCGCCCCCGCACTCCGTCGACTATCGTATGCACCGTTTTATAGGGCAGGGGATTGGAACGACGCCACTCGGCGTGAAAATAGCCGACGTCCTCCGGAACCTCCGTCAGCGTATAATCGACTGAATAGTAGACGGTTGCGGGATCTGCCCCGCGGTTTTCCAGGGTCATCCGCGCGCTTTGCCGAAAGGGCATCATCCAGTAACTGTTCATGCCGCCAGCCGGGTTGACGACGATCGGCAGGGAATTGACATTGCTGCGCTCACACCAACCATTGCAAAAGAAGTCTCCCAGCGGCACTTCCACCGACGGATCCTCTTCGCCATCCCAATAGATGCGCAAGATCAGGCTCCTCCAGCCGCTGGGCATGGTCGTCAGCCATATATGCTGGATAGCGCCCGGTCCGGAAATTTCGGCCAGCGCAAGGCGTGCGCCGGCCGCCACCAGCACCGAAGGTGAGATTTTCCACCCGATGCCTAAATCGCGGGCGCTGGAAGCTCCCGTGCCCTCGGTGGCCAGAGCGCCCTGGCCCTTGCCGCCGTTCGGATTCTCGGCGCTAATCGAACGGCTCTGGGCCGATGAAAGCCGGGGCAAATTGCCCATGCTCAAATCCAATCCGTCAAACACGCATGCAGACCTCCTCAACGGGTTTACGAACAGGGGGGCATCATCATTTGCTCCCTGGTAAGTTTGTTACCTTTCACCACTTTCTTTTGAAAGACGGGGGTAGGTGCCGGCCTACATATAGCCAGGCTACGCTTGGCCAAGGCGTTAGTGACGACTGGAGACTGACCGCGCTACCGTGGTTGGTCACGGCCTAGTGCCCGCACGGCAGGATTCAGGGCGGCATTCGGCATCCAGATTGTCACCGAATACCCGCGAGAAGCCCCCCGGCTTTAGCCTTGGGGAGGAAAGCGGGCTTCCGCCGTTAGGCGGAAATGGGTTTTTGTGCATAGTGCCATCCTCCGTTGCGTTGCAGAATGCCACAATGTTTGTACGCAATGCCCTGAGCAATCCGCTGTCCATCGGCGGAAAGGTCAAACGAGCCGGACGCTCGCACCAAGACACGCCCCGTATGGGTTCCGGTGTACTTGCCCCGGGGGACCACCGCGTTGACCGTATCGCCCGTCTGAAAGCCGAAGTGGATCTTTTGGCGGGACCGATGCCGGATCGGAAACCCGTACTGGTTCGTGCCACACATTTGCCGGGTGCCCCGTCCGGTGGCCATCCAGATTTGGA
>JAJZZH010000132.1 GCA_021797675.1 Bacillota bacterium | reverse complement strand
CGTGGCTGGTGACTCAGTTGGACGGGTTCGACCATGTGGCCGTGGGCCTGGAGTCGACCTCGGTCTACCATTGGCCTCTGTTTGAGACCTTAAGTCAGACGAAGCACATCTTCCGCACGTCGATTTGGGCAAAGGCCGAATTTTTCACCGACGCATTCATCGTCACCCGCTAGGCACATGTGAACGGGGTGGATGGGTATAACAGCGTTCGTCTAAGTGGAGGGCATCTAAAAAGGCCACAAAGCTGGCGTGTAAACGTTCTGGCAGCGAAACGCCGCGGGTGCCATCCGGCTGGAGGTGGGTTTGGACGGGCGCGAGGTGCCGGAACAGTTCGTGAGCCGTAGGCCGGGTTAACCCGCGCCGAACGGGCGAGGGAATGGGATTCGGATTTTGGCGGAGACGTCGCTCCAAGAGGCTATAGAGGAGGGCCGCCATCAAAATCACATAGCCCAACGCCTCCAACCGCTCCGGGGTGTCTAAAAATAGCGCATCCAAGAACAGGGGATCTTTCAGGAAATGAAACTTGCGCTCACATAGGACCTGATCTTTATATTCGCGCAAGACGGATTCCGCCGTCCAAGACTCCGGGGGCAGGGTGGTGATGAGCACGAAGGTGGACCGGCGTTGTTGTTCGGCCTGCCGTCGCCCGTCATCCACCGCTCCCACGGTGGCGGTCACCGTCCACACAGTCTGCGTCGGCGCGTCCTTGCGAGGCCGTCCGCGCCCCGTCGAGACGCGTTCGACGCGCGAGGTAATGTCCACCGCGCTTTGCGGAAACCATCGGTAGTCCGGGCGCTTCCGAAAAGCGGCGGCTGCTGTTTCGGCATCGTGCTCGCAATGAAACGTTTGCTGACTCAACTGCACGGCCGCCCGGGTCAAGGTCTCGCGCGCGTTCGCAATGGCGCGATCCAACGTCTTGACTTTCTGAGCATCCAACCCGGAGGACCGGTAGACAATGAACCGATAGGGCTCGCCCTCAATTTCGCCGGATTGTTCGGACGCCCAATACTGAGCCGCGTTGCGCCGCAACGCGATGGTGCCAAGTGCATCCCACTGATCGGCCGCCCAGGCGGCGGTTTTAGCGGTCCGCACCGCGCCATAGGTCTCGGGGCACCGGGAAATGAATGCCAACCCCTGTTGACGAAGGGCGGCCAAATTGTCCGCGGTCACCAAGCTTGAGTCGGCCACATACACGAGATCGGCCATGGCCTCGGGAGAAAAGGCCGCCGCGAGATCGGCGATCGCGCGCCGATTGAGGGCTTTGTCGGACGCATTGCCAGCATCCACCGATCCTTGATAAATCACCCCATCGCCAGTGACTAAGACACTCAGGATCAGTTGCTTCAAATCGGGACGATGGTCTTTTGAATGCCCGTAGCGAGGCACCGCCGGCGGTGGTTGCAAGACGGCGTTGGGGTCTTCCTTCGCGGACACTGCGGCAGGCTTCGGCGGTGTGCCCGGGTAGGCCCCGTAGAGAGTTCGCGACGTACTGTCCCAATGCACCGACCGCGTGGTCAGTGCTTCGTGCGCAAACGCTTGCGCCCCCAAGGCAGTAAACACCGCCTTGGGCCCGGCGTCGTACAATTTGTCTAAGGCCCGGCCGAGGCTATCATCGGAAAAGTCTTCGGCGATGCGTCCTTCCCCTAAGAGGAGCGGAACATCGGTACTGGCCAAACGGTCCTCGACCCGATACAACGGGGAATGCCCCAACAGGATATCGAGGACCATGGCAAAAATCCGTTCGCCCGGGGACACCTTGGTCCGAATCTGGTCCCAGGTGAGCATCCGATTGACGAGGGCGATCAGCCCGATCTCATCGGCCATCTGCCGGACCAAAGGGCCCGCGCCCACCACCCAATGCGTAAGGTTGTTCAGTGTCGGTTTCATCATAGAGGACGTATTCCACATCGGCGCGGAAACTCCTTTGAAGTAATATTCCGACTATTATCGACCGGATGTCCCCCGCCAGGCGGCCCCCTGAAGTATCCCCAGTGGTGACTGACGAATTGTCGGCATCTTCGTCGAAAGGAACGTGCGCTCCTCTTTAATACGAAAGGATATCCATCCTTTCGTATTAAAGAGGAAGGTTCTTATGGTTCAGTGAGAGTCTCTCTTAGCGTATTTTGAAACCCACGGCAAGTGACGGCGATCCCAGCGGAAGACGATCGCTGCCTGGACCTGGGCGGTCATGCGAGCCACATTTTTAGGCATTGCTGCCATCGCTGAGCGATGGCGCAGACCACCCAAGCCAAATACGCGATGAAACGGGTCGACCGATTCATCGGCAACACCGGGGTGGATATGGAGGTCGCGTGTCGCGACTTGATTGAGACGGTCATTGGGAATGCTCGGGAAATCCTGCGGACCTCGGACTGGACCGACCCCAAAACCCAAGATGGGCCGTTTCAAACAGGGAGGATGCATGTGCGAGCCCATGGTCAGGCCCTGCCCATCGCCTGGAAAACGGGACGAAAAACGGAGTGAAAAGGCCGTATGCGGGACGATGACGAAGCGCTCTCTATGTTTGTGGCCCCGCTCCTCTCTGCGGATTGTCCCGTGATCGTGCTGGCCGACCACGGTTTTGGCCCGGTGCGGTTTTTCCGGTTTCTCGATGGCTTCGGCTGGGATTGGGTGATGCGAGGGAAGGGCAATATCTGTGTGCGAGGGAAAAACGCCTGGCGTCCGATCTACCTGCTCGCGAAGGGACGCCCGCTGCCATGGGATGATCACGGGGACGATGGCCAGAGGGCCGCTGGAGGATCGTACGCGAGCCGATTAGTCATCTACGCCGACAAAGTTCAGCGCGATTCCTGGTTTCTTCTCGTGTCGCCCGGCTAAGCCGGGCGCTCTTGGGGTCAGGTGGTTGCGCTGTATGCGAAACGCTTCACCTGTGAAGAATCGTACAAAGATCAAGAAAATCACCCAAGGACGGATTCCACAGGAATTCGGTGCAATGGGGCATCGCCGATCGGTGGGATGCCATGGGGTGAGTCTTCGCCTGGGCCGATGATTGGCTCCATGTCGGCGGATGGGTGGTGGAACACCGGGGAGCGGATTGTCTGTGGTCAGATGGGCGTGAACTTGCCGTTCATCCAGTGGCCCCGCCGTTGGAGCCCTTTTCAATCGATCACGCCCGCGAACTCAAACATATGGGTCGATGATGGCCCCGATCGAGGCAAGATTAGAGCGGGAACCCTGGAGCAATAAAGGGACTTTAGCCACAAAAGCCGTAGAAACTGGGGATCAGTCAGGGCTGGCCCGATGAGGTTGGCTCCCCCATTTTGTCCTGGCTCTGACGGATTCCCGGTCAATGGGTTCGTGCCATGCCCGGACCGCGACGTGGGGACGGAACGCAAGTTAGCCGACCGGATGACCGATCGCATGCGTGCCAACACTTGCCCATCCTCGGGGGTCATCGCCACGAGGATACCTGGCTCGTGCACGCTGCTGCCAAACAGTGAATAGCTGACATCATCTGGCGCAACCAGAAGCAATACATGCCATAAATAAATCCGACATTCGGCCAAACCTCACGCGGAATACCTGTCGAAACAGAGCGCCAAG
>JAJZZH010000071.1 GCA_021797675.1 Bacillota bacterium | reverse complement strand
CTTGCCGACCACCATATCTAGACGGCCCGATCCTGACCACCACAATATCCCGATCGCGACCACGCGACCTTCCGGGGTGGCCGTCCCCATTTTTCATTCCTGTGGGTGCCCCGAACCCGGGGCATGGGGGTCTCCTTTTGGGATACGGGAATCCGAGGGGATTTCCCTTTTAGCATGCATTGGTGTCACTGGTAGCAGTGAAGTCAATGGTAGCATGGGAGAACAGGGAACTCGCGCTGTGCATGGATTCACAAGCCTGTGTGTTAACAATTTTTGATCAGAGAGCAGTATAGACTTAAGACTAGGGTGGGCGACCCTCGAGATGAAAGCTCTACGGGACATAGCGTGACCCCCGTGAGGCGGGGGCGCCCAGAGGGCTAACCATCGACCGGGCTGAAGCATTAGGTGAATCCTGCCGGCTCGTCAAGATACGCGCCCGCAGTAGCTTGGCGGACAATTCAGGACGCTGAACCTGGTGCTGCAGGGCGCAGGCAATTGCTCTGGGGCAAGAAGGGGTGGAAGCCGCCCAGAGATCCTGCGGGCTAAGAGAGGCAGTACGGTCAAAACACCATGACGCGTAAAGCGAAGAACGACTTCGCCCCCGCTTGGGACGTTCAGGTCATGACAGAGCTTGAACCGAGCGGCGAGGCGTACGAGCCAGTGCGTACCGACGGCGTGATCCGCGCAATAGCCGGATTGGAGACCGTCGCCGCAACGGCGGATGTCACACGGGTCCTTTGAGAACGGCTCAGATCCGGGCGATGTGCTTTGACGTGGCCGCGCGTCAGTTCAACGAGGGCCGTCGGCCCCGTGACAGCCAGCAGATCGTCTCTCATCTGGCTCTAGGCGGCCCTATCAGTGTGGCGTGCGCTGGATTCCTTGCATGCGTAGTTCCACCGTCGCCACGATTTTCGAACCGTATTCGGCGAGATCTGCTAAAACGCGGCCCAAGGCATCGTCATGGCATTGCGAAGCCCGCACGCCGTGTCTCCCCCACCAAGCCCAGTGGTAGCCTGGCCGCGCAGGCTTGCAGCCCATAAAGCGGATTGTCGGCACGTTAAGGACCAACATGCGGCCCAGGGCCCTCGGCGCGATGCAGGAGCAGCGGGTCCGGCCCGCTAGTCATTGCACCGCCAACGACGCGGTGGCGCTATGAGGAAAGCAATTCCCTTGGTCGCAGGGCCCTTGGCATTTATCAGCTCTTGCACTCCGTTTAAATATGCCGAGCCTATCGGTTTGGCTCACTGATGCACCAATAGGACATCCAAGCCCATCTTGGGTCATCGAGTTGCTTTGCTGCGAGAACTGGCCTCAACGGTCGCTAGCAGTCTTTGTGCAAGAGCCATTTATCGGTAATTTGATCATGTAAATCATGGATTCCGTTCGGCCGGTGAGCATACTTCTGATGCGAGCCATGAGATGACTTGAAACCCATAAATTCCTCGGAGATGTATCCTCGCGAGGCTCGGGCATTATGGTATGATTTTGCAAACGGACTCCCCGGGAATGCCGTGTTTGCATGTTGCAATGGCTTGTCAATACGGACGCCATTCGCACCTCTGTGTGATGCGCAGGTTCTCTCGTCAGTTTGCCTAGTGGATTGAATCCATCAGCGGGTGTCATCCCTCCTACGGGTGGTTCGGAGGATGCGGAAACAAGCCTGGCCCAAGAACCACCAGAAGTGGGTATCGGTGATGACTACACAAACGGATCTTCCCTCGCAAATTCTCGCACACCCGGTGGCCCCCGGAACAGTTGTCGGATGGTGGACCGGGGGAGCTAGCTGGATCTTTAAACATCCCACCGGCGCAATTCTGTATATTGACCTCTTCTTGCGAGAGCAAGGATCCCCAGGATGGGTGCGTCGCGTACCCTCACCCTTCAGTCCCAGCGCGATGCCATCCGGTACCCTGTTGGTCACTCATGAGCACGGCGATCACTGCGACCTCACCGTATTGACGGAGCTTGCTCGGCGTGCTGAGACGGTCATTCTGCCGCCCTCAGGCGCCACTGCCTACCAACCCAGCGGACCCATGCCCTCTCAGTGGATCGTCGGCCAACCTGGCGCCGTCCATCGCATCGGGCCATGGGTGATCTATGTGTGGGACTCTGGCGACAGCACCGCCCAATCTGCCCTCATGTATACGGTGGTGGCTGAGAATATTTTCATTTTTCACGGCGGCGACAGTCTCACCGATGACCGCTTGTTTCAACAGATTGGCGGTCAGATCGCTCCCACGTACGCCTTGTTAAGTGTTGGCAGGCCGAGTCCGACCAACCAATTTTATCTGTCGCCTCTGCAGGCTCTGGCCGCCGCGGCAGCGCTCCGGGCAACCAGGTGGATTCCTATGCACTGGGAGTTGTGGAGTCAGAGCGCAATGGACGCGCATGCACTGGGTCAGGCGTTACACGCTTCTCATCCGACGCCTCCTTGGACTATCGTTGACCATTGCGAGCCCCTGATTTTTACGCGAGATGGATCGGATCCACGGTGTTAAGTTCGTACCTTAACCAGGACATCTCGTCTCGTCCCAAGAGAAAAGGGAGGTAGCATCATGAAGGTTAATCGGATTGAATCATTTTTGGTTCCACCTCGGTGGTGCTTCGTCCGCGTGGAAAGCGACGATGAGTGGGTCGGCTGGGGTGAGGCCATTATCCCGAAGCGGGCCCGTGCCGTCCAAGGAGCGATTGAAGACTTGGCCCAAAACATCGTTCTGGGGAGTGATCCCGATCGCATCGAAGACTTGATCTTGCGCATGCGTGGTGGCGGATTCTTTCGTCGCGGCCCCGTACTAGCCACGGCCATGGCCGGGATCGAGCAAGCGTTGTGGGACATGAAGGGGAAGCGCTACGGCTTGCCGATATTGCAATTCTTGGGAGGTTCCGTTCGAGAGTCGGTCCAAGCCTATGCAGGAGTCGGTGGAGAAACGGTGCAATCCGTCCTGGAAAACACCCAAACTCGCATTGCTGATGGGTTTCGAGCCGTAAAACTGGGAGCGCCGCAATCATTGCACTACGTAGAGTTGCCCAAGGAGACCGATCTCTTGGTTGAACAAGTGGCAGAGTTGCGCAACGCATGGCCAACCCTGGGCATCGCCGTCGACTTTCACGGAAGGATCCATCGCGCCCTCGCGCGAAAACTAGCCCATGCTTTAGCTCCCTATGATCTACTCTGGATCGAGGAAGGACTCTTGCCAGAGCACGATGAACTGCAACCTTCCATATTCGAAGGCATTCCTGTCACGCTGGCCACTGGAGAACGCTTGGTCGACCGATGGGCGTTTAAGTCTTTGCTCCCCGGTCAACGCGTAGATATTTGGCAGCCCGATGTGTCCATCACCGGACTATTTGAGTTGGAGAAGATTGCCCGCATGGCGGAAGCCTACGATATCACGGCGGCACCTCACTGCCCCAACGGTCCACTCTCTCTCGCGGCCACGCTTCAAGTGGACGCCGTCTTAAGCAATGTCGTCTGGCAGGAGTACAATTCCGGCATCAATCAATACGCCCCTTACCTCAACAACCCTGAAATGCTCGCCGTTCGACGCGGAAGCCTCTACGCCTCCACTGAACCCGGCCTGGGAGTGACGGTCAATGAAGACGCTGTCCGCAAGGCCGCGGGACAACCATTGGTCGGAGACCCTGACTGGCGCCACTTCGATGGTACCTACGCTGAGTGGTAGGTCAAGACTTTCTCGAGATCTCCTGCCTAAGCGCATCAAGTCGGGAAAATTCTTGAGCTGTGGGGTTGCCATCATCCACGGTCCTGATGGCTTCTCCAAATCCCGTCATGCCTGCCCAACTTTGTCACCAGCAGGAAATTTTGATGCGCCTTCCCGCCAGGAGTTTTGCTCTCGTGCCAAGTTGAGCACACGGCTAGAGGCGTCCGGGTGTGGATTCGACAAAGTCTGCTGCTTATAGAGCATCCAGTGGTTAACCGGCTCCTTCGCGCACTGAGCCGGAGAATAGGCTTACGCTTGTGGGGCGATACCATGCCGTGGTTTCGTCCGGGGTTGACATCTTTGCCATCGCTCAGAAGATTTCCGGCGCCTCGTGATGTGCATGCTCAAGGGCTCTTATCCTTTGGCTACACGCAGCGCGAGGCGCGATGGCATCCACGCTACAATACCCGACGGATAAGGCTGCGAGGGCCGGTCGCCGTGCCGCTTCACAAGTCAGGATTGTTCGACGCCCCACGTACGTACCGCAAGTCGGATTTAACCCTGGGGACCGAACCCGGCCGTGGCGAAACTGTGGGGTCTTGATGACCGCGACCGCAATGCGGCGCAGAACATTCGGCCACGGGCTTTGGAGCGAGCTAACCTCCGACTTTGGGGGCTCGGGCCGAGCCTTTGGCGAGCGGATGGACCTGAACCGAGAAGCCCCCGGTTTTAACCGTGGGGACGCGAGCGCAAAAAGGGGGTGGGTCTGACGTACGGCACTGTGCACCTGGAATGGAACTATCTCAAAGCGGTGGGGGCGCGGATTCATCGGGAGTCGCCGCGAGTGTGGCGATTTTCGCAGCCCTGGTGGCCCAAGGACGAAGATCTCAATGCCGTATGGTACCATCCGAGCGCGGCGGCGGGGAGGGAGTTTGCGGATACCTTGGCCCGCGTCGCACCTGCGGTCGCGCGCTGTCTCGAATGGCCGGCTGCCGAAGGCCGCCCACTGCCGACCTCCCCTTCGCTGCTTGCACACTGGATTGCGGACGAGGTCTGGTGGATGATCGGCACGGCGGTCGACGTTCGCCCCATCGCCAACCTGACCCTACGTCCGATAGCGCGAGCCGTCGAACAGACCGATTACCTATCCCTATGGCAAGGTGTTTTTGGGAGCTGGCGGCCTGATCTCCTCGCCCAACGTCTGCAGTTCGCCCGCTGGAGCATGAATCAGCCGGGGATGGGGGGGCTGCTGGCCTACTGGGGGAGCGTACCTGTGGGATCGTGTGATTCCTTTCACGAACGCGGCAAAGTCCGGGCGGAAAACCTTTGGGTGGATCCCGCCTATCGCGGCCGAGGCGTCGGTTCCCGACGGCTGGCCGCGATTTGTGCCTCGGCCTCGATGACCCTGGCCACCGTCCCAGCGGACGCTGACATTTTTAACTTTTACCGGGCGCTTGGGTTTCGACGCCTCGCCATCCAGCGATTGTGGAGCAACCCGGAATGGTGATCACGGCACAGGGGCACGATCAACGGAAAGGAAGCCAAAGCAAAGCGACGTGGCTTGATTGCCTAAGCCGGACTTGAAGGAAGGAGAACCCATGGCCGATGATGCCCGCCGTCCGCGGACCCGGTCCGTCGCCACGGCCGGATGGCGCACGACCATGGCGATCCTGGGGCTGAGTCTGCTCATACGGATCGGAACGTGGCAAGGAGGCCTGTGGTTGTATGAGAGTTTCCATACGCCTATTGCCGAATTGCTGGCGCGGTTTCCGTACGCGCTCGCTGCCCAGATTTGGGCTAACTGGGATGGCCGGTGGTATTTGAGCATTGCGCGTCTTGGATACCAAGGTAGACCACTCGCCACCGCGTTTTTTCCCGGTTATCCCCTATTATTGGCTATGGCCGGAGGATCGGTGGCGGCAGGTATCTTGATCGCGTCGGGAGCCTATATCATCGGCATGGTCTACTTGTGGCAGCTTGTCGCTGACCGCCACGGACGGGCGGCCGCATGGTATAGCATAGGCGGATTGGCGGCCTTTCCCTACGCGTTTTTCTTTGGTGCCGTATACTCGGAATCGCTCTATTTTGCCTTGGCCGCGGCCTGCTTATATTATGTGGGAAAGCGGCGCTATGGGTGGGCGGCTTTCACCGCGGCAGCCGCCAGCGCCACCAGCGTCTACGGCCTGCTTTTGACGCCGACTCTGGCCATGGCGATGCTGCGCGACAGCCCTGGCCGGCGCCGCTGGTGGCTCGCGTTCCTGGTGGCCCCGGCCGGGTTCTTGGCTTATGTGGCCTTTCTGGCGCTTCGCTTTGGGCGTCCCCTGCTCTTTGACCAGGTGCAAATTTACTGGGGGCGGCATCCGGCCCTCCCCTGGATTGGATTGGAGGCAGCCGCGCGGTCGGCGTGGCAATCGCGGCGGATGCTTACCCAACTGACCCCGTGGCAACCCATCAGTCCCGCGGCCAACCATGCTATCAACGGCCTCAACTTCTTGGTATTTGTGTTCGTTTTGGGACTTTGGGGGGCAAGTGTCGCCGATGAGCCATGGGAGTGGCGTATCTATACCGTCCTGGGGCTGTTGTTGCCCCTGTTGGCACCATCCCGCGGCGAACCTTTGATGTCGTTCCCTCGCCTCGTGCTCATGGTCGTTCCCATTTGGGTGGGACTCGGCGCCCACTTGGCCCACCATCGGGGATTTCGGATAGGGTACCTAATCGCGGCCGTCCCGTTCGAGATATGGGCCATGGCGCGCTTCTTAACATTCCATTGGGTGGCCTAGCAGTAGTCCGGCTCCGAGCGACCAAATTCGCTGACATCGGGTACAATGAGACCCAAGGTGGCGCACGATTTTTGGGGCACGGCGGAGGTGGTAGGATGTCGAATTTGCGCTGGCTCTACACGGTACGGGCATTCCGCAGCTTTACCACCGCCTTTCTGACCGTAGCCTTTCCCTTGTATCTTGCTCAGGGTGGATACTCTTCGGCAGAGATTGGTTGGACGCTGACGGCTTCCGGGGTTCTCACTGGATTGCTGGTGGTTGGCGTAGGCATTGGCGGCGACGCCTTGGGTCGGCGATTGATTATCATTGTCTTAGGGATATTGTCGGTGGTGGGTTCGGGGTTACTGGCGGTGACTGACGCCTTTTGGGTGGTGGTGCTGGCGAGTGGCCTCGGCGGCGTGGGACGCGGCGGCGGCGCGGGAAGCGGCGGATCCTGGGGACCCGTGTTCCCGGCTGAGCAACCCCTGCTGACCGCTTCCGTCACCGATCAGCACCGGACGGAAGCCTTTGGCAAAATCTCGTTCATTGGTGTCATTGCCGGGGCGATGGGATCCATGGTCGCCGGCCTACCCGATCTGATGCATCGGGCGGGATGGAGCTGGCTCGGAGCCTATCACGTGTTGTTCGGTTTGGCCGCCGTGTTGTCTTTGGGAATGGTAGCCGCCAGTTTTCCGATCCGAGAGCCCAAGACTCCGAGCAAGACCGGAAGCACCGATTCTCGGCCGCTCTCCCCGTGGCAACTTACCAGGCGCTTGGCGCTTACGAATGCGCTGAACGGCCTCGGTTTCGGGTTCTTAGGTCCGCTCCTCACCTATTGGTTTTATCTCCGTTACCACGCGGGGCCGGCGCAACTGGCCGTGCTCTATACCTTGGTGAATCTGGTTGCGGCTTTGCCGTATTTGGGAGCGGCTCGTTTGACCGCGCGCTGGGGTGCGGTGCGGACGATTACGATTACCCGCACGCTCGGCCTGCTGAGTCTCTTGGCCATGGTTTGGACACCAAGCTTTTGGTGGGCGGGGGCGGCCTACGCCTTGCGCATGGCACTGAATTCCCTGGGTATGCCAGCGCGCCAATCGTTCGCCATGGGGGTGTCGGATGACCGATACCGTAGCCGCGTGTCGGCGTTCAGTCAGTTGCCGTCCCAGGTCACGAGCATGATCTCACCGGCGATTGGGGGATCCCTGATCGACTCCATTATCAACATCCCGATCTTTGGCGCGGTGGTGTTTATGGGCGCCAATGTGGTCGCGTACTGGCTCGCCTTTCGCCGCGTCAAGCCGCCGGAAGAGTCGACCCGGACCGCGGCCGCATCCGAGACTGCTGGAAGGTGAGGTAAGGACCGTGTACCAAGTGGAAACCCTGTGGCATGCGAGTCACGCGTTGCAGAACAATCCCTGTGGTGACCCCTCAACGCGTCCTGTTATCATTCTATCCCCGCCTGGCGCCCCAACATCCAGACCGCTGCCAGCGGTCTGGATGTTGGCCCCGTTCATGAGCACGGGTGCAGCGTTCTTGTCCTTTCGCCCCTGGCAGGAGACCCTGCTGGACCGGATTCACCGGCTCAGCGAGACCGGCCAGGTGCGGCCGGTACGCTGGATCCTGCCGGATGTCTTCACCGCTTTCGGCGGCAGCCAATATATCGACTCAGCGGCTATTGGCGCCTATCGCACGTATCTCTGGGAGGAGCTGCTGCCATTTGTGGAATCCCGCTATCGGACGACGCGACGCGGGCTGGCGGGCTCGTCGTCGGGAGGCTTCGGCGCCCTGGTGACGGTTCTGGCCGGACCCGATCGATTTTCCGCCGTGGCAGTCCATGCGGCTGACATGGGGTTCGAGTGGTGCTATCTGCCCGAATTCCCCCAGTTATTTCGTGTCTTGCGGAGCGTGGGCGGCTTGTACGCATTTTGGCAGATTTGGCGCAAGACACCCAACAAGCCTGCCGATTGGCTGACCGCCATCAACCTGGTTGCCATGGCGGCTGCGTATAGCCCCAATCTTTCGGAACCACCGCCTCATCTGGACTTGCCCGTCGACCCCAGGAGCCTCGAAATTTACCCTGCCGTCTGGGAGCGTTGGTTGGCTTGGGACCCCCTGCATCTGATCACCAAGACGGATGCAGCCGAGCGGGCCCGTCGCCTGCGCTTGCTGTATTTCGATGTGGGCGAGGATGACGAGTACAACCTGCAGTATGGGGCGTACCGTTGGCATCGGCAGTTGGAGCAGCTTGGGATTTCCCACCACTATGAAACCTTTCCCGGCGGTCATCGCGGCACACACATTCGCGATGACAGGAGCCTCTCCTGGTTGACGGCCGCGTTGACCGACTAAGCGGAGACCTCCCGGATTTCCGTCATCGTGGCCAACTGCGGCTTGTCGGATTCGCTGATCTGAGGTAGTCTAAAGATCACGGCGAACATAAGGCTGATCGACGTGGACGCCAGAGACCGCCCAAGCGGAGACATGGCAGACAACAAGGTGGCAGCGATGCGAAAAATACAGGATTGGCAGGCACGGTCGGTGATTAATCGGTCGCATGACGGAAATCACTACGGGTTTGAGGCCTCCCTCAACCCCTATCGAGGCTGTGCCCACGGCTGCCACTACTGCTACGCTCGGGAAACCCACCGTTACCTGGGTCTAGACCTCGGCGAGGATTTCGTTCAACGGTTATTCGTCAAGAAAAATCTCGGCACGCGTCTGGTCGACGAGCTGCGACGCCTTCCCCTGCAGCAAGTGCTGGCCGTGGGCACCGCGACCGACCCCTATCAATCCCTGGAAGGCCGGTATCGCCTGACCCGACAGGTTCTTGAAGCGGTGTTGGAGAGCGGACATGCGCTGACTATCACGACCAAGTCGCCGCTGATTGTGCGCGACCTTGACCTCTTGCGGCAATTGGCGGCGAATGGACAAGTGGTCGTCCATATCAGCCTGATTAGCCTCGACCGGGATTTGCTGCGCACGCTGGAGCCAGGCGCCCCGTCGCCCAAAGTGCGTCTTGACACCATCGAACGCTTGGCCGTGCACATGCCGGTGGTTCTCTTTGCAGCGCCGGTTGTGCCCTATTTAACGGACCAGGTGCCTCAGTTGGACACCCTGTACGCGGCCGCCCGTGCCGCCGGAGCCACCGCCGTGATGGCATCTCGGATGCGGCTAAGCCCCGTTCTCAAACCCTATTTTCTTGACTGGCTCCGCCTATACCATCCACCGCTTTTACCCGCCTATCAACGGTTGTATCCTGGTTTGGATCAATTTCCCAATGATCCGTATAGCCAGGCGTTAAAACGTCTCTTGGCAGAACTCGCCGAACGGCACGGCCTTGCGGTCGACCTTCCCCGCCCATCCGCACGGCGCCAGTTGGCGCAACCACAGTTCGACTTTATGCACCATGATCCGACGCCAGATTACCATCACGCTTAAATATTTTTCCAAATTGGGCGGAATCCTAGCGCCGACGCGGGGAGAAGTCCATAATAATTTCATAGGGCAATGTCGAACGGTCGAGAACGATTGGGAATTGGGCATTGATTGGAAAAGAAGGGAGTTGCCACCGTATGCACATGACGCAACAGCTCATCGGCCCCCATATCTGGGTGAAGCGTTCTCCGGAATGGAATGCGCTCATTGAAACGGTAGCCTTGCCGTTGTTTAGCGACGAACAACGCGAGACGTTGGCCCTTCATATTGATCTGGAACGAAGGCAAGTGGACTGGGCGGGGATCCAGGGCCTTGCGCACCGATTTTCGCGCGAGCAGCAGACCTTGTTGCGGATTGCCCATGCCCTCTTTAACGGGGGAGACTGTCAACTGTCAGAACTCGGTGAGTTGCCGAGCGCTTGGCGTTCGGCGGCGATTTTGCTCATCGGGCAACGGTATCGCTGAGGTGGCCTGCCCGGCCCTAACGCACAGCCCCCACCGAGGCGCGGCAGCCCATGCCGCGCAAACGGGGGCCCTGATGGGCGCGGGCGCCTACCACACCAGGGCGTGGCCGGGCAGCGGTACCTTGAGCTGCGTCAGCGCTTCCCGGTGTTCGGCAGTCAATGGGACTTCCCGGTGCGCTTCCACTTCTTCTCCCTGCTCGTTGGTGGCTTCATAGCGTTCGACCGTATAACAGTCGTCCCAGTCATCCACCCGATCAATGAACAGCACACCATCCAAATGATCGAATTCGTGTTGAATAATTCGTGCGGTGAATCCCTCGAAGGTTCGACGGATGTGGTTGCCATCGATGTCCAGGCCGGTCAATTCAACCACCGCCGCCCGGCGAGTTCGTCCATAAATTTGCGGAACGCTCAGACAGCCGTCAAAATCTTTGAGTTCGCCATAGGCGCGAAGAATTTTTGGGTTGATAATAGCTTCCGGCGGAGACGATTCATCCCCATACGGACGAAAGATAAAAATACGCCGCGAGACACCAATTTGGGGAGCGGCAATGCCGTGCGCTGCGACGGTATTCCAGGTGTCCATCAAGTCCGCCACGACCGGTCCCCAGTCGGCTGGCCCCCGCGATTTAGGTGAGTGCTTGCGCAAAAACTCCTGGTTAAGAGGTAATGTCCAGATCTTTCGATTCAAACCCCTGCTCCTCTCATTCAACCAATCATGGTCATGGTACCAAAAGCGTGACCACTTGGACAAGAGACCGCCAGCAAGTTCCGTCCGCCGACCTGGACTGCCCTGCGATCTCAGCCGCCAGCCTGCAGAAACCCCCTAAGCCGCGTCATCGCCCGCTCCAACTGATTAATCGCCGCCGCGTACGAACAGCGCACAAATCCCTCGCCGCTGGGCCCAAACACGCTCCCCGGCACGACAGCAACTTTGGCGTGGACCAACAGGTCTTCGGCAAACTGGACGGAGGTCAGGCCCGTGGATCGAATGTCCGGAAACGCGTAGAATGCGCCGCCGGGATCCGAGCATGCCAGTCCCATGTCCCGTAGCGCGTAGACGATGAAACGTCGCCTTCGGTCGTACTCATCAACCATCTCCGCAACGTCTTGCAATCCGCGTTCGATGGCTTCCACGGCTGCTACCTGGGCCATCACCGGAGCGCACAGCATCGCGTACTGGTGAACTTTTAGCATGGCGCGAATAACCGGCTCGGGGCCCGCAGCGTAGCCGAGGCGCCACCCCGTCATGGCGAACGCTTTCGAAAAGCCCCCCACCAATACGGTCCGCTCGCGCATCTCCGCAACTTGGGCCAGGCTGCCGTAATCTGCCCCGTAAACGATCTCAGCGTAAATTTCGTCGGAGATCACGGCCAAGTCGTGTTGCTCCGCCACCTCGGCCAGGGCGCTCAGTTGCCGACGATCGACAACGGCCCCGGTCGGATTGTTGGGGTTGCACCAGATGAGAAGTCGCGCGCCTGAGGCCACGACCGCCTGGTGAAGGTCGCTTGCGGTCAATCGAAACCCTTCATCGGCCCGCAGAGGCACGTGAACCGGTTCGCCGCCGGCCAAGCGGACCAAGGGGGTATAGGCGACATAGGTCGGCTCCGGGATGAGCACACGGTCTCCGGGACGAACGAGCACGCGCAGTGCCAGGTCAATCGCTTCACTGCCGCCCACGCTGACCAAAAGCTCCCCCTCCGGCGCATAGCGAAGGGTGAAGCGCCGCTCAAGATAGCGGGCGATGGCTTGTCGTAACGCGAGAAGCCCTGCATTCGCCGTATACGTCGTCATTCCCCGCTCTAATGCATACAGTCCCGCCTCTCGAATATGCCAGGGGGTCACAAAATCGGGCTCCCCCACCCCAAGCGAGATGACGTCTTCCATTGTGGCCGCCAAGTCAAAGAACCGTCGGATGCCCGAAGGCGGCAGATCCCTGGCCAATGGAACTAGGCGACTTGACCAATCGGTCATGGGGTAATCACCAAGCGTTGGTCGTCGTCGCCGTCTTCCAAGACCACGCCGTCTACCTTGTACGTCTTCAAGATGAAGTGCGTGGTGGTCGATTGGATAAAGTCAATGGTGGCCAGCCGCTCCGACACGAATCTCGCAACCTCCTGAATTCTGCCGCCGACAACCACCACCTGCAGGTCATAACTCCCGGATAGCAACTGCACCGCCTGCACTTCAGGGAATCGGTAAATACGGCGTGCCACTTCGTCAAAGCCGACCCCGCGTTGGGGAGTCACTTTGACCTCTATGATGGCGGTGATGCGATCCCCTTCCACGCGATCCCAGTTGACAATGGCCGCATATCCGCGAATGACCCCCGTGCCTTCTAGGTCCCGGATGGTGCGCTCCACGGCTTCCACATCCTCTTCCAGCATGGCGGCCAGGGTCTGAGGAGATAGTTTGGCGTTATGCTGCAACAGGCGCAGCAGGGATTTTTGACGCTCTGGAGTCATCGCGATTGCTCCCTTGGTGAATTTCTTCATGCGTTGCGCATCACCGATGCGCCGCCTAGCGAACACAACTGGCACTTTTACGGACCTTCGGTCCGGTCACGCGTCTCCAGTTCTTCTTATTTGAGAGAGATCTGCGACATCTGTCAAGCGCTTGGGTCATAGTCAAGCTATGCCCGCAAGCCGGACCACAGCCTCTTGGGCAACGCCGCCAGCGATCGGGCTAACATATCTGGCGCGGCCTGTTCGAGAGTCTCATCGGGCACAGCCGGAAAGACGACCTTCTCAGGGTTTAATTGGCCTGCCTCCCCGAACGGTCACGTTGCGCTCGGTCGAACCCTCCCCGGGTTTGCGGACGACGCGTCCTAAGCCGGCCGGAAATCCGTTAGCCTGGATCTAGCATCGGTCCTCTCCCCGACTTCCCGTGCTGTGCCGAGCGCGATTACCAGTTTGGGGTCGGTGCTCGAGGATAGCCACCGCCCATTCTCCCCTCGCAAGGCGCCATTTTCGGGCGGGCATGTCGGGGAGATGCGACAGGTCGGGCTGCCGCGCCTAGGACGATAGGAGGCTGCGGATCGTACTCGCCAGGGTTTCGGAATATCTTGCGGCGAGTGCCCGGCGCCGTCAGGGAATCGCCAGGACGCAATCAATGGTTGGCGGAGGAGTTCTGCTGATCGGCGGAGCCGGCAGCGGACTGTCCACAAAACGCTTGCACGGCCTGTCGCGCTTGCAAGACCCGGTCGGGCATGCCGACTCCTCCTTCAAACGCACCCAGGACAAAGAGCCGGGGATATGCGGCAAGAAACCGATGGAACCTTTCCAAACGTTCGAGGTGTCCTACCGTGTACTGAGGCATGGCCCGCGGAATGCGAAAAATCCGAAGATATTGGGGTGGCTTATGAATACGCATGGTTGCAGCGATCTCCTTGCGAAACGTAGCCAGTAACGCTTCGTCGGAATCGCCAAGGATGTTTTCGCCGGCCCGACCGTAAAACGCCCGAAGGACACACAGCGAAAGCACATCCGGATAGGACCACTTGGAGGAAACCCAGGTTACCGCGGTCATGCGCAGACCAGCCGCGCTGGGGACCAAAAAACCGGTTCGGTTGGTGGGGATCCGGATGTCTTCCGGGACATAGGCAGCGCCGATCACCGCCAGACTGGCATAGGGGATGCGCCGGAGAAGGTCGAGGGCGTCGGCTGGCAGGAAGGTTAGCAGGTTGGCCGTGGCATACGCGGGTGTGGTGACAAACACCGCGTCATATACGCTGTCTTGGCCCTTCGCAGCAACCACCCAGTATTTTCCGGCTGGAGCAATCCGATCCACGGTTGTCGACAACAGGACGTGCGTATGCGTAAGCCTGTCTGCCATCACGGTCACCATTTCCTCGAGACCGTGGTCTAACGTTAAGAACGCACTCCGGTGGCGACGTGGGGCATTTTTGGCCGAGGGCCTTGACCGGCGGAATCCGAGATAGACCGATCCCGCGCGTTGTTCGGCGTCCAACAAATGGGGAAAGGTGGCCTTCAGACTCAGCCGATCGATGTCTCCAGCATAGATTCCGGATAGCATAGGACCAGCCAAGCGGTCAACCAACTGATTGCCAAAACGGCGGCGAAGAAAGTTGCCGAGCGACTGATCACCGGCCGGACTCTTCCTAGCCACCAAATCTCGGAGCAGCGCCAGTTTACCCGTTGGTGAGAGCAACGGGCTGGTCAGCAGCGGTTTGGCCCGGGCAGGAACGCCCGTCTGCATGCCTTCTGGAATGGGATAAAACTGCCCCTGCCAAAAAATGTAGCTGCCATGGGCCTGGGGATTGACCCCGATAAGCCGAGGCGCTAAACCGAGTTCTTCACACAGGTCCACCATTGCGGGCTTGGCCGCCAGAAAGGAATCGGGTCCCCCCTCAATGACGAGATTCTGGCTGGTGTCGGTAAGAATTTTTCCACCCAACCGACTGTCAGCATCAAAGAGATCGATGGCGATGTCCGAGACGGACTGTTCTAAGAAATAAGCGGTAGCCAGCCCAGTGATTCCGCCACCGACGACCGCGACGCGCAACATGAAGTTGGTTCCCCCCACCCAGCCAGGATGATCCATTATCCAATCCTGAGTATCATAGCTCAAAATAGACGCCCGCGGCGATGGTCAGCAGCCAACGGGACCGGTTGGCGCCGAGCGTGAGAGGCACGGTCGATCCCACTTAGACCGCGTGACGGTTCTCCTTCGACCGTGGCTCCTCGACTTTTCGGGCCAGATTCGGCCAGCGACAGTTTAACCCTGAATCTGTAGTGCTCCCCCCTATCAAAATTACCAACTCGGGCGCTGCTTCCGGCGCGCCCACGTCGATGCGGGCGATGGTAGCGGCGGAGGCCATCTTATGTGGCGAAAGTCTTGGCCCGGTTGGCACATATTGGGGTGACCTGTAGTACCGACCGGAGGGAGGTCGATGCGCCTGATCAAGAAAACCATCAAAGACCACGTCTATTAGTGCCCCCCGCGTAACTCGAAACGGGTTCACGAACAACCGCGGGATATCAGGCAACACTACCCCGCCAACCCCAAAAATAATGTCGCACGCCGGCACCGCGACCGCCCAGTCGTGAATGGTCGAATTCGGCCCGCTGGCCGCCCTGTGTCGGCGGGTGGAGCGCCTCGACCTGGTGGGGACGGGGCGTCTCGAAACGACACCAGGGCGTGTCCATTAACACTACCCCATGTTGGCGGCGCTGAAGCATCCGCTCCACGTTCCGTCCGGCGCTTCATTGGCTGGACTGCCAAGCGAGACCAATCATCGCAGGCGCGGATCAGCAGCCGAGGCGTTCCAGAATGTAATCGCGGAGTCGATGACGCACATCCATCCGGTACCGCATCTCTGCGTATGGCGGATACGCATTCATGAAGGTCCCGTTAGGGCCAAACACTTCCCCGAAATGGCTTGCCGTAACATGCGGAGACTGAGGCGCGACTAGCGTCTTGGATCATCCGATCCCACCGACCCGGCTCAGTGTTCAGTCTAAAGCTATTTGGCCAAGACCCGTCTCGATTTCGTTGGCCGTTTTCGCGAGGATCCCCTTTTGCATTGGCCGAATGGATGGGCCGTGATAAACGGGGCGTCGATTCGGCCAGTCTCCGCCTGGCGGCGGTCTGATGACGTAGATCGGGCGCATCTTCGCGCGTTCCGACCAGGCAGTCTTCCCCAGGCCATGGCGTCATACGCAGCCGCGATTGCGTTCCTGGCCCGAGAGGTCTATGAGGAAAACGTGGCCAACAAAGTTGAGAAAACACCACGAACTTTCGGCCGAAATTCGTGGGACTCAACGCCAGAGCACGAGTTCAGGACGGGGAGCGACCACACTGACTGGATCCAGGTGTAAGATGCGAGCACAGCCCACAGGCGATCATCGGCTGCCAGCGACGCACCTCCACCGGGCGCAGCGTCTCCTCCGTCATCACCATCTCCCCATGGGTGATCAAATGAGCGGATCGCAGAGACGCACGACAGCAGCATCATGCCCTAGGTCGGCAATCGTAACCCATCACGGGATGACGATGTTGGTTTCACCATCCAATTGCTGAAGGAAGTTGAGTACCCGTCGGAGCAACACCCTGGTCGCGTCCGCGTCGTAGGACGCCAGACTGCTGTCGGCGAACAAGTGCTGGCTGCCGGGGTATAAAAACAGTTCAGCCCGATGGACCGATGCGATAAGCTCACGGGCGGCCTCCAGGTCACCTTCTTCGACAAAGTAGGGATCCGCATCCATAGCGTGGATTTGGGCTGGGACATCCCTTGGCCACCCCGGAGAAAACCTCGAGATGGACACGCAGGAGTGAAAAAGGAGGGCGCCCCGGGTGCCTTTCCGCGTCTGGGCGAGCTTTTGAGCCGGGGCGACCCCCAACGAGAATCCTGCATAGACGAGTTCCTTGGGCAAGGAATGGGTCACCTGGACGCCGCGGTCGACTACCTCGTCAAATCCTATCTTCTCCACGTACGCCATGCCCTCTTCGATCGTGGCAAACGTCCGACCGTCGAAGAGGTCCGGAACGTGGACCTGATGCCCTGCCTCGCGCAGCGTGTCCGCGAAGACGCCGATGCCGTGCGTCCGACCCAGGACATGATGAAACAAGAGCATCTCAGCCATTGCTATCTCCTCTCAATCACGAATCCTAGCGAATCCGCCTCGAACGGTCCGCCGGCACATGCAGTGCATAGTTGCGCATTCCCTCGACACGACCACCCAAACCGCGGATCCACCATCGAGTAGCCCGCAGGCGCCGTCGTGGGGAGTGTCCCTGCGTTGGCGCCCTTTCGGGTAGTGGGGCCTCAGTAGGCCCCCCCGCCCGGTTTTCGGCAGGCTCTTTGAAATTTCGTGCCTTCAGTTTTCTTCAATACGGCTTCAAATCGTCAGCACCAAGACCCGCCGATGAGCGTGCTCGGTCGCTTCGGCATACCGTTTGCCGCGTAAGTCGCGTCGTACCGTCGAACACTATTCGCGGCTTCAACGAAGTGATTGCGAAGAAAGAGGTGCTGGTGCGCGCCATCGGATCCTGCGTGATGCGCTGCTCAACCACTTTGACCTGGCTTTGGTCGTAGCGGATATCTTGCAAGGTCCAGCTTAAGATTTGGTGCACCCCGGATCTTTCAGCCTGTCGGGCAACCGAAACAACGCCTGCGCCGCCTGACGAACGGCCTGCGCCCTTTGCTCAGGATCAGCCGAGTGGCCACGGGCCCCTTGACTGCAAGGATTGAACCAAGTCCTCCAGCGGTGCGGCGGCCATGTCTTCCGCCGTCTGATAGGCCTGTGCCGCCCGCGTCATTGGGCACTGTCAGGCGCCCCAACGCGCAGCCGCCGTAGGGTCGGTCAACACCCCATGGTGCGTGTCCCGGCTCACGTCAACCCACACCGGGAACTCTGGCACCCTCTTACCTGATCAAAAGAACCTACAATAATCTCTGTAGATTCTTTCGACTCCTGCGGAGCCGGCAGTTCTCACAGGATTCGTCCCCATGCTGTGGGGTAGGGTTGGGGATTGGGGTTGCTGTAGCATCCGATCGGAAATGGCAATAGGGAGTACTAAACTTGAAAAAGAAGATGTAAAACGCGCTGTTTGGGGGATTTTCGATGCGAGAGTCGCGCTTCTGGCACCTCTAAAGTCATAAACGGAAACGACTAAACCGCTTGTGAATCAAGGAGTTTCGGAGTTATTGCCAATTCCGTTCCAATGATACAGAAACCCCTAGTTGACGGAAGAGAAGTTACCGATAGCTGCAAGTGAAAGCGTATAGGAGCCCGACTACGTGCCGCATAGCACGCCAACGGTCCTCGTGCGGGATCGCGAATCCGTCATTTGTGATCCCTTCGTCGCCATGTGCGGGCCGAGGCAGCCTATATGGTCCGGGGGGGTGTTGCCAGTCGCATTGTGCAACGCCGACTACTGGCGTATGCCAAATTGCGTCTCCAAGAAACTGTTCCTGCTGTTATCCCAAATCGTGGGGCCGTCACCCTAAACCCTTCCGGCATGACCGCCCCACAAAATGGTAAGATATACCTGCTAATGGATAAAGATTAGATGCGGTGGAATTGCTCCGACTTCAGCCCTAGGATATGCGCCGCCTGGACCATGCAAAGTGCATCCGTCTCGGTCTCCGACGTCAACTCAATAATACGACCCTATCAGCCTGCGTACGCCGCCTCGCCATGAAGCTCCGCGACCGAATAGCTAGCGCAACACTCTCGAGACCTTTTAGTAACGGCGCCGACGCTCTTCTCGAGGTTTAGCCTCATTCACCGTCAGCACGCGACCGTCGAATTCAACGCCATTCATGGCTTCGACCGACCGCTCCATGTTCTCATCGGCGACCTCTACAAACCCGAATCCACGACTGCGGCCGGTCTCACGGTCGCTGACCAAACGCACGAAATCTACTTCTACCTGCGCTTGGGTCATGAAAAGTTCTCGTAAACTCTCTTCTGTGACCGACCAAGGTAGGTTACCAACATACAGAGACTTGGACATTCTAGCACTCTCCTTTACACGGGGAAGTAGCTACGAAGGCCCAAAGATCTGCGTGCCCCACCCTAACGTGCTGTAATCATGCTACATCATCGGAGAGCGGAATTCAAGGGCTTTCCCGTCGGTGACTTCTGTGTCGCTGGGAGTATCTCCCGGATAGGCAACGGGTTCCCAGCCATCGGCGGCCCCCCCAGCTCGGTCACTGGTTCCGGCACCCCAAACACATGCCGCCGCACCGTCAAGCCGTGCGGCACGGCTGGTCGCGGGAAATCTTGATGCAGCGGGCTCATCAAAAGATTGGGCCGGGGACACGCACCTCCTCAAGACCATCATAGGTCGCCCGACGCAATGCGCCCTTGTATCGCAGGGTTCCGCGGTTCGCCCAAGGCTTTTCGTCGCCGGCGCTTGAGGCGGCCGCCTAGTGTGCCAGGCAGGCCGAAATCTTGACAGTCAAAAGCGTACGCCTCTTCTGCGAAAAAGGTCTAATTGCCGCGCCTGCACCGCTTGAGCGACGTCTGCTTGCTTATCTTAAGTACCCGCCGTCCAGAACTTTCAGCCAGCAATAACCGCATTTCTCTACGACTTACGGTGCGTTGCGAAATACCACGACCCCCAACCACCGATTATGAACACTACCATGAGGCCGAGCAAAAATCCCCAGCGCGGAAGCCATTCGAATCCGTATTGTCCTGTCAAACCATATCCGCACAGCGCCATGAGCGTAACAGACATAGACGCGACCCACTGTACCCTAGGTGCCCGTTTGCATTGCATCTTGGCTGCTTTACCCCCCCTAACCAGCACGGGGCCAAAGAAGAGTCCCATCGCTGTCGCAGATAGTTCCTCAACGCCCCAATCTGCCCGACCGCCGACCGCCTCCAAGATGGCTTCCTGCTCGTCGGGCCGAAGTTGCTCATAGGCCCGAATAAAACGCCGGGCAAATTCGACCGTCATTCATCGGAGTCCGTTTCGACGGCGCGCCGGAGCGTGTCAGACGGCCGCTCACCCGGCCGACTACGAACCACGCGCCCTGCGGCCAGGTCGTCCTCGGCAGCACCTCGGCAGCCCGTTCCGCCTGTTGCCATTCGGCCGTCCAGAACCACTCCTGGTCTGGGTCTATCGCTACCATCTTACGAGGCCGCAGAACGATCCCGCGGTCATCCTCGCTGATCTCCACGTCAATGTAGTCCCCCTCCATCACCATCAAGTGCAGGCGTTCTCGTACTGCTTTCGGTAAGGTGATTTGGCCGTGTCGTGTCAGCTTGGTCAGCATAAGCACCGCTCCTATGCCTCACGCGTCCTAAATCATGATTTCCTAAATTATACTGACGCGCCGGGCCAACTGTCACGCTGCCCTGCCCTGAGGTGAAATGGATCTCATTGCACAAACTCGAACACGAAGCTCCCCGATCGCCACACATGACCAGCGCGGCGGGAACCCGGTTATCTTACTTTCAGTCCCGTGGTACGGCCACCCGCCAATCCTGGGTATGGCCGTGCCGTCGCTGAGTTGACAGGTGGTCCGGAGCCCTCTGCCTGTGAGCTCGTGCTATCAGTCGTGAGCTGTTATCGCACGTGGTATGTGAAGTTGCGGATCGATCCTGCTACCTCTAGGTCAGGCCAAGCGACCTGCGCCCTTCGGCACCCCATTCTTTTTGGGTGCTTCGTTATTCGGGCGGCTGTTTGCCGAGAACGGTCCCGGACGATCAAGGATAACCAAGTCAGAAGCAGGGCAGACGGTCTTGGTCATTATCCTCGGCTCTTGCTCCTGGTAACGCCGTGGTGACGCCATCTTCGTTTGGCCAAGGTCCCGAAGCAACTCACCGCCAGGCTTTCAGCGCTCAGCACCACCATGCACGATGCCTGATTTCTCCCTCCCGGTGACGTCGACCCTAAGCGGCCACCAAACGCTCATAACGAAAAAACCCTGCAACCCAAGCAAAGATTGAAAAAGATGGTGCCGCAAGGCGGAATCGAACCGCCGACACGAGGATTTTCAGATCTCGGGTGAGGAGCCTACCGCGATGCGGATGTCGCTGGAATCCATTCAGAACGTGCGTTTCCGGGATCCCGCATGTCTACCCCATTGCTCCTGTAACCTCATTTCTAGACGCTCATGGTGACGCCGTTGCGCGGGCACAGGCTCCACCCAACGGCGACGACGCTTGGCCCAGGGTAGCTTTAAGTACTCTCCAAGGAGTCCGCCGCCAGTCGTCGGATCGCGCCCCGAATGCGCTGTACGGCATCCCCCGGCAGAAGCACGATCAAGCCGGGAGGGGAATAGAAATGCCGCACATTAAACGTGACCAGCCAGTTAGCCTGAGCCTCGATTGCGGCCGGCACCACATGGACGTCTTTCGCGTGCGCGTAGTCGGCATATCGGACCGTACCCTGTTCGTCCGGATCCAGGCCAATCTGAAGACTCTTGGGCCACAACGCTTCGAAGATCGGCAACCCACGCGGCAGTTTATGGAGGAGGTTACGGCGTACCTCCGTCAACACACCTGGAGAGGTCCAGGCCTCGATCAGGCCGAGTTCGGCCACCTGAAAGAGAGCGTGAGAAGCCCCGTCCGGCGATGCGCTCCCCGCAATGACCACATCCGCGTCCAGGAACAGCCGGAGGCGTGACGGCGTCACGCGTCGTCAGTGGAGGGACGAACTTCAGTCCCGTATCGCTCCTGAGCCCAGGCGGTCAGCAAGTCATCCACCGTAACACCGGCCGCCGCACGTTCCGCGGCCAGCTGGCGGGCGAGCTCCGTTACCACCGGGACACGGGAACTCAACACCAGGACCCCATCCCAATCGATAAGAGTCAGCGGAGTGTCCGCCGCTAGGCCATAGCGTTCCCGCACATCTTTCGGTAACGTAACGACGCCCCGATCGCGCATTTGCACAACATAGTGCTGCATGACCACTCGCCTCCTCTTTTACTATACCACAAAGGCAGAAATGCAGAAATCCAGCCCGAGTGGCTTAGGCTACTGCGCGATACGGCATTGTCGAAATCGGCTCCGTATGAAAGGTTTCCGGGATAACCAAGAACTACCGAGGTGCTCCAACCTCCGAATGTGTACACCCTCCTGCCGACACCGCCCTCTATTCTCCTCGGCTCTTTCTCCCTGGTGACGCCGTGGTGAAGTAGGGTCCCAAGTAGTGGTGTAAATATCGACCCGTAGGTTGGACGAGGAAACCACCTTTGGGTTTCCTTGGCGGTGGACCAACACACGCTGAGGAGAGACCCATCGGGGGCTGATTCGAGTATCGCCCTCGTGGACTTGTTAGACAAGGTCGGGATCGACCAAGCGCAGTTGCTGCGGGAGTCATGAGTGGTTGCTGCAGCAGCTCATGGAGGCCGAGGTCACGGGCCAGATTGGCGCCGGTCCGCATGAGCGGGCCCCCGGGACGCACCACGCAGCGGAATGGCCGACGGGACCGCACCTGGCGGACGCGCTTGGGGACCGTGCAGCTCGCCATCCCGAAATTGCGGCAGGGCACCTACTATCCGAGCTTTCTGGAGCCCCGCCGGCGCAGTGAACACGCCCTGAGTGCCGTCATTCAGGAGGCCTACGTGCTGGGGGTGAGCACCCGGAAGGTGGACGACCTCGTGCAAACGCTGGGGATGACCGGCGTCGGCAAGAGTGAGGTGTCCCGCATCTGCGCGGGCCTGGATGAACGGGTGGAGGCGTTCAGGCAGCGTCTCTTAGAGGTCCGCTACCCCTACGTCTGGCTCGATACCAAGTATGTCAAAGTCCGGGAGGGTTGCGCCTTGCAAGTTCAAGGAATACGTGCAGCCTGCAATGGTTGCCGGGATAATGCTTAGCCAGCAGTCCTGTACCGAGTCTTGTGCGGTGCGGGGTAACCCGTACGGCGAAGCGTAGACAGGGAGGTCGTAGGCCGGAATCGTGTGAACAGGATAATTAGCCCCGAAATCGAGCGTGGTCGAAGTAGCCGATTCTATCCCTCTAAGGAGAAGGCAGAATCTCGCTCACCGTTACGGCAAGGGGAGTGCAATGCTTCCGGGGTTCGTACCTACAGCATGCGACCAAAGGATTCCGTGGGAACAAGGGAGAGCCGGTCGGTTTCCGCCGCCAGGCGGATAGCGGAGGACAAGCCTTCTAAAGCAAGGAATTCGCGAGGATTGACCGGAAGTCTTACTGGCGGATAGTACTCTGAGGACGGGAAAGCCGGCCACAAGGGGAAGCAGCCAGCGGAAATGGACGCGTTCTAAGGCAACATGGCCTCCATCCAATGGGAGGAACGGGCCTTTATCCAACGAAAGGATTCACCTTGCCATGTCAACCGAATTGGAACGCATAGCAGAGAAAGCGCGCCAGGAACTGGACATTGAACTCGACACTCCACTGTCACAGTGGTCGTACGATTCCGAAACCTCACCGCTTAGGACGGATTAATAGATATGTATGTTGCCGTCGATGAATCCCAGGACACCCAGCACTTTGCGTTAGCCGCTGTCGCGGCCGAGGATCTCGTGACTCTCAATGCAACGTGGTAAGTTTCGTACGGTTTCACGGCATCTCTCGGTGGCCGTGCGGGAGTATCACGAGTTTGACCTCCACCGAGATCACCCGCGTTTGTTGACACGGTGATGCCTCAAGGTCCGGCGGCAGCGTCTTCGGAATACTGACCCGGATGGGACCAGATTCACGCCCGGTCTGCAGCACCGTGCCGTTCAGCATCGGCAACAGTTTCACCAGCGCCTTTAAGACATCGGCTGCGGATTTCGGAAATTGATTACCACGTATTTCGGAAATATCCTTCCACTCATTTCGGAAATACCTTACCAACGATTTCAATAATTCCTTACCACACCGCTTCGGACAATCTCGAGC
>JAJZZH010000215.1 GCA_021797675.1 Bacillota bacterium | reverse complement strand
CGCGGACCGCCCGCCCGTCGCGCTCTTCTTGGAGATTCCGCACGAGAAGAAGACGCGGTATCCGGTGGCCAGCCTCGCCATTAACCAGGTGTTCCGCCAATTGACGGAGGTCGCCCGGTCCCACCGAGAGACCCGGTTGCCGCGCAAGGTGGCCTTTCTCTTGGATGAATTTGGCAATATGCCCCAATTCCCGGACTTTGACCAATTCATCACGGTCTCCGCCGGCATGGGCATGCGGCTGGTGATGGTGCTGCAGAACTTGGAGCAACTGAAGAAGCACTATCAGGATACCGAACGCACCATTCGCGGGAATGCCGGCACCTGGCTGTTTCTGCGCACCAGCGATCTCCAAAGCGCCGAAGAGCTGGCCAAGATCACCGGGCAGTATACGCTCCAAACCGAATCGCTCCAGAAGCCGTACGTGTCCTGGCTTTCGATGAACAGCGCCGTCGGGCAGACGTCCGAAGGGCACAGCCTGGCCGGGCGGGATCTGGTGCGGCCGGATGAATTTCTCCGGTGGCCCCCGGATTGGGTCTGGCACTGGCAAGCCGGGTATGCCCCGGCTATGTTGCCCCTGCCGGATTTGAGCGCGTGGGCCTGCTTTGCCGCGATCCAGCAGCGCCAGCCCTTCCAGCCCTGGGAGGCCCCCGCCGCCGCTGCGCAGGTGGTCCCGTGGAACGGCGTCGCCGCCGCAGCGGACGGACCAGACGACGATCGGCCGGAAGGAGGTGAGAATCCCGTGAAACCACCAGAGATCCCCGCGACCGACTCGCTGATGATGGCCTTCGGAGCCCAAGTGGCCCCGATTGATCCCGACGATCTCCCCGCCACCGAATAAGAGAGGAGCCCCGTGCTATGACCGCGCAAGACGCCCAATCCCTGGTCGACCAGGGCATTCAGCAACTCATCGAAGAACCGCAGGCCTGGGCCCAGTGGGCGAGCACGTACGCTCGCTTTACGCAGTACAGTCCCGGCAACGTCCTCCTTATCATGAGCCAAAAGCCCGACGCCTCGATGGTCGCCGGCTACCACGCTTGGCAAGCCCTCGGCCGCCAGGTGCAAAAAGGTGAGCACGGCATCACCATCCTGGCCCCCATGGTGAAAAAGGAACCAGATCCGGAGCACCCCAAGGATCCGCCGAAGGCCCGTCTAGTGGGCTTTCGGGCGGCCACGGTGTTTGATATTGCGCAGACCCAAGGTCCGGCGTTGAACCTGCCGCATCCGCAAGCCTTGACCGGAAATCATCTCCACGACCTGCTGCAGCATGTGATTCAATCCGCCGTGCCGGTTCCGGTGACGTTCGCGAAACTGGCCGAGGCGTATGGCGTGTGGAGTCCCGTGGAACAGCGCATTCAGCTGAAGGACGACGCGGCCCCGAACCATCAGCTGAAGACGTTGTTTCATGAATGGAGTCATTCCATCGGGGTCCAAACCCCCGAGCAGGCGGCCCACCGGCATGTCGGCATCGAAGAGGTCACGGCGGAAACGACGGCCTTTATCCTGGCAAAATCCGTTGGCCTGGACACCGCCCAGTATTCGCAAGGCTATGTCGCGAGTTGGTCGAAAGGCGATCCGAAGGCCGTGCTGGCGGTGCAGACTGCCGTGGCCCAGCGGGTCCATGCCATTACCCAGGCGCTGCAGGCCGCCGCCCAGCAGGACCCGGTGATCGCGCAGGCGATTCAGCGGTGGCAGCCGGTCAAAGCCCAGCGGGCCGAGGCCGCCTTGGAACTGAGCCGCTAGCGAGACAATCCGCAAAGGGGGAGTGCCTACTTGTCTGGGGTGAGTGCCCAGCATCGCGATCGTTGGCTCCCATCGCAGGGAGCGTTTTTTATGGAGCAAGGGAGGAACGGAGATGCTGCATCCAATGTTATTGGCTGCGAGCGCCAACCTGGGCGCGACCCAAGCGGCGCAAACCATTACGACGCTCACCACGAGCGCCGGGAGCTACATTATGGGACTCGGGGCGACCGGCGGCGGGCTGATGATCGGCTACCATGCCCTGATGCGCAACCTCTCCGGCGGGGACCAGCAGGCGGATGCGCACCACTTGCAAAGCATCAAGAAAGTGGCGGTGGGCACGGCGCTGGTGGTCGGCGCGGGCGGCATCGCCCATTTTGTCGGCGGCATTTTTTAATCCGCGGCCCTGGGCCCGATGTCGTTCGGGCCCAGGGCGGTTTTCCACCGAACGGAGGTGCAGGATGGGCGGACTGGTCGAAAATGCGCTCGGCCACCTGATGGAATCCCTCCTGGGGGCGTGTTTTACCTGGCTGGGGCATGTGGCGGTGTGGATTGGGGATCTGGGCGTGCTGCAAACCCAACTACCGTGGGTCCACACGGCGCAGACGACCCTGATGGCCGTGGCCGCGACGGTCTTGGGGGTGTATGTGGCCTACATTGCCCTCACGCGCTGGATTCTCTGGAACGAAGGCACTGCGGACTTCGATGGCACGGTGCTCTTTAAGGCGATTTTGCGCACCACGCTGTATTTTGGGCTCAGCGGCAGCCTCGTGGTCCTCGTCTATCGCTTCGGCCTGGATCTGGGCTGGGTGATCATGGGCACGAGTTTCACCGCCGGCACCCACACCCTGCAGGGGTTTCTGGCCAGCATCGAAGGGGGGACAGGCAATGGCGGGATGCTCCTCCTCGGGGTGCTGGCGTTGGCTCTGGCGGTGATTTTGCTGGCTGTGATCTTCATGGAAACGTTAGAACGGTCGGCCGAACTGGTGGTGTACCTGTTGGCCGCGCCCTTCGTGGCGCTAGGGCAACTCAACCCGGACGGGGGGACGTGGAGCAGCTGGTGGCGCAATTTGGTGATTCTGAGCCTTAGCCAAGCGGTACAATTACTCTGTCTACGCGGATTGGCCGGAACGAGTCAGGTCATTCTCCTGCTCCACGGTAGTGGAGGGACCGCATATTCGGTAGGGACCGGCCAAGTGGGGACGGAACTCGCGCTGCTGTTCAGTATCGGCTGGCTCATCGTCGGAATTCGCGGACCGCATGTGTTGAAGGAATGGAGTTATCGGAGCGGATTTGCCGGCATGGCCGGATGGGCTGGGAATCAGGTCGGGGGCGGGCTTATCCGTCAAACGAGCAAACCTGGAGGTGGCGGTTCGTGAGTTATCCGACGTGGGAATCCTACGAGTACTATCGAGAACTTGGAGTCAAACAGGAATGCACCTGCCCCGCCTGTCACACGGTGTGGGCGCATAAGGATTCCATCGAATGGGTCCGCGAGCATTTCGGGAGCCGCACCGAACCGGTGACCTGCACGGAATGCGGCGCTCAATCGGTAGCGAATCCGGGTAAGCGCATGGGGCCCCGTAAGTTGTACGTCGAGCCCGACCGCGACCTCGTCCGAACCCGCCTGGAGCAGCATCCCTCGAAACGAGGATGGTTCGGACGGAACCGAGCTCGCGAGGAGGCGACAGACTATGAGTACCAACGCTGATCCGGACCGTCCCCGGTACCTGATTCCCAAGCCTACCCGGCGGTCCTATGAAGTCATGCCCGGATGGGGCCTCGCGGAATTTGGTTGCATTGGGGCCGGGGCGATCCTGGGCGCGATAGGGTTTGGGCTCGCAAGCCTGCTGGGCTTGCCTTTGCCGATGCGTGCCATCGTGGCGATCCTCCCGGTGGCCGTCGGCGGATTCCTGGCCTTCCCGCCACCGACGGGCGAGCCCCTGTATGGGCAGG
>JAJZZH010000032.1 GCA_021797675.1 Bacillota bacterium | reverse complement strand
TCGTGGAGAACTGTGTAACTGAGAGCTCGGATGGTGTAGCCGTCTCGCAAGAGGCGGTGAGAGCCGGGAAAAGGTTGCCGGAATTCGCAAACAGAACCCCCCGGCTTTAGCCGTGGGGAGGTTCAGGATTCGCCCTCCGGAAAAGGCCTTTACGCTCCCGCGCGATAGCGTTGAGGTCACGGGACTCAGCGCTGCGCACGGCATCGAGCGGCCGAGGGCTGGCCGCTGGCTGGCGGCGAGCAAGCCTTGAAGCATCCACGCTTCGGGCTTCGTAGCACGCAGGAAACCGCCCGCCGCCTCCCCCTCGAAATCTCTGGCTGCGCGGTCTTCATGGATAGCGGAACGGCAGTCCTTTCCCCGCGCTCATGCGTCCCCAGGATCCTAGCCCGCCGACGGTGGGCAGCAGTTCTGCCTCGCCGTGCGGTCAATCCGGTATGATGACTGTCTTAATGCCTATGCCCCGTGCTACATTGTCCAGTGCCCGAGCATACTCGTGCAGCGGATATCGGTGGGTAATCAGCCCGGTGGTGTCGATTTTTCCCGACGCTAACAGAGCGGCTGCCCGGTCCATGGTGTCGATCTGAGCAAACGAGCCTACAATATGGATCTGTCGGCGAAAGATGTCATAGGGCGACCACAGGACGCGATCGCCAAACCGAGCCATGCCATACACCAAGAAACGTCCGTCGATGTGGACATACTCCAAGGCCTGTTCGATCACGGCCGGCGCCCCCGTGGTGTCGATTACCACCGGAAATCCCTGCGGCGCCAGTTCGGCCAGGGTAGGTCTTGCCGCCTCGGGCTGGCTGCGCGGGATGGGCAAGGTAATGTCTGCCGCCTTCAATCGCGCGGCCAAGTCGAGCTTGGCTGACGGCGGCGCCACCACGACCACGCGGCTAGCTCCGCTCCATTTCGCCAATTGAGCGAGCAACTGCCCGCTCGGACCGGCCCCAAAAATCAATACCTGGTCACCGAGGTGCATCCCCACTTGATCCATGCCATGAATGGCACAAGCTAACGGTTCGGCAACCACCGCCTCTTCAAAGGTCAGATGGTCGGCAATGGGCACCGTCTTGGCATAATGCACGCGGATGAATTCCGCCGCCCCGCCCGGTCCGTTAATCCCCAACGAATAGAAGTTCTCGCAGAACAACGGCTGTCCGCGCCGGCAATAGTAGCAACGGCCGCACGTCGATGCATTATTGACGATCCGTCGCGCGCCGATGGCCATGTCGCCCGGTACGCTCTTGCCTTTGTCGACCACCGTCCCCACCACTTCGTGCCCGGGTATGAGGGGAAAACTCGCGAAAAATTCCCCTTCGTGGACGTTGACATCGGTATGACAGACGCCGTTGGCAGCGACCTTCATCACCACCTCCTCGTCCTCAGGTGTGGGATCAGGGACGTCCACCACGGCAAAATTGCGTGCTGACGCATACTGGACCGCTTTCACTGTTCAAACTCCCTTCTCCTGGCCCCAAGAATAGCCACCGCGTTCTTGCTCAGCCCGGCAGGGTCGTGATGCCCCTTATGCCATCGGAACGCCCGGCTCGGACCGCGTCCGCGTGGCGACTTCGAGTAGCGTGGAAGATTCCGTCAAGACCGGATCCTGATTCAGTCCCAGGGTGATCCCCCCATGATGAACACAGCCGAGAATGAGGCCCCGGGACTGGGTGCGGACAACCGAAAGGGGCTGTCCCACCCATTCCGATGGCACCGGCACCTCCCGCAGTTCGGTGCCGGCTTCGGTCAACAGCATTTGCAACAATTCCGCAGCGTGCGGGGTCGCCACACTTTGGGCAATCAATTCTCCCAATAGGTTCTGGGTGGCAATCCCCTTGATTCCGATGTCTTTCAGCGCCGCCGCCGCCTTGGCGGCGTGGGTAATGGCTAAGATAGGGGCGTCGGGCCTCAGATGATGCGCCTCGATCGCCGTCATCAACACGTCGCCGTCCGTGGGCCCCACCACGACGATTTGCTCTGCTTGATCAAGATGGGCTTTCGCCAGGACATGCGGATTGCCAGGATCGCCGCAAATAAAGTGCATGCCAGGATGCTCAGGCACCTGATTGCTGTCAACCTCGGCCACCAAGATCACGGTTGGGTGCTGGGTCAAGAGATCCGGCAATACATGGGGCACCAAGGGCGTGTAGCCCAGCACGACGAGCGGCTGATGAGGGGCAGTCAATGTGTGCATGCCCAGTATCCTCCTGAGGTGAAGCGAGGTAACCGATGCCGCCCAGTCGGCAAAGGTCGCTCCGACCAGCGGCAACACCACCAACATGGTGCCGATAGCGAGAAGCCTTCCTCCCGCCGTCTTTGGCACGACATCACCGTAGCCCACCGTCGTCACGGTAACCACGGCCCAATAAAATCCCGTAAAGAGCGAGACACGCTGGGTGAGCGAAAACAATACGGCTGCCGTCACGGTCCCGACGCCCGCCAGCACGGCATACAACCAGGCCCGGCGACGGCCAAGTTTGTTTAGCAAGCTAGTCATCAGCCACAGCAAGGGAGGCCCTCCTTGTCTGCTGCCGCGGGCGGCCGGATTGATTCCAACGCCCCCACCACGCGGGGCATTGCGCCTGACCGCGCTACTGACAGGTGTTTGCTCTCCGAGACTAGGATACCACGGAATGCCGTCGCTTCTGATCCACGCGACGGAGCGCCTGCCCGCGGCCTCCGGTCGCTGCGCAAATTCCAAAGCTTGGTTTAGCCAAGCGCTTCGCGCACCGCCTGCATCCATTGGGCAAATGGTTCACTCCGGCGTCGGTAGCCGACATCCCACGCCTCCGCCAAGCGATCAAATTCGCCTGCGCTCGCGTCCAGGATATCAAGAATACCGCTGGCTCCCGGTCCGGTTCCCACGCCAGCGAAGCGCTCCGCCAAGGCATTCGACTCGCCACCCTCGCGATGGAAATTGGTTCCCGCACGCCGGTCCCTGAGCACCATTTCCAGAACCAGGCAGGTTTGCGCCGCCTCCAAGGCAAGGTGCCTCCCTATCACCAAATCCTTGCGCAGCACCTTCGTCCCGGCGACCATCAGGCCAAACCAGAAGCGATTGACCATCGTGTCAAACTGTTCGGGGCTGAGACCCGGTGGTTCGGGCCGTGCCGTTGGTTGCAGATATCCTAAAAGGCTGGCTTCCTTGCAAAAACGGACGCGAATCGGACCGCAGAGATACGCCTTTCCCCACTGTCCTATATCGGCTAGCTGATCGGGGCTGGTAAAAACTGCGTCCAAGCGCCGAAAATCCTCAAAACAGAGGCGTGCCACCGCGCGCGAGTCGTAGACATAAGTTTCACAGGCAAATAGCTGGCCCAGGTTCCGGGTCCAGGCCATATCGGGTACGAAGTGAGATATCGATCCGGTTTGCACCACAATCAGGAGGTCGATATCGCTCCATTGGTCTAGGCCAGCCGGTCGAGCTGTCGAGCCATATTGAATGACGGCTAAGACTTCTCTCTGCGGCCTGAACAGCCTGTCCAATTCGATCAAGCATGCGGATTGCCAATCTCCGCTCGCGATCATAGCGTATCGGCAGCTCCATATCTGCGATGCTGCGATGCATGTCTGTCGACCTGGTTAAAAAAACCTACGATAATCTCTTTCGGTTTTTCCCGATCCCGAATGGGACCCGCAGTCCTCACAGGATTCGTCCCCATGCTGTGGGGTAGGGTTGGGGATTCATTCCTACCGTCACTTGTCCCCATGCTGTGG
>JAJZZH010000117.1 GCA_021797675.1 Bacillota bacterium | reverse complement strand
GAGGGAATCCCCAGCATGGCCCCCGAGCATGGGGGCAACCGACGGTCGGAGGGAATCCCCAGCATGGCCCCCGAGCATGGGGGCAACCGACGGTCGGAGGGCATCCCCAGCATGGCCCCCGAGCATGGGGGCAACCGACGGTAGGAGGGAATCCCCAGCATGGCCCCCGAGCATGGGGACCACCGACGGTCGGAGGGCATCCCCACGCATGCCCTGGAGCATGGGGACCACCGGCGACGGCGCCGCCTTCACCCGCCAAAGCCTGACGGCGCGGACCCGGGCACGCAACATTTTGCTTTCCGGTGCCGGCGTTCTTGCCCTGGCCAGTGTGGCTAGACGAGCTCCCGGCGCTGGCTGAGCACCCGGGTCGGCAGGCATCTGATTGGGCGGCGCCTCGGGCCCGCTGTTGCCCGGGTGCCGCAGCGGTCGGGCCAGGGCGAGCGGGTTGTCGAGACCCCCGGAAGAACGGGTCGAACGGGGTGCGCCGCCCTCCTCCGTAAGCGCCGGCCAGCGTCCATGGCCCGGCACCGACTTCGCGCCCGACCGTTGGTAGGAGGAACTCCCCCTGACCGACGGTCGGGGAGAATCCCCAGCATTCGAGCCAGGGGATGGCGCCAACCTGCGTCCCCGCGAGGCCGAAGCCATGGCGTGAGTGCGCCTGGCCTGGCGGAGGCTAGACGGCGCCACCGCCTGCGTCGCGGCCCGTCCGCCCGGATCGACATGGGGAGACGGCCCGCGCCCGCCGGCCAGAACCCGCGGGCCAGGCACAACGGCCGCCGGTTCACGGGACGGGGCGGGCTTGGTCGCGTCGGCATGTCCGGCGGCGACCCCTACGACCCGGTGTCTTCGAAGCTTCAGGGAGCGCGGACGGCGGTTCATGCCGCCGATGCGAATCCGCAGCACGCTTCCTTTTGCCGTTGCCGTTGCCGTTGCCGTTGCCGTTGCCGTTGTTCGCGACACCCCGAGGGGGTGATGTTCGGGAGCCGGCTGAGGCTCCCCGGCCGCGGCAGTCCGCCCGGGCACCTTGGCCGGTGTCCCTGTCGCGCGCTGAAGGGCATCCGCAAAGCCGCCTTCCCCCACCCGTCTTCCTGTTCCCTGTGGGCGGCCGCTAGGCGCCGCCTGCCCGCCAGCCTTGTCTGCCGCCACCGATTTGCCGGGGGCCACTACACTCCATCGCTGAATGATCACCACCGCCGCCCCCAATCGTTCCCCTGAGTCCGCCTATTTTCCCCGCCCGTCTCGATCCGTCGCCTTCAACGTGGTCATCCAGTCCTGCCACTGTCGTTCACTCCGCCGGGCACGGATCATCCCGCGATCCTGATCGCGCTGCCGCTGGATCAATCTCGCCACTTCCCACACTTGGCGCGCCTTGATGACCCGTTCCGCTTGTTCGAGCTCGGAGGCCGCCGCCTGGGCAATCCGATCATCCAGGCGGGATAGCCGATCCCTTAGCCGCTCGCTCTCGTGCATCTGCACCACAATCACCGAACCCTCTGCCGAGGCGGTGCGGCCGCCCTCGGCTCGCTGGGCGATCTCCGCCGCGACGGCTTCGCGATCCGCCATCAACGCTTTCCGGTAGGCCGCGATCCGGGCCAACGCCAACGCTTCGGCGTCGGCCTGCTGCTTGAGAACTTCGGTCCACCGATCAGGCGTCGCCATGTGGCATCTCCCCGCCGCTGACCGCGGCGCGTACGATGCCCACCGCGTCTTGGCACGGCCGATCCCACAGGTTTTGCCGGAGCGCCGCCTCCAAAGCAGGCCGGCAGCGGACCGCCTCATCGAGCAAGGCATCGCTGCCCGGCACGTAGGCGCCGAGGCGGATGAGGTCCGCATGATTCTCGTAGGCAGCCCACAACTCAAGAAATCGTTGCGCCAACTGCAGCTGCTCGGCCCCGGCCACGTGGTCGGCCAACCGACTGATCGACGCCATCGGATCGATGGCGGGGTAGTGCCCCCGGGCGGCAAGCTCCCTCGATAGCACGATGTGCCCGTCCAAGGTGCCCCGCGTCGCGTCAGCGATGGGTTCTTGCATGTCGTCGCCTTCAACCAGCACGGTGTAAATCGCCGTAATGGCTCCCGTTTGATCGCTGCCCGCCCGCTCCAAGAGCCGCGGCAAGGCCGCGAACACGGAGGGCGGATAGCCTCGCGAAACCGGCAATTCGCCCGCCGCCAGACCGACCTCACGCAGCGCCATGGCATACCGGGTGAGCGAGTCCATGATTAACAGCACGGATTCGCCCTCGGCCCGAAACCATTCCGCGATGCGGGTGGCGTATTCGGCAGCCAGAATGCGGGCCGGCGCTGGCTGATCCGACGTTGCCACCACCACCGCGGACCGCGAAAGCCCTTGTTCGCCCAACGTATCCTGAACAAAATCCGCCACCTCACGGCCGCGTTCGCCGACGAGGCACACGATGATCCGGTCCGCCGAAGGCGTGTTGCGTACCATCATCGCCAACAGCGTCGACTTGCCCACGCCGCTGCCGGAAAACAGCCCGACGCGCTGGCCCTGGGCCATGGGGAAGAGGGCATCGATGGCAGCGGTTCCGGAATAAAAAGGAACCGTCAGCGGCTTGCGCCGAAGCGCGGGAGGCGGCGTGCTGGCCAGCAGCACCGGTTCCACCTTGCTCAGGGGACCTTTGCCGTCCAAGGGATGACCGAAGGCATCCACCACGCGGCCAAAGAGACCGGGACCGGCAGGGGCCGTCAGCCGTCTGAGCCGCGTGGGTCGAAGCCGGGTATCCGGCGTCACCCGCACGTCCGGCGTCAACAGCATCGAACGCACGCGCCCGCCATCTAAACCCACCACCATGGCCAAGCCTTCGTCGGTGTCGCCCCCCAGCACACGCAACACGTCACCTACCGCGCAAGGCGGGCCATCGCTGACCATCACGCCATCCATCATCTGTTGAATCCGCCCGACCCAGCGCAACGGCCGCCAGTCGCCCAGCGCGATCGGCGCCTTCACCGGCTCACGGTCGGCCTCACCGCTAGACGCGCTGGTCAACTTCGGCCTCCCTTTCAACGCCCGAGTCCCACGTCGCCGCCATCGCCGTCCGCGCCCAGGCCTCCACGATCTGCCGCAGGTCATCGTCGGCTTCGAGCGATCGCTCCAGCCACCCCGCGTCCGTCAGCAGGCGGCACTCTCCTCGCCGCAGGTTGGGATTCGGCACGACGCGAATGGTCAGCGGCGCCGGATGGATGTCTTCCCAGGCCCCCCGCGCCGCCAGCACCGCACCGACGTCCCCCGGATGCACCTCGATGACTGAAGCCACGTGGGGGGCGGCCTCGATGAGCATCTCGTGCGTCCAGCCCGCAATCCGGTCCCTCTCGCCCTCCTCGAGATGGCCCGCAAATCGTTCGGCCACCGCCAGGACGGCCGCCTTGGCTTCGTTCACCATCTGCTCGCGGACGATGGCCCGGAGGGCATCGACGGCTTCCAACTGACGCGCCAGCTCGGATCCGGCTTCGGCTTCCGCCGCCGCCCGTCCCTCGCGGTACCCAGCCTCCCAGCCTTCCGCCTGCCCCTGGCGGTACCCGTCCCGAGCCGCCTCGTCCCGAATCGCCGCTGCCTCCACTTGGGCTGCTTCTAACAGTTCTGCGGCGGCCCGGGCCGCCTCGTCCAGGGTGGCGTCCGCCGGCGCTTCGGATCCCGGCACGATGCGCAGTTCGAATTCACGGGTATCCCAGATTTTCACGGGTTCTGTCCCATATTTAAACGAAAACACTATCGGAGCCTCCCCGTGCCAGTTCGATTTCCTCGTTCTCCTCCATCTCGCGGGCGAGCGAGACAATCCGGCCCTGGGCCGCCTCGACCGTTTTCAGCGTCACCGGGCCGCTTTCGGCGATTTCCGTACGGACTTCCTCGGCGGTCTGTTCGCTCATGTTGCGGTAGAACTTGGCCTGCATCTCCTGACTCAGCGTGCGCAGAGCCAGCGCCAGATCCTTTTTGTCCACCCGCCGAATAATGGCCTGAACCACGAGGTCATTGAGGGCGGCAAGGTCCTCAAACATGAACATCCGCTTTTTCAGTTCTTCCACCAAGTCGGGATCGTGCTCGGCCAGCCGCTTCAAGAGCTCCCGTTCCGTGGTCCGGTCGACCCGGTTGAGAATCGCCACTGCGGCTTCGAGTCCGCGGGGCGCATTCAGGTCCATCGTGTTGGAGGTGTCCACGCGCTGCATGATGAGCGCCTCGATGCGCCGCAACACCTGCGGCTGAACGCCCTCCAACATCCCGATGCGCTGGAGCACGTCGACCTGAACATGCGACGGCAGCCGTGACAGCACCTCCGAACTGACCGGAGCCGGCAGATAGCTGAGGACTAGCGCAATCGTCTGCGGGTGCTCGCCCTGCAACAACGACAACAGGTCCTCCGTCTTGACCGACGACAGCGACTCGAACGGCTTCATCCGGATGCTCGAACGCAGGCTCGCTAACCAATTTTCCGCCTGCTCCTTGCCATAGGCGTGTTCTAGGACCTGGCGCGCGTACACCAGCCCGCCCTCGTTCACCAGGCCTTGCGCCTCAACCAGGCGGGCAAACTCCTCCATCACGGCGATTTTCTCATCGAGTTCCAGCCGGGGGGGCGCCGCAATGACCTTGATAATTTGCGGCACCAATTCGGGGTCGGTGTGTCGAAGCACCTCCCCCGCCCGGTCGGGACCGATTGCCTGCAAGACGAGTGCCACTTTATCCAAATTGCTCAACGCCTCAGCCACCGGTTTTGACCTCCTCGTTCGCCGCCGAGCATCCTCACACCGGCATGTTCATCACGGACTGATAGGCGGCCAGCGCCTTGCTCATCAAGAGCGAGAACTCTTCCGCCTGGAGATCGGCGGTCACCGCCTGGGTAACGGCGCCGGCCAGGCTGCTCCCGCTGGCTCCCTGGGCAAAAGCGGCACCAGCTTGGGCCGCCGTCCCCTGCGTGCTGGCGAACGACTGCAGCAGGTGAGCGGCAAACCCACCCGGATGCGGATGGGTGGCCGTGGTGCCCGCAGCAACCAACTGGTTGCCGGCGGGCGTTGCGGTGAGCCGCGGAAACGTAACGGGGACCATCGCTTAGGCTCCTTGTAGATTATTGACCACGCTCGCGTCGGCCGTAATACCCATGCCAATCAGAGTATCGACTCCCTGCAAGGCGGCTGTCGTCTTTTCCAGTTGTAACAGGGTGGCTTCCAGATCGACGCCATTGCCATTGGCGGTGGCGACCCCAGGCTCAGAAACCACCGTAGGCTCAATCCGGCCGCTGACCAGGACGTGAAAGCGCACCGCCTGGCTTCGAAAGCGTGGCGTATTGGCGTTGGCGACGTCGTTCGCCAGCACGCGCTGGGCCGTGGTCAGGGCCCCGACACTGGAGCCGAGAATCGCCATTTCACTTGCCATCGCCGTTCCTCTTCCCTTTCTTTGACGTAATGTGACGTGATGTGACGTGATGTGACGTGCTGCGCGGTTCTGGCTCTGATTGCTCCTGGCTGCGCGCACCGCACCGTACCGCTGTTCTACCGGATTGCTTCCCCCCCGGGCTTTGGCAACCCCTTCGACCGACCCTACTGCACGGCCTGATCGAGTGCCGTGGACATATTCTGCGCAATGGTCAGGACCTTGGCGTCGGCCGCATAGGCCCCGTTCGCCTCAATCAACTGCGCCATCGACTGGGTCAGGTCGGTGTTGGACTGTTCGAGAGCTCCTTGAATCACTTGGCCTGCACCGCCGACCGTCGGCGTCTGCACATTGGCCGGGCCGCTGTTGGGGCCGACGGCAAATTGCGACGCGCCTGTCGCGACCAACCCATTGGGGTTGGCAAACTCGGCCAAGGCCATGGTGCCTAGGGAAACGTTCAAGGAGCTGCCGGTCGAAGACTGATAGGTGGCACTAATTTTGCCTGTCTGGCCCACCGAAAAGCTCTGCAACTGATACTGGGTGCCAGCGGTCCCCACCGTGCCGTTGCCGGCAATCGTCTCCGGGATCGAAAGCGGCCCCAGGGTCGCACTTTGGGTGGAGTTCAGCGTCGGCGGGTTGCCGGGATTGACCGTCGAGTAGCCTTGGATGATACCGCCCGTGGCTTGGCTGACCAGATTCCCCGCCGCATCCACGGACAGCTGGCCATCGCGCGTATACGTCGTTCCCTGCGAGCCCGAGACGATGAAATAGCCGTTGCCTTGGATGGCAAAATCGGCGGGATTGCCGGTCTGGCTCAACGTACCTTCCGATTGATTGGTCATCGCGCCCGTGGTTTCCACTCCGAGACCGATTTGAAACGGATTGGTCCCCCCCTGCACATAGCCCACCCCGGCAGCGGGCGCGGTGGGCGACGTGCCTTGGTTGTAAGTTTGACTCAACAGGGAAGCGAAGTCCAGTTCCGCCGCCTTGTAGCCGGGCGTGGTCTGGTTGGCCAAATTATTGCTGATTACGGACATTTCCTGGTTTTGGGTGTCAAGACCCGTTACCGCGGCGCTTAAACCGCCAATCATGCTATTGCCTCCTCTTATTTTGGAACGCCTTCGGTCGATCCGTGGACGACGATTCGAAGCTCAGGGACATCACGTTGCCAGGGTTGACCCATAGGATGCCGCCCGCGCCAGCACGTCGGCAACATAGGTCTGTGTCTCCGGGTAGGGCGGAACTCCGCCATAAAATCGCACCGCGGCCGGACCCGCATTGTAGGCCGCCAACGCGAGCGGCCAGGAATGAAACTCATGCAGCAACCCAGCCAGATACTTGGCTCCTCCAACCAGCGACTGTTCGGGGTTCAGGGGATTGCTCACCCCCAGCGCTCGGGCCGTGGCCGGCATGAGCTGGCTCAGTCCCATCGCCCCCGCTGAAGACACCGCGGCCGGATTAAACCCGGACTCCGTCTCCACCAGGGCGAGGAACACGGCCGGTGAAACGCCGTGCTGACGCGCGATTTTAGCCGCCAACCCGGCATAGTTCCCCCCTGCCGGATCGAAGGCCCTGCGTTCGGACAGGGAAAACCCCCGCGCCGCCGCCGAGCGGGTTTGAGACAGCTTTCCAATCCAAGGCGGGGCGATGGGCGCCGGACCCCCCCCCGGTACGGCGGGAAACAACGGCTCGCCGCTCATGGCACGAGTCCGTTCTGCAGCAGGTCGGTGAATGTCGTCACCTGCGTGTTGGCCGTCTCGGCGTTGGCCTGAAAGCCCGCGGCGATCTGAATGAGCCACGCCGCCTGATTCGCTAGATTGACGTTGGACCCCAGCAATGCGCCGGGGGTCAGCCGGCCGCCGGCAGCGACCGCGGCGCCCTTCGCCGGCACCCACCGGTCCGGACCCGTAGAGGTCATGCGTTGGCCCAGCCCAATGGTGACCAACCGCATGTGTCCCACGGGTTTCCCGCTTTGCGTCACCATCCCGTCAGGACGGATGGCGATTCCCGCCGCGGGGCCCGCCGCGATGGGGCGGCCGCTGACCGACTCCACCACGTCGCCGGCCACCGTGGTGAGGATGCCTGCGGCGTTGACGGCCAGCTGCCCATTTTGGGTATATTGCACGCCATGGCGTGTGCGCACCGCGATCCAGGTGGTCGGCGCGGGAGCTACGTCCAATGCCTGACCGGTGACGGTGAGCGTCGGGGGTGCCGGCGAGCGGGCGATGGCGGTCGAGTCCACGCCCAAGGCATAAGGGCCCACCACCTGGCCGGATGGGCTCTCGGTCAGGGCAAGGGGAAGATAACTGGCAAACACGGGGCGCTCGGCCCGGTAACCGGGCGTCTTGTCATTCGCGATATTGTCGGCAACCAAGGTTTGCGCTTGTTGAAGCGCCTTGAGCGCACCCGCGCTCTCATACAGTCCCCGTAACACGTTCGGTTCTCCTCCTCTGCTCAGGCTGCCGCGGCCAAGGGATGGTTGCGGATGTCAGTGGTTGGTGCCGGCATACGCGCCTCCATACGTTCCCAAGGTGATGCCGCGGATGCTGGTGCGTTTAGAGAGCACGACGATACGCACCGTGCGGTTTTCCGCCATGCCCCGCACCGTCGCGTTCGAGGCCAGCGGATACCATTGGCCAAACCCTTCCATGATCATCCGGTTGGGATCGATGCCGCCGCGCATCCAGAAATCGGCCACCCGAGCCGACCGCATCACCGACAAATCCCAGTTGGAATGAAATTCCGGGGTGTGAATGGGCAGGCTGTCGGCATAGCCTTGCACGACAAGCGCATTGGGCACGGTGCGCAAAACGGACGCCAAATCGTGCAAAATGGCCTGGGCCACCGGCGACAAGTGCACGCTGGCCGAGGCGAACAGTACGCCATTCAAAAAGAAGATATTGATGCCGTATTGCACGCGCGTCAACTTGACCGACGACTGCAAATGGTCCTTGGCCACCACCGCCTCCAGCTCCTGATACAGTTTGTCGGGATTGCTCGGACCAGTGCTTTGCGCCTTGAGCGGTACTGGGGCGTGGTGCGCTTTGGGCATTTGATACGGGTACGGCGCCTGTTTCGGGTGAATCACTCGATGCACCATCACTTTTTTTCCCGAAAATGCCTCCCGGATGGCTTCGACCAGCGCCTGATAGCGATGAATTTTGACCGAGGACATCGCAAACAAGATGATGAAGAACACCAAGAGCAGCGTGATCATGTCGGCGTAGGTGAGCAGCCAACGCATGCCGCCGGCCGAATCCAGTTTAATCGCCTCGTCAGGCTCTTCGTTCAGGCGTTGTTCGCGCCGCGCGCGGGGGTTCATGACTGCGCCTCCTCCGCCTTGGATGCGGCCGGCGGAGGCTCTGGCCGCTCTTTGCGCCCTCTGGGCACCTCAAGCCGCCCGGCCAGCAACAGGGTCAGTTGGCGATCCAGCTTCACGGAGGTATCGCCCCGCGCAATACTGACGACAGCGGCTTCCTGCACCTCCCGAACCAATTGGCGCTCCCCGGCGATCTTCTTCAAGCGCATCCCCACCGGCAGCCAAAACGCGTTCGCCGTCAGCACCCCCCACAGCGTCGCCGTAAACGCCACCGCAATCGACGGGGCCAGAGCAGCCACGTTGGTCATGTTCGACAGCACGGCGATAAGTCCAACCACCGTGCCGATGATGCCAAAGGTGGGCGCAAACCCGCCGGCGGTTTCAAAAAATGCCCCCGCCGCCGCCTCTTGTTTGTGTAGCGCCCGTCGCTCGGCCTGCATCTGCTCGATGATTTCTTCGGGATCCATGCCGTCAACCACATACAACAGTCCGTGAACCAGGTACGGGTCATCAAGTTCGCGCGCCCTGGATTCCAGCGACAGCACGCCGGATACGCGCGCCTGTTTGGCCATGTCGACCAAGTCACCTTTGGTATGCGCGAGTTCCGGAATGGCTGGATTGACCGCCAGTTTCAATCCGCGAACCAATACGCGTAAATCCTCAAAGCTGGTAGCGGCCACGGTGGCCCCGATGGTGCCCCCGAAAATGACGACGAAGGCCGGAACATTAATCAGTTGACTGATCGTTCCATGGTCAATGACGTGGGAGACGATCACCGCAGCGAACGCCAACACCACGCCTACGACCGTAGAAAATCGGTTTATCATGGCTGTTTTCCGGGGTTCCCCTTTCTTCGGCACTCCTCGTCGGGTGATGGTCCGACTAAAGTCCCTTGGCCATCTGGGCCGTCGTGGCCGCCAGCGATGACGCCTGCTGCAGCGCCTTCGCCGACATCGTGAACTGTACCTGCTCGCTAATCAATGCCCCCATGGCATTGGCCAAGGACACGTTGGACCCTTCTAAATACCCGGCTTGCACGTCGAGCCCCAGCGCCGGCAGGTAGGTGGCGGCACCCGAAGCGCGGGTCGGCGCCAGCAGACTGCCGCCCACATTTTGCAGCCCGTTGGGATTGGTGAACCGCGCAACCGCCAATTTGGCCGCCAGCTTCCCCTGGGCCGTATACACGGAGCCGTTGTGTACGGTGAGCGGTCCCTTGACCACTATCGGCTTCATATTCAAACCCAGCAGCGGGTGACCTTGGGCGGTAACCAGCATGCCCTGCGGAGATTGATGAAACGCCCCGTTTCGCGTGTAGGCAATGCCGTGACGGGTCCCGATTGGGAAGTATCCCGGCACGCTCAAGGCAAAGTCGGTGGCCACTCCGGTCGGCCGCAACGGTCCCGTCTGCATGTTGACCAGCGACGGTCCTTGTACGGTCCCCGCCGCCACCGCTTCCGGCAGCACGTTTACCGCCCCTGCGCCCGCCCACAAACCCGTAGGCCTGGCGACCGCCGCCGCCGTAAACCGGGAAGGCAAAGCGGCCTGAAAGCCGGGCGTAGCCATATTGGCCAAATTATTGGCGGTGACTTGCAGAGACAGCCGCGCGCTGTCGAGTCCGGTTTGCGCCACACTGACGCCGAACCCGTAGTCTGGCATTCCCTTTTTCTCCCTTCGACGATGCACTCTGCGAAACCTCGACGCCAATCGACATGGAGGATTACTGGAATTATAACGGGCACTTAACCGAGGGCGGTAATTTTAAGGCCTATTTTCTCCCGAAAATATTCCCAATGACGACCACCGAGGATCGATTCGGCCAGTTGAGTACGATATCCCTAACATCAGTCCGTAACGCCGGCTCCGTTCCGGGTCTTGACCGGATTACGCCCTGTCCATAACGCAGCTTGGAAGGAGCCCCTCATGAAACTTGCCCAACCGGATCCGTCACCCGCGTCCTCCTGGCTCCTGGTGCCCTCGGCGGCCACCGAAACCCCACCGCATTTTTGGCAAACCGAGCAAGGCAGCTATCTATTGGGTGTGCTGTGGGGGGGGATAGGCTGCGCGGGCGACGGCACTTACTGGCTTCGCCACCAAGACCGCTGGTACGTCGATTTTGTGCGAGATGCGCTGGAGATTTCCCGTCAGGTCCACATGGTCCGCCTGGACTCGGGACCGCAATGGCGCCTCAGGATCACGCGGCCGGAAGAGGTTAGCCGGCTCAACGGCCTCTTCGCCACGTATGGCTGGAGCCCCCGCCGGTCCGAGGTGCGTTCGTATCCCGGCGGTCACCTGCACGATCGCGCATTCATCCGGGCGTGGGTCGAGTTGCACGGTTCGGCCGACATCGCTGATTCGCACGGCCGCAAAACGCCACGGCTGAGGATTTATGGCAACGCCGCCTTGGTGGAAACCATCAACCACACGGTCGCGGGCTACACGGGGCTGCCCTTGCGCCGCGTTCAACGGACCGGCAATGAAACCACCAAGGCCCTGTACTATCTGGGGAAAACGATGTTCCGCGTCCTTGACATCTTATATCAGCACGCCACGGTAACCAATCCCCGAGCGCGAACTCGGCTGGAAACCCCCATGCTCTGCCGCGCCGGCGATTGAGGCCAATCCGCCACGACCGAGGCAGGTTCAATCCACCGCCATCCGCGCAGTTCCCCCGGGCCGCCGCACCGGCGCCACAACGCATGAAAAACCTGGTGACACGGATCGCTTGTTTATTCCATCGGAGGTGCTGCCTCCGTTTCCCACCGTGCCACGCATGTGAGCGTGCCGCGAAGCGGCGCCGAATGCGTGCTGGGTGCTCCGGAGCCCTCGCCTCACCGGTACGGCACCGTGCGCGGCCCGCCGAAACCGTTTGCCGCCGAGAACCGATATGACCCGATGATCGTCGGGGTCGACCGGAAGCCTGGGCTCGACACGACCGCTACGATGGCCTACGTCGCGCGGGCCTTGGCAACGATCGCCCGCCAAGGGCTTGCCTTGACTCACCGTCAGCCCGCAAGCGGTGGGTTCCCCCGACTCATCCCGTTCATGGGTCCAACCCTGTGGATTGCCAGGCTTCGGATTCCTCGCGGAACCGGTTGGGCACCGACCAGGAAGGACGTGAGCGCTGTGCTCCGATCAGGGCCTTCGGCACGTCCTCGGATGGGGATTTCGCCGTTTCCCGAGCCTGCTCGCACAGCAATCCGTAAACAGCCGCGGCAAGCCGTTCGGGAATGAATTTGGTCACGATCGCGTCCGCATCCACCCGAGCCGCCCGCTCGGCGTGCCAGTGCCCGGAAAGGGATGTGTGCAGAACGACGGGAACTCCCCGCGTTTTCGCGTCGTGTTTGAGTCGATCGGCCAGCGTGTAGCCATCGAGGCGCGGCATCTCGACATCGATGACGAATACCTGCGGAAGGGCCTGAGCCGACGCGGCCGCCTGCCACAACGTTTGCCCATCGGCGAAGCTCTTCACGACTACGCCCAGCGGCGCCAGCGCTTTTTCCACTTGCCGGCGGGCCACGGCCGAATCATCCGCCAACCACACGGTTTTGCCGACGACAGGCGGTCCTTGCAGCGAAGCCTCGGGGTACGTGGGGGGACATACTTCGGCCAATACCTGCTCGAAGTCAATCAGTTGAATGGGGCCGAGTTCGCCATGATCAATCATGCCCGTCAACCGCCGGGCTTCTGACCTTGATCCGAAGATCTCCGGCAGGGGTTCTACCTGATCCCAACCAACGCGAACCATCCCCTCAACCGCGTCGATGCCAAAAGCCTGTATCGATTGGTTGAATTCGGTGACCACCGTCAAGGGCACCTCCGCAGGCTCGGCTAACCCCAGCGCGCAGTGTAGGCTCACCGTCGGCACCGTGTGGCCGCGAAGCCGGAGAAATCCCGCTAACCACGGATGTTGGCCAGGAACCAGGGTGACGGCCGGGGTAGGCATCACCTCTCGCGTCTTGTACACGTTAATCCCGTAAAGCTGGCCGTCGCTGAGTCGAAATACCAAGAGTTCCATCTGATTGGAACCCACCCGCAGGACACCGTCGTCTATCGCCCGCACCTCATCGGCACCGCCCTGGGGAACCAAGCGGCGGATATCGACCATCAGCGCAACCCGTCCGTCCCCTAAAAGCGCGACGCCGCTCATCCATGGCGTCACCGCAGCCAACACCGCGACCGGTTTGACCACCACTTCTTGCTGTCCCAGCACGCGGTCGACCGCCAAGGCGGCGTGGGCCCGACCGTCGCGAACCCGGACGAAAAACGCCGGGTCCCCGCTCGGCTGATCGGGATCCAGCAGTCCCGCCAGGGGATACACCGCCAAAGGCGCCTCAACATCGGGGACGGCATCTTGCCCCAAGACGGTCGCTATTTCTGCTGCCGACGCCACCTCGATGCGCTCGACCGCCAGAATCGGCAACCCGATCGTCCAAGGCCCCGCTTCAACCAGCAAGGCGGTCATAATCGCCATGGTCATCGGCACCTCGAGATGAAAGGTCGTGCCCTCGCCCAATGCGCTCTCGACGGTGACCGTTCCGTGGATCCTCTCCAAAAATGCCTGCACCGCGTCGAGGCCAACCCCGCGGCCGGACAGGTCGGTGACCGTTTCCGCGGTTGAGACGCCGGGACGAAACAACACCTGGGCCAAACGCTGCTCGGAAGCCTGCTCGGCTTCTTCACGCGTCATCCACTGCCGCGCCACCGCCTGCACCCGTAGCCGTTCCCAGTCGATACCGGCCCCGTCGTCGGTGATCAGAATATGCACGTGGCCCTGGGCAGCGTAGGAAGCCAGTCGAATGGTCCCCGTCTGCGGCTTGCCGGTCCGCCGCCGCACTTCGGGCGGCTCAATGCCATGGTCGCACGCGTTGCGTAAGAGGTGCAGCAGGGGCTCGTGCAGTCGATCGATCATCAAGCGATCGAGTTCGGTCTCTCCGCCCTGAGCCTCGACACGGATGGTCTTGTGGAGTTTTTCGCCGAGATCGTGCACGGCGCGCGGATACTGACGAAAGAGCGTATCCAACGGCAACATTCGGGCCCTAAGGGCGGTATCTTGCAGGTCCAGGGTCTGCCTGCGCATATGCACAAAGAGGGCGGCGGTCTCGGCACGCAGGGCGGTTTCGCCCAACTGGTGCTCAAGCTGGGCCTGACCGAGCAATAATTCGCCCAACCCCTCCAAAATGCGTTCAACGAGGTCCGCGCTGACCCGGATGGTGGCTTCGCGGACAGGGACGGGCGCAGGCGAGTTCTCGGCGGACGCCTGCCGGGGAGCAAACGCCTTGAGCTCGGGGACGGTCTGCAGCACGTCGCGCACCGCGTTCGGGTCGGAATCCGGGGGAAGCACCAGCCGGCTCACCCGGCCTGACCATTCCGCGAGGGTTTCGGCCGCGGGTTCGCTGGCCGTGCCCGGAAACACGGCATCGACCGCCTGCCACGCTTGATACGCGCGGACGCCCGGCATGGGACAGGCGGGATCCCATCGCAGTTCCCAAATTTGGTCCGCTTCGGTCGTCGTTGATGGTGTGGCGGGACCGTGAATCTCGGCCTTGAACGCGTCCACCGCCGCCAATACCGTCTGCCGCGCCTCCCCGTCAAAGGTCCGAACCCCAGCGCGCACCGTGTCGAGAACGTCCTCCAGTTGGTGTGCGGTCTTTACCCACTCCGTCAGCCCCACCATTCCCCCTGATCCCTTAAGCGTGTGCGCCGACCGAAACAGCTGATCAATCGATGGCTCGTCGGCCAACGCCCCCTGCTCCAAGGCATTCAGCAGTTCATCGGCTTCCTCGATAAAGAGCGCGCGTTCGGCCGGATCCTCCCAGTCGACTTCGAAAAACCGCATGCGTTCACCTCTTCTCCATTTCCCAGCCCATCTGTTCAGCCCGCGCCTCAAGCGCTTGGGCCAGTTCGAACGCCTTGGCCAGCCAGTCGGCCAAGGCGACGGAATCCCGCGGCGCTTTACGCCGCACATCCTCCGCCAACGCGGCTGACATCCGATGAAATCCCTGGTGCAGGCTGGTGATCGCGTCGAGTTCGGGATCCCAGGTAGCGGAGGTCAACCGGTTTAGGATCCGTCCAACCCGGCACACGCTGGCGTCCCCCGCCTGCGCCGGGTCGACGCCGGCCGCTTCCATATAGGCCCGGAAAATTCTGAAGCTTAGAATGCTGTGGTCCGTGATCCCCAGCTTCAACTCCACCTCCGGAGTCAGCGCGGCGTCAATCCCCGCGATGGCCTCCTGGCGATGGGCCATCGCGGCGTTCACACTGTGGACCAGATACTCGCCCGCCCGGCCCAGGGCCGCATCGGTGACGTGCGCCGGTGTCTGCAGTTTCGACGCCTCGTCGGCCAGGGTCAACAGCGCCGTGCGCTGCACCCCAATGTCATTAAGGCTTTCAGCGATGACGGGCAGCAGTTCAACCAGGGTGTCGGCGATGGCGGCCAAATCCCGAAACGCGGCACGCTCCCTTTCGCGGCCGGTGGTGAGCATGCCCTGCGTTTGGCGCAGGGCACCTTGTGCACGGTCCGTGGACGTGGTCACCTCGGCCAGGACATTGAGCGCGTCAGCGGTGGCAGCTTTGGTGCGCTGCGCCAGCGCACGCACTTCATCGGCCACCACCGCAAACCCCCGACCGGCGTCGCCGGCCCTCGCCGCTTCGATGGCGGCATTCAACGCCAAGAGGTTCGTTGCGTCGGCGACCTCGGTAACCACCTGCACCATACGGCCCACCGCCTGCACCCTCTCCGTCAGCACGCTCACCGTATCCATCAAAGTGGCCAGTTCCGATCCGCCGACGTCAGTGGCCCGGGCCAGCGCCGACCCCTTCGTCATCCAACCGGACAGCTGGTTATGCGCCGATTCCAGGGCCTGGCGGACGCTCTCAGCCTGTTCCGCCGTCCGCTCGATCGAGACCGTCAGTTCGGCGACCGTTGCCCCGATCCGGTCCACCTCGGTTACCGTCGACTCCCACGCCCAGTGGGCTTCAGCCAATTCTTGGTAGGAGTGGATGGTATCGTTCAGTTGATGATCCCAGTCGAGGGCGCGTCGAATCTCATCCGCCATGACGGATTCCTCCTAGCATTTGTTCTTGGATGCGATCAGGGAGATCCTCCGGCCATTCCCAGAGCCATTCCTCTCCGAACCGGTAGCCGCCCGTAATCCACGATCTCATCGCCGGCGGCACCAAATCCGCCCACCGTTCGGCGGGTACCGGATGTTCAGCGACCCATAAGCTTTCCACTTGGTCGACGGCGACCAATACCACGCCACGCGCCGTCGGCCAGCGCAGAGCGAGCGCTACCTCAGTCGGCGGCACGCCCACCATGGGACGAAGGCTCAATACGGCCAAGGCTTGACCACGCACCACGGCGACGCCGACGACGCTCTCGGCGACCCGCGGAATCCGGGTCACCGCGGGTCGAGCCAAAATCTCGGTAACGGCCGTAACCGGAGCCCCGAACCAATATCGGTCGACGCGAGCCGTGAGCAGTGCCGTACTCATAACCCTCTCCCTGGGTTGCCGGGCCGCTCAGGGATCCTCAAATTCCCCCAACCACAGTCCACTGCCGGAAAACATCGACTAGCCATTAGTTGCTCCATCACGTGCCGATTTTGCCCTCCCCAACTGTCCAGCTGTTTCTCCTTTTTTCGGCAGTGCTCGGCCTAAAGCAGCATGCTCGACGTGACCGCTATGCCCCGCACCAAATTGCCCTGAAAGCGGTGAAAACTGCGCGACTGAATTCTCCCTGCCCGTCGGCACCACTGCCTGTTCATCCGGCACAACCGGTCGCCCAAATCGGCCCAGTTCGGTTTCCTGCTATCGTTCCGCGACGTTCGACAAAGTCCTCTTTTCCTCTCGATGAAATTTCGGCTGGGTCTGGTGGCCGTTGAAGGCTTTCTCTCCGAATGCCATCAACCCACATTTCGAACTCTCAGGAAAGGGGCATGGTTCATCCATACTTCCGTGGCCTTCCTTAGCTCGCAGTGGCACACCTTCCCTCAATGGATGACAGGCAACACGCCTTCAAGCCAGCGTGGGGACCGCGGCGGAGTGCCGCTCCCCCCTTGTCCAGCCCGCGCCCGGCCCCCCCGGATGGGCGTTCAGATCACGGGGCCATGCGGTGTCAGCCTCCAATTCGGTCAAATATCAGCAGCCGCCGACGGTCACCACAACGCAACGTGGACGGCGTGGGTGGGTCCGTTGAATCCACGATTTGGTCGGCTCCCGCACTTCGGTCTAGCCGCACTGCCTGCCCTGGGTGCGCGAAATAAGCGCCTCAACGGTGATCAACACTTCTTCAGCATCGGACGCCATTTTTTCCGGCCGGTGTTTTGTGCTATGATGCTAGCCATAATTTCCCACACTGTTGAGGAAAGGATGGAGCGGATGAATCGCTATGTCGTGGAATTTCGAGCGGCTGCCGGCAAGGGTGAGGAAGCGATTGCCCTGCTGCACGAGATGAAAGCATATTTCCAAGAGGTTCACCAAAAACACGTGGACATTTTTTACTTGGCCTTTGGCACCCCGGGAACGTTCCAGGCGATGGTGGATTTTGACGACCTGGCTCAGCTGGAAACCCTGTCCCAGGCTATTCGTCATGATCCCCGCTATCGGGCCTTGTCAAGCCGAGCGCGCGATCTCGCGATTGAATCATCGATGAAAACCGCCGTCTATTACCGCGTATAACGCCTCTGGCGACCCGTCCCGCGGCCGTCCGCCCCCCCGTCGGGGGGAGCCGCTTGTCGGTCCGCAGGACGACGCCAGCCCCAGAGCCCATTGGTGCCTCAGCGTGCGACACCCCGGTACCGCTTGCAGTGGCCAATGCCTGATCACCGGCCGAAAGGCGCACGCTTTGAGACTTCGTATTCATAAAGGAGGGGGTTTGATGGTACACAGGATATTCCTCACGCTCTTCGCGACCACCCTATCGGCCCTGATGGCGCTCGGATCGTCCCCCACCCCGTATCAGGTGAGCCACACTTGGACCCAGGTGGGTCCCACCCCGCATTTTTCCGGCGTGGACATCCGCCTTCACAAGGTGTTCGTCAGCAATCTGGCGCAGGGCACGGTAACCGTATTGAACAGCAGGACTGGCCAGCGCCTGGCCACCATTCAGCTCGGCGGCGTCGTCCACACCGTGATGGTGGACCAAAAGACTCAGCGCGTATACGTCACCGATATCGCCCGCGGGCGGCTTGACGTCATTAACGCCAAAACGGACCAGTTGTTGACCGAAATTCCGGTGGCCAAGCATTTGCACGGTTTGGCGGTCTCGCAACGACTGCATGAGGCCTTTGTCACCGACATCGCTACCAGCCGCGGGTATGTCGTCAACACGCGCACCAACACCGTGCTCACCCCCCAAGGGATTGCTGTCGGACCTAATCCGTGGGGCGTCGCGGTGCTCGCCAAGACCCGCACCCTCTATGTGGCCAATACCGGCATTAACTTATTCCCCGCTGCCGTGAACCCCGCGGGAGACACCGTCAGCGTCATCAACCTGCGTACGCTGACCGTTACCCGGACGATTCCGGTCGGCCCCCATCCCTGGAACCTCGTCGCCAACCCCCAAACCGGTTTGGTCTATGTGGGCGTGAGCGCCGCCAATCAAGTGGCCGTAATCCGAGGCAATCGGGTCATCGGCGATATTCCCGTCGGCAAATCACCCCACGGCATGGCCCTGGATCCCAAGCTTCATCGTCTCTTCGTCAATGACAGCGCGAGCAACGCCGTTTCCATCATCGACACCCAAACCAACCGTCTGGCGCAGAAAAACCTTGCCGTCGGCCGACAGCCGCAGGGAATTTCGGTGAATCCGAAAACCGGTCGCGTCTATGTGGTGAACCAGGCATCGCAAACTGTCTCCGTGCTGAGCCCTCGCGGTTCCTGAGCGGCAAGGACGACAAACGGCGCCCGCAGCCAGGTCCGCCTCAACCCCTGGGGCAGTTCAAGCGCAGGGGTTTCAATCCGCTATGGGGTTGAGGCGGACCGGGGCCGAAGGACGGGGGGATTACTCCACCGGCAAGCCCTCTCCGCGAGCGATCTGACCATAGACGCGCCTGACCGCGTCATACGCTAATTTCGGACGTCGATTTTCGTCCAGGATACCCTTGTGGTTAAACTCATGGGCACGCCGCAAGGCGCGGCGGGGGGGCGTCCGGAAGTCGTACAGGTGCCAGATGAACATCCCGGCCACGAAAGGGCGGCGAGCGTATTCGGCGACCAGACGGCTAATCAGTGCAGCCTGATAGTCCTCGCTCCAGCGCGCATGCTCGAAGCTTCGATATCCAGGCAGCGCGTCGGCTCCGAATTCACCGATCAGGATGGGCTTGTCTGGCCACCGCCGGTGCAGTTCGTCGAGCAGCGCCAGCGAATCCTCGACCGTGCCATATTCGTCGACATCATACCAGCCGGCGTAAAAATGAGCATCGATGTAGTCCACCAGGTCGGCCGCGCGCTCGCTAATTGCGTGCTGCCCAGGTTTAATCGCAATGCCGCTGAATCCAATCGGGCGAGACGGGTCCATCGCCCGCACCGCTGCCACGCGACCGGCCACAAACTCCTCGGCGCCTTCCCGTCCCGTCCCCATTTCATTGCCGATGCTCCACATCAAGACGGACGGGTGATTGGAAAAGGTGCGCACGGCCTCGGTCAGCTGCCGGGTGCCGTCCGTCACCGCGTCGCTATCCGAAAACTGGGCGTACAAATGGGGCTTAGGATAGCCGGTATGAAAGAACGGAGCGCCTTCCAGGATGACACCGATACCCAGCTGATCGGCGAGGTCGACCACCTCCTCAGCCGGAGCGTAATGACTCGTGCGAAAGGCGTTGATGTTCGCCCGACGCATGAGTTCCAGCTCTTTTTGATACTGGGCGAGAGGAATCGTGCGACCCAGTTGAACATGCTCGTCGTGTTTGCCTACCCCCAACAGCCGCACCGGGTGTCCGTTCACCAGTATTTCGTGACCGCTGAGGGCGATCTCCCGAAATCCCACCAACTCGTGCGCCGCATCCCAAACGTGCCCATCGCGAACAAGGCGCAATTGCAGCGTGTAAAGATGGGCGTCTCCCAGCTCCCAGGGGCGAATTGTCCGTAACCGTTCGCTCGGCACGCTGATTGCGACCTGTCCTGGGGCGGAACAGGCCCGGCTCACGCGCACCGGCTCGGTCAGCCCTTCCCCCGTCAGCTCAAGGTCAAGCTCCATCGGCCCCGCCTCGCCGCCGAACCGGCTGCCCAGGGTGATGTTCACCTCGAGCCCAAAGTCGCCATTGCGGCGAGGGGTGGCCACCTGCACCGCGTCGATCCGCAGCGGGGGGACTAACTCCACGCGCACCGGGCGGTAGAGGCCGCCATAGTTAAACCAGTCGCTGTCGAGGTGCGGAAGCCGCGTTCGGCCGAGTGCGGCATCCACCCGTACCTCAACCGTATGCCGTCCCTCCCCGGCTTCCGGCCAATCGAGCGCAAACTCGGTATATCCCCCCCGGTGCTCGCCGAGCCGGTGCCCATCCGCCCACACTTCGGTGAGATAGTTGGCCCCCTTGAATATCCATCGCCAGACATGGTCTGGAGTCGGGCGAACCGGCAACTCCAGGCTGCGCCGATACCACAGCACGCCCTCGTAGTAGGTTAGATCGGGAAATATGGTGTTCACCGTGCCGGGAACCGCCACGGGATGCCATCCTTCCGCCGGACGGTCCACCCCCGTGGCCATTTCCCAGATGCCTCCCAGGTCAAGTTGCAATCGATTGTAGTGCATCGAATAACATCCCTTCTGTAACCTTTAATCGCGAATCCAAAATACGGATCGAGGAACGGAAAGACTCCTCACCTTCCCGCCCAGCGACGTCCCCAAGCGAGGACGTCGCTGGGCACGGTCAGGGTCGCAAGGACTCCGAGCGCCACTTGTCTCCCGCGGTGGGCCGCTGAGGGGTCAAATCGGGACGCGTCGAGCCGCGCACGACCAGCCATCCGGGCAATACCACCTCGAGCGGTTCTTCCGATGGCGTCTCCATCCGCCGCTGCAACGCCGAAAATGCCTCTTCGCCCAGCCGCTTTAGCGGCTGGGCCATGGAAGTCAGGGGGGGAGTCGAAAACTCTCCCCAGCTCACGTTGTCAAACCCACAGACGCTGACCTGCTCGGGAATCGCAATGCCCTGGGCGGTGAGCGCATGCATGGCGCCGAGCGCCATCAAATCGTTATAGGCCAAGATGGCGTCAAATTGAGGCAACAGATCCAACTGTTGCATCAACCGCTCCGAGGTGACGGTGACCGGCAAACCCTCGGTGTCAATCACATGCAGTCCGACCCCGTGTTCCATAGCGGCCTGCCGCGCGGCCTCGGCCCGTAATTGGTTGGCCTGGGCCGCGTGCGGTCCAGCCAAATAGAGGATGGAACGCCGCCCCACGCCGATCAGATGGTCCACCGCCATTTTGGCCAAGCCGACGTGGTCCACGGTGACGACGTCACAACGCGCCAGCGTCAGGCGGCGGTTGACCAGCACCAGCGGGACCCCGGCTCCAATCCAGTGCTGCAATTCCAGGTCGGGAGTGCGCGGGGACAGCAAAATGATGCCGGCAACCTGGTACGAGAGGAACACTTCGAAAAGGCGCTGTTCCTTCGCCACATTCTCTTGGGCGTTGCCAAACAGCAGCGCAAAGCCGTGTTGATAGGCGGCTTCCTCAATTCCGCCGATGATCTCGGCGAAGGACGGGTTGTGGATGTCGGGCACCATGATACCTAAGGCCGAACTGGTGCCTCCGATGAGGCCCCGAGCCAGGCCATTGGGTCGATAGCCCATCTGCTCGGCGGTTTCCAGCACCCGCTGACGGGTGCCCGCATTCACCAGTTCAGGCGACCGAAAGCAACGGGATACGGTTGCGGCCGAGATCCCCAGCGCCGTCGCAATATCATAAATCGTGGTCTGCTTTTTCGCCAAAAACCATTCCTCCCCTAGATGGGGCTTCGCCGCAAGTTCGCCGACTGGCGAATCTATGGTCATCATATCACCACCGGTTCGCCCAGATTCTCCCCTTAACGCCTTCCGGATTCCCCGCCATCGGAACATCGGGGGGACAAGGCAGGCGCCGACCCGGTTAGCGCCCCCTGCAGGCCGGACGGCTCACCGGCTTCGGCCGACGGCGGAGCGGTTCCCTTTCTCCGAGTCCCTCCCCACCCTCGCCGAAAAGCCGATTAGCCCGGAACCGTCAACAAGGCCGCGCTGGCTGCAGGAACGTCAAATGCATAACGGTCCGCGCGAGCCCGCACTCGATAGGCGGTGTATGGACCTTCAGGTTTCCCGGTCTGGGTGCGGGCATACGTCTGTCCCGCCAACGTCATTCCGCTGGTCGCGGTGAGTCCCTGACTCTGAAGATACACCAGGTTGGCCGTGGTTCCCGGCCCCGGAACCTGGATGACCGCGCGCCCAGCACGGTTGGCGCTCTCATTGATCACCACCACCCGCACCGTCCCCTGATCGTCGCGGGTCGCCCAAAGCTTGACCTCCCCCACCTCATGGCGGGTGACCGGCACGATGCGAGCAGCGCGCTGAGTGGCTTCGGCAAAGAGCAGGAGTCCGTAATACAAGGGATAGACTTCGACGTGATTGCGCTCCGCACCTACCTGTATCACCCGGAACGGCGCGTAGGTCGAACGATAGCCGCCGACATGAAAATTCACCCCGGATATTCCCGCCTGAGCGAGATAAAACAAGGTGTCCGTCGCCCACAAGGCCGAGGCGGTGCTATTGCTCAGCCCCGGGGCGCCGCCACACGCGATGGAATTCATTTCACTGACCCGTACGGGCAAATGATAGGGGGTCGCATCGCGGACGTATTGGTCCGCCTCTTGACCCAGTTGCGCCGATGCGTGGTGGCTCAGCAATTCGCCCAACGTCGGGTACCGCGGAGACCCGGGATCGACGTGACAGCGGTTAAGCGGATACCGGTGATACGTCACCATCCTCAACTGAGAACTCAGCCGGCGCAGAAATTCCGGCCAGTGCTGGGCCCACGAATTGGGCGAAAGATACTGGGGAGACGCGGCCGACGTTGCCGGCCCGGCCAGGGGCACCTTGGGATTCCAGGCTCGCAACGCATCCACATACTCCGTGAACTGTTGCAGATATTCCGAAAAGCCAAAATGTGCCGAACGCAGCCCGTGCTTCGCGAAGTAATTCGGTTCATTGCCGATTTCGAACGCCTGAATGCGTCGAGCGCCCAGGGCTGTCCACGCGGCCTGAGCCCAGGCCACTGCCCGTTTCGGTTGATTCATCGCCAGATTGATGCCCAAAATGATGGGCGTGTGGGTTCGGTCCACGAACGCCTGGGTGGCTTTCAGCCAGGCTGGGGTGATCGCAATCGAGGCGCCTTGCGGGGGCGTTGACGTCCAAGGATGGCGCGTCCACCACATCTGGTCGGTGGAGTTCCCGCCTACCCGCAACACGGGTGGCCCCTGCAACACGGTGAGATTCTTGAACAGCTGCACCACGGCGGAATTCGGTTGAGGCACGGCTCCAATGGTCTCGTAGAGGCGGCGATAGAAGTAGTGCTCTGCCGACCCACCGCCGTATTCGGTGGAAAAACCGATGAAGGACCGCGGAACGGCTGGTCCAGGCGGCCCCGTTTCCACCTTGGCGCTCAGCAATACCGGGCCGCCTACGGGTGCCGCAGGCAGCGCATCCGCTGCTACCGGAGTCATGCTGCCCACCCCCATTATCGTGGCGCTGACCATCATAACCGCCAGCCAGGAACTCGTGCTCGTTCGAATCATCGCAAGTCCTCTCTTCGGTGGCCAGAACCCATGGAGGCGTCCACCCTGGATTCGCCAGGACCCATGGGAAATGGACCCTCGACCGTGGATCTGGGCTAACTGCCCGCGATCCGGGAGCCCCCCAGGGGTGGCTCGCTGGTTGATAGCCATGGGCCGAAAAATGGCATGCGGGAGGGACCGGGATTTTGCGGACCTCGCGCGGCGACCGCACGCAGGCGGTCGCCGGGGCAAGGTCGGGAGCAGTACGCCGGAGACTACGGCGTGTTGCCGTGGGCCGCACTCAGCGTAAAGTCCTGGAAGCCCACCGGGAAGGTGTCGTACTGGCTGTAGTTGAAGTGCTTCGCCGCCCCCGTGTCGTGCGCC
>JAJZZH010000025.1 GCA_021797675.1 Bacillota bacterium | reverse complement strand
ATCTGAGGCCGCAGGCCCGTTCGAGGTCATTGGGTTCTTGCGGTGTCCGAGTCCGATCAGGGTATAAGGCAGGTTCGATGTCTGCGCTGGTCGGACGAATCGATACTCCTCGAGGCGAATGCCTAATGCTTCGAAGAGTTAATCATCTGCGAACGGGGGCGTTGGTGCCATACGGCGCCCCGCTCAGAAGGCATCGGACTCGGCGCGCCGTAAATACTGATAGACGGTCTCGCGACTAATCCCAAACGCATGGGCCAGGGCGGCCTTTGCCTCCGCCGCCTGATCCTGCTGGCGGAGAACCTGCACTTGCTCCGCCGTCAACGCTTTCTTCCGACCGCGATAGACCCCCCGTTGTTTGGCCAAGGCAATGCCTTCGCGTTGGCGTTCCCGCAACAGCGCCCGCTCAAATTCGGCAAACGCTCCCATGACCGACAGCATCAGCTGGTCCAGGGGGGGAATCCTCGCCAGTAAAGGTCAAGTGTTCGTCTACGAACTCGATGCGGACGCCGCGTTGCGTCAAGGTCTGCACGATCTTCCGCAGGTCATCGCCTTCAGTGCAAATGAACCCCAACCCATCTGTATTAAATGGGCAGCATTGTCACTAAGTCCCTGTTGTGTTTGTAATTCTTATGTGATTGGCCATAATTGTTTGGGCATGGAATCGATCGGCTCAAGGCTGGGAGTAGCATGGACTTGCCTGAAAAGGTGCGCAGTTGTACAGCCTAGTGTTATAATGAGTCTAATCGAGTTGGTAGGGTTCCCCAAGGGATCTCGCAACCGCACATGGAGGAGAATTCGGTGATGGCGAAAAGCGGGCGGATCAAGGAAGTGTTAAGGGTGCAAGAAGTGGCGAGCCTGGTGGAGGTCAGTCCAAGCACGGTGCGAGTCCTCGCGCGGCGCGGCTTGTTGCTGGGGCGCAAAGTGGGCAAGGAATGGCAGTTTGTTCGTTCCACTGTGCTTGCAGGGATGTCGGGGGATTCGCAGACGAAGCAGGTGCGACAGGTCTGAACGTGCTACGTTTGGGTGGGTCTCGCGTGGCATCGGTATTCGTTGGAGGCACCTTATTTCCGAGTGGTCAACTTATCCCCGACGTCGAACAATATCCAACAACCGATTCGAAATGGTCGGATGGGCAACGGATTGTGCGGCACGTGTCTCTTGGCTCCGTCCAATGTGCAGCCGATATTGCGGCGATTCGCTTATGGGGACGACCACGCGTGGAAGGCAAATAGCACCAGCTGTATCCCCCAGTACGTACGGCAACCTCCTCAAGGGTGAGACCGCTGTTATGGGATTAGGAGGCAAGAGCCAGTGCGCACCACGTTCATGGAGGGATTATGGGTCGCCGCGCAGCCCGTCGTGGATTTATCCACGGGCCATGTCGTCGGCTATGAAAGCTTAATTCGCGGCAACCTCTCGTCGGGCGCGATGTCTCCAGCGCAACTCTTCGAGGAGGCCCGCAGAGAAGAACAGGAAGCCGCTTTGGAAGGACAGTGCCGGGCGTTGGGGATAGCCTGGGGTCATCGGCATTTGGCTCCCGATCAGCTGCTCTTTCTCAATATTCATGACCATTACGCCACCTTGCCAATTACCTCGGCACCAGCGACCTTGGAGCCGAACCGGGTGGCGCTCGAACTTTCGGAACACCGCAATATCCTGGAGAATCCCGCATGTTTGCAACAGATCCAACGATGGCGAAAAGAGGGCTATCACCTGGTCCTGGACGATTACGGCGTTGGCTATGCGGGTTTGGGACTGTTGCTAGCCGTTCAGCCCGACATGGCCAAGATGGACCGTTTGCTGATCGCCGGCATCGACCATGACCCCGTACGTCAGGCCATTCTCACGCATGTGGTGAGTTTGGCGGAGGATCAAGGAGTTACGTTAGTGGCCGAAGGGATTGAGACGCTCGCCGAACTCCGAACGTTGCAGGCGATTGGCATTCCCTTGGGCCAAGGATTTTTCTTGGGACGGCCTCAGGCCGATCCGGTGATCTCTCCGCGGCCCCACGTGGTCGCGACCCCGCCCTTGGCCCCGGTTCGGGGATGGGCGTTCGCCTCGGATCCCGACCTGCGTCAACAGACTCCATCCGACCAGGAGATTTTCCGCAAGACCGCCGAGATCGTTTATGCCACCCCGTTTCCGGCCTATGTGGTCACCCGCACCCGACGCATCGTGGCCTGGAATGGCGCGGCGACGGACCTGACGGGATGGACTCAACAGCAAATGGAACAGCATCGCTGTCGGGACCAACGCCTCAATCATCACGACCTCGATGGGCGTCCCCTCTGTGTGGGGGCGTGTCCGTTGGTGTCCACCATGGTGCATAACCATGTTCACAAGCAACATGTTACGGCAACCCATGCCGATGGCTCGCGTCTTCCGATAGAAGTCGTCACCACACCGCTGTGGAATCCGGTGACCCAAAAGACGATCGGGGCCATTGAGTATTTTTGGGCGGTGAGCGACTCTTGCGGGCCAGACCCTGATCCGTCCCGCACGCACAAAATCGAGTTTCCAAAGGTGCTAAAACCTGCATAAACATCGGGTGTTGGTATCATGAAGATAAGGTCGAAGTTGACCAAAGACGTGGTGTTAGGATGCACAAGGACGTTTCGGAGATCGGTAAAACGCCGGAACAACACCATTGTCAGAGTCTGTGCGCCGCTGGACTTCCCGGCGGCTGCCGCTGCGGATCGGTCCCCGGGATTTTCGCGTAGGCTTTGAATCACGGGAGCAGTTTGTTCCACGGCTGTATTCGCACGCCGTGGGGCTGGGGCTAGACTCTAGGAGCGCCGGCGTGTCAGCGCGTGGTGATCCTGGGCGATGGAGCCCAGTGGATCGGGGAGCAGAATGCCGAGTACTCCCATGTGCTGGGCAAAACCATCACCGAAATTCTCAAGTTCTTTCATGCGATGGGAACCTGTGTGGCGGTGGCCCAAGCCGTCTGGCCGGAGGATCCGTCAGCGGCCAAAACGTCGGCCGATCCGCGTGTCATGGACTCCAGCGTGCCGGATGGGAGGGGCTCGAAGCGGCCTGGGCGTTGCCGCCCGCCTTATCCCCCACCGCCGCCGGGCGGGTCGCGCCGGAACAGGGATACTTCGCCTATTACCGCCCGCGTCTAGACTGTCTGAACCATGAAGCCCAGGGACTCCCCATCGGATCCGGGATGGTCGAGAGTGCCTGCAAGGCTGTAGTGAAACAACGGGAAAGCGGAAGCGGCATGCGCTGGCTCGAACAACCCCCCCAGGGTGCCCAAGCCATTGCCACGCTCCGTGCCGGTCATGGATCGGGAAAATGGGACGCCTCTGGGGCGCGACAATCTTGTGCCCGATTGGTCCCAGAAAAGCGCCGGATTGCCGCCGAATCACAAATTTGAGTTGGGACCTCGATCCGATTGTTCGATTCATGTCGACGTGTTGCAGACCGTCGGTTGGGGTTCGAACCATGGGGGTGCGTTGATCTGGAACCTGGAAGAGGCAGCAACGGGGTTCTCCGGCAGCATCCCGCCGCTTTAGCGGGGGGATGTGTATCAAGCAGATAGTTCTTGGGACGACACCGTCGCCTGAAACCGATTGGCAGGAGGACACAACGATTAAAGCGACTGGCCAGGCGGGTTGCCGTGTCCATCGTGTGGATACCCATCCGCGTAGAAGGAAACCATGACTGCCCCGTTTAAGCTTGCCGAGAACCGCTAGAGGTTCACCCCGCGGGTGCAGATCACCGAATTTTGTGCTAGGCTAATAATACCAAAAGTTGCGGTAACTGGCGAAACGTGGTGAACCACAGGGAGCCGCAAAACGTGAATCCGCCGTTCGCCTGGGCAAAGATGGATGCGTGTTGTCTGTCTTTGCCCTTTTTCTTTAAAGGGTTGCCGCTGGAGGCCAAGCTGAGGAGGAACCGAATGGCCAGGGTCGAGATAGAGGGGGCCGATCAGGTCACTGTCGAGCGCATCTGGGACGGATGGGCCACAAGCAAGGCATCGTTGGCGGTGTGGCCGAGTCGAGGGAACAGCTGGCGTTCCCTAGCGATCGCCGAGAGGCAGGGCGGTGCGGCTCAGTGGTACCTGATGCGATGGCAAGGGACGCCGGTAGCTACCTTTGCATGGTATGACCGGCCTTCCGCTCGACACCGGAGAATCTGGGGCGATCTGGCCGAACAACCGGCGACCTATGTTGATTACCTAGTGATTCGATCCGGGCCGGAAGCGGAACGAACCGTAAGCGCGCTACGCCGATGGGTGGTGAGCCGGACGAAGGAGTTGGGGAAACCTCGATTCCGCTGGGATTGGTCTGGGGAGGCACCCGCATGGATCGTGAAGGAGTTTGGCTCCCCGGTGGACAGCGATCGCTTTGGACGCGGTGAGGAGCCGGGGGTGGTCCGCCACCAGCAGGCGGTCACCGTCGGCGCCCGTTTGCTGGTGGGCCGTCCAGTGGCGGACGAGTTGCGGGCGAAGGTGGCTCGCGATGTCGCAGTTTGGCGCCAGCAGGGAGTTATTCCGAAGTTGGCAGTGGTTTGGGTGCAAGGCGACCCGGCTTCGGAGAATTATGCGCAGACCAAGCTGCGAGCCGCAGAAAAACTGGGGATTGAAGTGGAATTGCACCGTCATGCGGCCAACGTTTCTGAAGGCGAAGTGGCCGCATCGATCCATCGATTGAATGAGGACCACTCCGTACACGGCATCTTGCTGGAACTTCCGTTGCCCGACGCGCTTTGCGCCGACAGGCTGATGGCAGAGCTGGATCCGGTGAAGGACGTGGACGGACTGGCTCCCTCCAATCGTTTGGCGTTGATGAACGGACAGCCGGGCCTTTATCCCGCAACGCCACTGGCCAGTATCCGTTTGTTGCAGTACTACGGATACCGCTTGGAAGGCAAGAACGTGACTCTGGTGGGCTGCGGCAGGACCGTCGGAGCTCCCTTGCTGCAGTTGTTGCTCCACGAGCACGCCACGGTCACGGTCTGCCACGTCCACACCAAAGATCTGAAAATGCATCTGCAATCGGCGGAAATCGCCCTCATTGCGGTTGGACAAGCCAAACTGATCACTCCGAACATGGTTCACCGAAACCTGGTCTTGGTCGACATCGGCGTCACCGCACTGGCCCATGGCGGCATTGCCGGCGACGTCGACCCCGCGGTGGCCGATTACGTGGCCGCTCTGACCCCTACTCCAGGTGGCGTAGGGGTGGTAACCACGGCGGAGATATTTGCCAATCTCATTCGGGCAATGCAGTGGCAATTGCAGTCTGAAATGTCGGACATCTTCTAATCGAGTCTTTGAACACCGAGTCGCGCAATCCCTTTCTCGGGCGAAAGCCAGGAGGGAGTCAAGCGGGCGGTGGGCTCCTTAGCCGCATTGCAGCGTTGTTCTTTCGTTTCTGCCGATATAACGGCAACGGCCGCAAACGAAAAGAAGGGGGCATCCCTGAGCGCTAAGAGGCTACGCAGGGATCAACGCATATGCGTTTCGCCGGTATCCGAACCCCGAGCAGGAACAGATTCGTTGGATTGACTGCCGACGCCTCCTGCCAAAGTCGAAGAAGACGCCATTGCCGGCGGTTTCGGCAGCGCATGGCCGGGACCGTGGGCATGGACGTTCCGGTCGATCCGCCGTACAGCCGGTTCATTACGGATCGCTCGGCCTTTCTCCACGCGACCCCCTCCCAGATCTTGCGCAACAGCGCGGTCACAGGCCGCTGGGTCTAGAATCGGTTCTCTCAGAAGAGCGGAGGACGGCCGAAGCTCAAAGAGAGAACCGGGCGGGGGCCGTTTGGCTAACCTCCGCGAGGTGTTGCGTCTTCCCGCAAATCGACGAGGCCACGGGAGAAATCGCATCCTATCACCTTCAGGGGGGGACCCCGCCGAGGCCGGTGGGTATCATGCCAGATGTCGCCCATCGGGAACACGCCGTGGCGGCGTCCATGCATAGTGCCGTGGAGGGGGCCGGTGGTGGCTCTCGGTGCGGGATCCCACCGTGACGAACGATGCCCGCCAAGACGATCGGGCGACGGATCCGGTTTCCGAAGACTTGCGTCATCGCTTGGTAGACCAACTCGCCGAACGAGCCCCCGGTGGAGATTCGGACGTCACCAAACCCTTGACGACGTCAGAGGGACAGACGGTTGATCCACACCGGTACCGAAGATCGGCATCCGCCAAGCGTGGCATCAGCGCAAAAGGTGGCAAAAAAGGCGGCCCCGGCGTCACCAAGGATCCCAAAACGGCTATGGGCAATCTGAGGTGGGTATTTCCCGGTGGTTGGGTCACACCGCCCTCGTCGGCAAGTCCGGCTCGGATCGGAATGTAAGGCCGATACGCGACGGTGTGCCGCCCTCCGTTGATTGGAAGGTTTGAAGATGGAACGATCGCGCGGACTCTAGTGCTTGCCTGGCTTACTGCGTTAACGCGCAGCAAAGCACGGGAAGGATTCCGGTCACCGCCGACAGGGCCGGCTACGGCGCAGCCTTGTGGTAACTTGTAGGGCATTCCGACGAATCACCGGGCCGGGGCGATGATCCGGTCGCCCCGGCCCGGTGGCAGTGCCTGATTACCATCACGGCCGCCTGGCAGGCGTTTCGCCGCTACACTACACCGACTTTGCTGCGAGGTCCGCGCACTCAGGCGGTGGATAAGCCTGTCCGACGGGCGTGCTGGAGGTCCGAGCCAATCCCCTCACGAAATCGCGTGACGCGATTTTTTGAGGGCGTTACTCTCCAGCCTTGATGAGCTGGAACCCAATCCGGGTGCCTAGTCTCTGACCATAAGCCAGTTGAATCGCCAGCTCGGTCAGGGGTTCGAGATACCGGGCGTTGGTGAGTGCCCCGGCATCGACGCTCGCGAAGCCCATTTCGGATGCCAACTTCAACACCTGAGCCTTGGCGTCAGCGTCATCGCTCGCGACGAACACGGTGGGGGCAACCGGGTTGCCTTGAACCTTCGCGCTGAGCACATCTGCGAAGAGGGTGTTGAACGCCTTGACAACCCGTGCGCCGTGGAGCCGCTCCTGAATGCGCTCGGCTGCCGAGCTTATGTGACCCACCGTGAGGCTCATGTAATCCGTCGCAAGCGGATTAGTGATGTCAATCACAACCTTGCCGATCAGCGCCTGCTGAATGTCGGGACGCGAAGCCAGATCTAACGCCGTCTCATAGGGCACCGCCAAAATGACCAATTCGCCCTGCTTGGCTGCTTCCTCAATGGACGTGACCCGATCGCCCGACACCTGACGAGAGCCGAAGATCACGTGGTGGCCCGCTCCCTGCAACAGGGAGCCCAGAGGCTGGGCCATGTTTCCAGTACCAATAATCGCGATGTTCACAAAAAAGACCTCCTCAGTGATTGGTGCTTTCCCATGGTTGAGCAATCCATCTGATACAGACCTGTCTGTATGCTTGCCGTTTGAAAGTATAGAGACCGTTCTGTATCATGTCAAGAGGGGAGATGAAAAATCGTGGGCAAGGACCGTCACACGCAGCCGTCGGCACGGGAACGCATCTTGGATGCGGCGGGCGCTCTCTTTTATCGTGAGGGATTTCATGCCGTCGGGATCGACACCATCATCGAGGAGTCCGGGTCCGCCAAGATGACGCTCTATCGCCATTTTCCATCGAAGGACGCGCTGATCGCAGCCTATCTTGAACGAGTTGACGACAACTTCTGGCGGTGGATCGATGGGCTGGTGGCCGGTATCGACCGGCCTGTGGATAAGATCACGGCGGTGTTTGAAGGAATCTCAGCGCTGGCGTCCAGCCCAGAGTTTCTGGGGTGCTCTTTTCAAATGGCCGCCTTGGAATTTCCGGCACAGGAACACCAGGCACACCAGATCGCTCGGGCTCATAAGGAGACCTTCCGCGAGCGAATGCGGGAGTGGGCGGGTCAGGCGGGACTCCGTGAACCGGAAGCGTTGGCGAATGCCCTCTTGATTCTCATGGACGGCGCGTGGGTCGCCGCGCGCGTATACGGGCCGCAAAATCCCTCACGAGATGTCGCGGACGCTGCAAAGGCGCTGGTTGACGCACACCAACGACAGTAAATGCAACCCGTATCCTCAGATCCCTGATGGCCTCAGCTATTCGCAAAGACCTCCGTCATCCCGGCGTCCAAGCCAACGGCCCGGGGTTTCGGGCGTTTCGGCAGGGGTTTGATCCGGACTGGCACGAGGATATGGACGGACACCGTATGCTTCCCAGGGTTGGTCACCACCCGGACGTTATGCCGGTGACGGCCGGAACCGGAAAGTCCTGGAGGGGGAGGACGATCCGCTGGCCTGGGCTCAAACTGGCGATGGAAAGATACGGCTGGCCTCGTTGGATGAAGAAACGGCAGAGAGAATGGTCCAGTTCGCAGGAGCGGCGCAGGTGAACGCGCGGGGATTAGCCCAGGGCCTTGCGGAGCAGACGGCGGAGCGTCGAACCACCGCCCGGCGCTGCTCCTCAAACCCCCGGAAGCCTTGTCCCGCGATGTGTGCCTGGGCGATAATGTATCGGCCAAGCCTGCGGACACCCGGATAGTGCGGATCACTATCCCGCCGTGATGATGGCCCAGCGTGGCATCACCAAACTTCTGTCGGGAATTTCGCTGACCACGACGCAAAGCGATGCGGATTTTTCGGCCGGTAGGGTCGGAGCGATCCGAGGCTACCCCCGGAGGAGATCGCGCAAGACGCCGGAGGCCAATCGCTGGCCAAGCAGCGATCCGGGATCCACGAATCTCCGGGAGCGAGCCCGGAAACCCCCGCTTCGGCCTCATCGGGGCCGGCGGCGGGAGAGTTCATGAACAGGCATCGAGGCCTGGCAGATCAATTGGGGCCACGGTGCGATGTCATGATGAATAAGACGCGGCCCGCCCTTTACGCTCTTTGCAATTTGCTGGATACTTCCTAAGTGAAGGGAATCATGCATGGAAGCCATCGTCCTCAGGCGGATTTCAGGTTGGGGAAGTCGGTGGACATGCCCAGAGGCGTTTAGCGCCGAAGAAGGGAGGAAGCGGCGCTGGCTTTGTTTGCCGGCCTGCGCCGCGTACATTTATGGAAAACCGATCGCCTTATCGTGCAGACCGTACGATTACGGCATGGAATCTGGACCAGCGCGAGGTCATCCGACAGCCCATGAGTCGCAGCACCGGCCACTGGGTGGGAGCCCCTAGCATTTTTGTCGATGGTGAGGACGTATATCTTACGTACCGCTACCGGCGCCCGCGGGGAGAGGGCCGCGGATTTGAGGCGCGGCTGGCCCGCAGTGTGGACGGACGGCAATTTGAGGATATCTGGACCATTCACCAGGACCAACTCAGCACGCCGTCGATGGAACGGTTTGCCATGACGCGGGTCGGCGACTCCTATTTGCTGTATGTCAGTTACGTGGATCCTGAAGACAACCGGTGGCGCATTGACGTGTTGGATGCCCCCAAGCCGGATGCGTTCGACCCTGCTCGCCGGCGGCCCGCATTGACCGCGGCCCAAATCGGTCTGGAAGCCGCCAAGGATCCGGTGGTATTTCCCGCCTTCGGGCATCTGTTCATGTACGTCAGTGTGGCGGAACGGCAAGAGCAGGCGGAGGGGATGCCGCAGCCCGACCTCCATGTCTCCAAAGACGTGTTTACCACGGGGGTTGTCTATTCCGGGACGGGCCTAGCCGTCAGTACGGATGGCCGGGAGTGGACGTGGCTGGGCATGGCGTTGGATCCTGTGCCCAAGGCCTGGGATGCCTACGCGACGCGCGTCACGTCGGTGTTGCCCATGGAGACTGGTTACCTCCTATTCTACGACGGCAGCGCGGCCGTGGCCGAGAACTACGAAGAGCGGACAGGCATCGCGCTGACGACCGATCTGCGCCACGTGACGCGGTTGACGCCGAGCGGGCCCCGTCTCACCTCGCCCTTTGCTCCTGGGACCCTGAGGTACGTAGATTACGCCAAGCGGGGACAAGAGCTCTTCTTTTACTACGAAATGGTCGAAGCAGACGGCTCGCATAGCCTGTGTCTGAACGTCGTTCCGCTCGGGTAATCTGCTCTCATCGTCGCTATGGTAGTGGTTGGGATCGATTTTATTTTCTTTTGGGGAGGGGACCCTAATGGCCGTAAAATCGCCAAAACAGACCCGTGCTACGTCCGAATCGTCAACTCGTCAGATAGCCGAGGAGCGTCCTCCGTTGCCCCAACCGATGCCGATTCAGTATCACGAAACCATTCAAGAAAGCTGGCGGGGACATCAGATCCCGAATGTACCGCCTAAAGATGAACGTCCCCACTCGTAGCGTGTGATGGACATCAAACATTTCCTGCCGGACGGCAGGGTGAGCGTTGCGCCGGGCGCGCTGGCGGCGACCGGCGTCGCGGGTCAGGAACCCAGCCAAGGGCAGCGTGCCCTTGCGCTGGTTGCACGCCTCGCAGGCCAAGGTCAGATTGGGGACACGATCCGACCCCCCGGGCCTCTTCGCCAGGATGTGCTCGACGGGTAGCGGTACATCCGTGGCATCGCAGTATACGGCGGCGCGTCCCCATTTTTCTAAGCGGTACTGGCGTATCTCCTAGCCCAGCAAGGTGCCTTGTTGGTACTGAACGCCGGAGATTTCGGCGTGCTGCAACTCTTGGGTGTCGAACTTGACGTGCTCGACGCTCAGCGCGGTGATGCGCAGGCGTTGGCGGAGTGTGGCCAGGGCATGCAAGGTCTGATCCACCCGGGCTGCCAGCGACGGCGGCAGCCACCCCGCCTTGCGCCGGCGGTTTTGCAAGCGGGCCGGCCGATATACCGGGTCTTCCGATAGCGACCGGCCCGTCGCCCATCCCGCCGCGCTTTGAGGTTCGTGCGGTGCACGACAATCCCGAAAAAGATGGATTGGGATCCTTGCGCGCCATCCCAGAGGATGGCCACCCCGGTTGGCGTGGGGCCGGGGTCAAACTTTATTCGAGGGGCTTGAAAACGCGAGGTCTCGGCGGTTCGATCCTTCATGCGAATCGTGAAGGGGGCCATGGGGTGGACGACCGCGCGCCGGCGTTCCAATCACAACCGGGCGCGTTTCTCGGTACAAGGCATCCAAGGCTTCTGGTGCTTATCCAAGACAAAACCACGATGCGATCTCCTTTCGGAGCCCCGTAAGGGGCTGGTAACGGATTCCTGGGAATCGCTCTCCTCGCCCATGTTCCCTTGTGGGTAGCGTCATCCCTCCGCACCGCTCGCAACACCCCAGCTGGCTTTTAACGGAGGACCAGAGAGCTTGAGACTGGAGAAGCATCCCAAGGTCGGCACCCAATGCACGGAGCCGCTCGCCCCCAGGGTCCCGGCGGCTAAGGCTGGTCATAGCGTCCTTGCGGACTTTCCAGATAAAATCAGGTCTTGTTTGGATGTCTCCAACAAGCCCTCGGCTTAAGCCGTGGGCTTGTCTACGTGGATTCCTAAGCTTGGGAACCGCCGCGGCCCTACCGGGTTAGTAGGGGCCGCGGATGGCTCCCTCCACTTTGCTGTGATAAAAATTGCCGAGCCGTTCGAGTTCATCCGACGAAAAAGGTTTGGCCTCCAGGGTCACCAAGTTGGAAGCAATCTGTTGGCTGTTCTTGAACCCCGGAATGGCAGCGGTCACCCCCGGTTGGTCTAAGATCCAGCGCAGCGCGGCCGACGCCATCGATCCTCGCCCGTTCTGAATCCAGCGGAGCTGGTTAACCAGTTCAACGCCCAACGCAAAGGGCAGACCGGCAAAGGTTTCACCGACATTAAAGGCCTGACCATCGCGATTGAAATGGCGATGGTCGTCTTCAGAAAAGGTGTCATTGGGCCGAAATTTTCCGGTAAGCAAACCGCTGGCCAACGGGACGCGGGCTAGAATCCCTACCTCATGGGCGTGGGCTTGCGGCAATAGCTGCGCAAGTGGTTTTTGGCGAAAAATGTTGAAGATGACCTGCAACGCCGCCACCCCGGGGTAGGCCACGGCCAGCAGTCCCTCCTCCACGGTCTCGACGCTTACGCCATAGTGGCGGATCAAGCCCTCATCCTTTAAGCGGTCCAAGACTCCGAACACGTCTCCTTGTTCGATTACCCACCGGGGAGGACAATGGATCTGGTATAGGTCGATGGCGTCTCGGTGAAGGCGCGATAGACTCTTTTCGGCAAACTGGCGGACACTGTCATACCGGTAGGTGCGTGGAGCCGCAATATCGCCAGCGCGGCAAAATTTCGTAGCGATGAACACGTTGGGCTGGTTGCCTAACGTCTTGCCTAAGATCGTTTCCGCACGGCCATCACCGTAGACGTCGGCCGTATCGAAGAAATTGACGCCGTGATCGACCGCAAAGCGCAACGCGTCGATCGCGATCTTTTCGTCAACCATCGCGCCCCAGGAGCCTCCGATGGCCCAAGTGCCAAAGCTCACACAACTAATGCTCAATCCCGTCTTGCCAAGGGTGCGATATTGCATTTCCGCCGCAGGTTTCACAGGACCGGTCTCCTTCCCGTACCTCGTTTAAGCCGAAACATGCTCCGACGGCTGTTGGAACCCATCGGAAAAGCTAACCTGACCGCTTGCCTGCCCGTAGCCCACGAAGCGTTAGTTTACTTATTATAGCTTCTTTTCTCCCAGTCTGTGACGGTAATCGGTCGCCTGCGGGGACCCAATGGGAGCAATTGGGAACGAAAATCGGCCCATTTTCCAGGGAAAGCCGGAAGCGATCCGCGATTGCGATGGGGATAAGTCGGGTGTCCGTGAAGTCCGTGAAGCCAAGTGTTTGTAAGTTGCCCTGGGGAGTGGTATCCTAAATTTTAAATTAGGAAGTTTTCACCGGGATGCACTCGGTAGCCATCGGTGGATGGATGACTGACGATTAGGAAGAAATCCCCACGGAATGCCCCAAAGCACGGGGACAGGCACAGACCTCCGGTTCGGATGAAGCAGAAGTTGGCGAGATCCCGTTAGGCAGGACCGCTTCCGAAAGGCAACCCCCTGGCGTTAGCGGTGTGAAGATGGCAACAGGCTCGTGCTCAGCGAATCTGGGTCACATTATCCGGACGAGCAAAGTTCTCTGCTGGGGGATGCTGGTGGAGTCGGCGCATGGCAGTCAATTTCGGCGCCGATCATGGCTAGTCGGCGGGGAACTGCACTGGTCGGGGGCTTAGGGCGGCCGTGGTGGCCGGTCTCGCGGGACGCCGCGGCCGCCCGCTAATCGTCACCCTTTCGGTTTAGCATCGATCAGTGCCGGATGTACGCGGTGTATTCGCGGAAGCGGCGGGGGCCTCGTCGAAATGCTTCCCGGAAATACTTCGATGGAGCACCGGCCTCCAGAGCAAGACCGTTCAAGTTGCGGCTACCTGGCGGATGCGCCCTCCCCGAGCGCCATCGATCCGCGTACGAATGATCTGCCGTCGCTAAAGGCCCGTAACCTGCACTTCCCGCAGGCATCGCAGCGGGATGGGTGCCTCTGTCGGCCTCGGCGGATACCGAGCCTTGGGCCGGGAGGGGGAGGGACCCGTCATCCCCTGAGCATTGGACCCTGGGGGGCATTGAGGCGCAGAGCGGGTTTGAGGGTACCCTCGGCTGGCCGGGGCGTCCCGATTTGCCGGTCGGCCGTGGGTCTATGGTCATGTGGCCCCAATCGTTGGGACCAATAGACCCCTGCATATCTAGCCCTTTGCCTGTGGTTCCCTGACACGGAAGGACCTTATAATTTGACCATCTTAACGTTGGCGAAACGTGCAGATATCCCTTCGGAACTCCCCATAACGGTCGCTTGTCGGTGAACCAGAAGGGATTGGCCCAAGCGGCAACAGACCATTGGGTCGCGGGAGCCCGGGCCTGGCGGTTAGGAACGCCGCTGCCCCAGGTGAGGAGGTGAAGTTAGGTGTCTCCAGGGTCAGGCAACTTCATCGTAGAAGGATTGTTCTTATTGACCTTTATTGTCGCACTGGTCTGGCCGGCACGCCGTCGGCACCATCAGTGAAGCGTTGTTTATATACTCGGCTCAAAGGCATTTGAACCAAGATTGATCGCCGTAGTACGTAGACAGCCGAAGATCGTTGGGACCCGAGTGTAAAGATATTGAATGCTGAGTATATAGAACAGCGAGCCAGCGGGTGAGGAGGAGCGATCCAGCGATGGCAAATTGGACGCAGACGTCGAAGGAGCTGTTGGGCCCGGTGATGTCGGTGGAAACGTGGTTGCCCACCGAGATGCCGGAATATGCCCAAGGATTTATGTACATGTTGGGATCCCTGACCGCGTCGAGTTTTGTGGCGTGCGTAGGCTCGGGGATTGTGCTGGCGATGAACGGGGCGGCATCGTGGTCGTATAACGACGCGATGCGCTTCGTGGCGGCGACCCACTTTTGGTCGGTGCAAGCATTTTTCTTCTTTATGATGTTGCATTTATGGCGCGTGTTTTTTACCGGAGCGTGGCGCGGGGGTCGGGGGATGACGTGGGTCTTGGGGGCAATTGCCTTTTTGGTCGCGGTGCCCACGGCGTTCACCGGCTTTTTGATCAACGGCGATCTGTATTCGCAGTGGAACGCGGTGCAGGCCAAGGACGGCATCAATGCACTGGGGCTGGGGTGGGTGAACCTGAGCAACGCCGGCCAGATGTTTGGGATGCACGTGGTGGTGATGCCGTTGATTTTGACGGTGATTATTGGCGCGCATATTACGCTCGTGCGTCTCAAGAGCGTGGTGCCGCCATATCCCACCGGCCGCGACGCGGCCGAGCCGACGCCTGTCGGGAAAGGGGGACGCTAAGATGGCCGTGGGACGCACGGACATGGTGCATGACTATCGGATGGTGCCGGAAGATTTTGTGAAGCATTTGCTGGGCACGCTGGTGATTGTGGTGGCCCTGGTGCTGTTGGTCTCGGCGCTGTTTTCGGTGCCAGAGGCGCCGCCGTTGACCATTCGCGGATATGCGCGGACGCAGCCGGTGGCGTTTGAGCAAATGGCGCTTAGGGCCCTCGACGGACAGGGCCGAATTGCCGATTACGGGCCGCCGTACAACCACGGGACGGGCAGCCTGCAAAGTCCGATGCAGGCCGCGGTGGGGATCTTGCACCCGATTAACGCGGCGACAGACTTTATTTTGAAGCCGCTGACGATGGCGGCCGTCATCAACCCGGCGCTGATCAAGCCGCTGGCGACCTTCCGGCACGCGTCGGCCGCGCAGCAGGCGAAATGGGAAACGGCATATAGCACGGCGCTCGCCAAGGGTGTGTACCGGCATGGCCGGGTGGTGGTAGCCGGGACGGGCTACGGGCCGCTCCCGAGTTTGATGAACGCGACGCTGGCGCTAGGCCGAAGCGGGTTGATGTCCGGGGCGCTGACCCGCAACGGGGCGGTGGTAACGCGGTTTAACAACCAGAACTACCTGCTCTTCCTGCAAGGCGATCCGCTGCACGACAAGGCGGCGCCGTTGCAGTTGCTCGGGGAGCAATGGGGGATCATCCATCCGGCGGTGCCCGGCTATCCGGGAGCGTGGTGGATGACGATTCCCACCTGGATCTACCAGTGGCCGTTTGTGGCTCAGTCGCCGGCCGCCGACGCGATGGCGCTCAGCCTCGGATTCGGTGTCTGGCTGATCTTGGCACTGACGCCGTGGATTCCGGGCTGGAACCGGGTTCCCCGCTATCTGGGCCTGTATCGCTTGATCTGGAAGAACTACTATCAAGACCAGGCTTCCGAAGAAGGTTCGAGCCAGACGGCGGGCAATAAGGTCGGTCCTATGGTAGGATCCCAGTAGGTGCAGCGATAGCGAAAGGAGGCGAATCCGGTGGCCAAGACATCGCGTCCCATGTGGGGTGCCACGATTCGTATGATAGTAGGCAGCTTGTTGGGCGTCCTCGGATTTGGCACCTTGAGTGAAGGCTTTGTGAACCTGAATGGTCAAACCATGCTGATCGGCGTGGCGAGTATTCTGGTGGGAACGTTTTTGGCCCTGGGCGTGCTGGGACCCCTCCGACGTCGCCGTTCGTCATAAGGGTCTCTTGGGGAGGGGCTGACTGCCTCGCTCCGATCGATTCGGGGAGCGCCGTGGTGGTGGGGAAGTCAAAGGATGCGGATAGGTGGAAAGACGCCCGCGAGGGCGTTTTTCTGTTTTTCAGGGGCTTCTCCACTTGAATTGGCGGCGTTGCCGATGCTGGATGCGCTGGTTCGTCGCGGACCCTCGGCGGGAGCCCGGGGGAGGGGCAACGCGCGTGTCCTCATGGTGGACTATGCAAAGCTTTGCATAGGGTGGACCTCTGTCGCCCTTGCTGGCCAATCTCCTGCTGGATGATTGGGACAAGGAACTGGAACGGCGAGGGCACAAGTTCGTCCGCTACGCGGACGACTGTAACATCTATATGCGGTCCGAACGCGCGGGTCAACGCGTCCTGCAGAGTATGCGGACCTTTCTGGCGCAGCGCCTGAAACTCCGCGTGAACGACGCGAAGAGTGCGTTGGCCCGGCCCGATGCCCGGACATTCCTCGGGTTTAGTTTCTACCGCAATCGGGTGGGTATCGCATTCGGGTGGCCCCCGAAGCGGTGCGCCGCTTCAAGACGAAGATTCGTCACCTGACGCGCCGCAATCGGGGCCAGTCTCTGCGTTCGCGCATCGCGGACCTCAATCGCTATCTGCCTGGCTGGTTGGCCTACTTCCGCCTCGCGGAACTCTCGGGGATGTTCCGGAACCTCGATGGCTGGATTCGGCGGCGCCTTCGGGCCTATCTCTGGGCCCAATGGCCACGTGTGCGCACGCGGCTCCGAGCCTTACGCGCCCTCGGTGCTCCCGCTGGCCCTTGGCATCGATTATTGCGGCGGGCTGGTATTCGGTTGCCCTCACGGGTCTATTTGCTGCCACGCAAAGCAGCGGACTGCTCAGGTGTAGGCAAGCCCTATAGAGTAACCCGGGGGTGTGTCGCGGTCGGGCAGACTCCGCACCGCTGGGTCCATGCGCAACCTCTCAGCGTGCGTCGACCGGCGCAGCCCGCGAGGAGCGGGGAGGCAACAGGCCTCGCGCCGTGTCCAGCGGCAGCTCCGCCGGGAATCCAACGGGAGAAACCCGTAGCGCACATAAAATCTCGTCGACCCGGGCAACGTATCCACCACGACGCCGACCGTCGCGACCACATCCGATAGGGCGACTACGCGATATAGCGCGTCCACCGACAAGAATTCCCCGATGTGCTGACCACGAAACGCCGTGCCCACGGCCAACCGTCCCAATAACGTGACGCCGACGTTGCTGGTCAGCGGGAATCTCGGCGAGCTTGACTCTGAACGCGGACAGGGTGTAGAACCCCAGAACGCGGTTGGGTGCCGTGGGATCGACCGCGACAAACGCCACAGCCGCATGGCGGCGCATGTCCTGCCACGCGCGGGTGCGCAGGTATTCGCCTAATCCCCCGCTCGGACACACAAACTGGGTACGAACACGATGCCGCGCCAAGCGCTCGACGCCGATGGCCGGAATCATTCCGACAACGGCTCAACACGGGCCCCATACCGCGCGGCCGCTTGTCGCAGGGCCTGGGTCGGCGGCGCGGGATGCAAGAGCTGGTCGACAAACGTCGCGCTGTCCTGTGCACTTAATACCATCGTCTGGTGTTGGCCCACCACCTCGCGGGCCCGCGGGGTGGCGGCCGCTAGCACAAAAGTCGACGTGGTCACGCCACTGGCCGCCGCCTCTCCCAGCAGCGCCTTGACCTCCGCCGACACCCGAATTTCCAACTTTCGAGTCTTTGCTCCTATTGGCTAATGTGCGCCTGTGATCCGTACATGTCAATGGCTGCAGGACCTTCGTCGGGACGGGGGGTGTAACTGCTAATATAATAAAAATCCTATGATATCCAGACGTACCTGGTGCGTTTGTGGTAGAACCTGGCTATGGAAGTCAGTATTGGTGTAGCCGCCAAGGCATTGGGGGTCCGCCCGGAAACTCTTCGCCGATAGGAAAAGCAGGGGAAAATCCCTCCGCCCCGACGACTCCCGGCGGAACCAGACGCTATGATCGGGATCGCCTGCTCCAGGTAGCCCTAAAACACGCTCCTGACCCGCGGGTGACACTTGCCTATGCGAGGGTGTCCAGTCATGACCAGAAGTCATGATCAGAAAGAAGATTTGACGCTCCAAGTCGAGCGCCCTAAATCTTTCTGCGCCGCCAATGGATGGACGTTTGAGGTGATTCAGGATCTGGGGTCTGGCATGAATTCCAAGAAGAAAGGATTACAGAACCTGCTGGGACGGATCGGTCTTGGTGAGGTGGAACGCCTCGTCATCACGCACAAAGATCGCTTGCTCCGTTTTGGAGCTGATCGGGTCTTCTCTCTGTGTGAACGGTTTGGAACCGAGGTGGTTCTCATGGAAGCTGCCGAAGGCCCGTCTTTTGAGGCGGAATTCGTCCAAGACGTCCTCGAAAGCATTACCGGGTTTTCCGCCAGGCTCTACGGATCCCGTAGCCATCAGCACAAGAAACTCATGGACGGTATCCAGGAGGTGACGCAAACATGACCCGCACGGTGCAGTGGCAATCGGTTGCGCTGAACCTCGGCAAATGGCTGGCCATGATGGCCTTGGTCTTGGCCTATGGCGGCAGAAGGACGGGTTGCTACGGGAACTGGCCAAAACCCGCGCGGAAGGTGATGCAGAAGCATCCCCGGGTGGTGGTGGTCCTCAGCGGCCTGCGAGGGCGGACCAAATCGCGCAAACTTTCCCGCAAGGTGTCTCGCTGGATGCGTTCGGCCTTGAAAGGAGCGGACGGAGTTCCTGGCCAACGCGGGAGGTTCCCGTGTGGAGACGGTAAACACGCCTACACCTCGCAGGAGTGCCCGCGGTGTGGATTCGTCCACCGGGGCAACCGCAAGGGGGACCGGTTTCAGTGCCTGCACGGCCACTTTACCGCCCATGCCGATACCGTGGGGGCCATGAATGTGAAGCGTCGGCAGACGGATTCCGAACTGCGGGAGCGGATCACGCTCCGAATGCGCAAAGAACAGGTCAAGCACATCCTGATGGAGAGATTTCAGCGCAGGCAGGCGTCTCCGTCGCATCCCGGCTGAAATCGGACGATAGGGTGCGGGGGTCCCTCACCCAGGCAAGCCAACCCGTCCGATCTTTCTTACCAGCTAAGGATTCGACGGCTGCGGACCTCCGCGTTCACCGTCCGCAGCAAGGGCGCGATTCACTCGCAAGAGGATGGGCGAGGAACGAAGACGGAGGCTGGTAATGGCGAGGTCATCCCGCGATATCCTCCTCCTCTGAAAAATCCTTGCAGCTCGATCCTGGGCACCACAATATCCCGATCGCGACCACGGGCCTTCCGGGGCGGCCGTCCCCATTTTTCGTTCCTGTGGGTGCCCCGAACCCGGGGCATGGGCGTCTCCTGCCCCCATGCTTTGGGGTTGTCCTGGGGATTCCTTCCTACCGTCAGTTGACGCCGGAAGGAAACCAGAGTACAGAGAGGGCTGCCTCGGAACTCTCGATGAAGGAAATGGCACACGGCTACCGGCAGGACTTGTCAAGTCGCATCCCTGCCTTCGCGGAAGGGGGTGTGACGGGAGACTGTCACGGGATTACGGTGCGGCTTGGGAAGAGCGAACAATTCCAGATGTGTTTAGAAAGGTCGGGATCGCTAGGTTGTCCTTGAGATTTGGACAGATAAGTCTAAGCACGTTATAGCGGACGTGGTGCCGTCGATGCGCGATCAGGTCCGAGTCGGTTCCCATCAGGACGTGAATTTAGCGATAATGGGAGATGGACAAGGTGCGCTCGGGAGAGATGGTATCCGGAGTCTATGACGAATCAGGCGGCGCCCACGATAAGCGCGAATGGAGGCATGGTGTGAAGAGCGATGGAGAGAGGGTTGCGTTGGTGACCGGAGCGGGTCAGGGCATCGGCACGATGATCGCCCGCAAGCTTGCCGCCGAAGGCTACCGGGTTGGGGTGCATTTCTTTCACGGAGAAGAGACGGCCCGTGCGCTGGTGGCCGAAAGTCAAGCTTCTGGACACGACGCGGTGGCTATTTACGGCGATCTCACCCAGCCCGAGGTGCCCCAGCAAGTCGTGGCCAAGGCGGTCGCAGCATTGGGACGGATCGATGTGGTGGTGAATAACGCGGGGGTGACCTTCTCGACGCCGTTCAGGGAACTGTCGGTGGCCGAGGTGGATCGATGCTACCGAATTAATTTTCTCGCTCCGCTCTGGGTCACCCGAGCGGCGGTAGATTGGATGGTGGCCCACGGCCAAATGGGGAGCATTGTCCAAATCACCTCGGTACATCAAGAACGGGTTACGGACCGCGACAATATTTATGGTGCCATGAAGGCGGCCCTGGCGCGTCTGACCGAAAGCCTGGCCTATGAACTGGCTCCGCAGCAAATCCGGGTCAATTGTGTGGCTCCGGGGCGCATTGACACGCCAGAACAAGCTACGCGCCGCAATCGCAGCCCAGAGCGCCAACGGCAGATTGCTGCAGCAATTCCTATTCGGCGCGCAGGATCTTCCGAAGAGGTGGCTGAGGTGGTCCGCTGGCTGGCTTCGGATGAGTCGCGCTACGTGACGGGGATTACGGTGCGGATCGACGGCGGATTGAATCTGGCCATGTTCCAGGCGGTGATTGACGGCGTACCGCATTTTATTTGAGATGGAGGGAGCCGGGACTCAGCCCGCCGAACGTTTCGCGATCCTTGCGGGGCGGAGTCAAAGCTAAACCGCCCCGACAGAGCTCCCCTCGGTCGCTGAAGCCCCTGAGCCGAGGGCCGGGGCCGGCGAGGCAGAAGGCCGGGCAGGCCAGACGGAAGGAAGGCGGTTGGCCGTCTTGATGGTAGCGTGTCGCTTAGAAAGGAGGCAGGCGCGGCGTGCTCTTGGTCTCTGCACCAGGGCTTTCGCCACGCCGTGATCGAATGAACCCTATTACGATTCGTGCTGTCCGCCCAGTATTGACGGCTCCGGAGGGAACCGCGTTGATCGCGGTCAAGGTGGAAACGTCGGAACCGGGGCTCTATGGACTCGGGTGTGCAACGTTTACGCAACGGGCAACCGCCGTGCGCACGGTGATTGAGGACTATTTGGGACCCTGGGCCATCGGCAAGGAAGTCGATCGGATCGAAGACCTTTGGCAAAGTGCTATGGTGAGCGCCTATTGGCGCAACGGTCCGGTGCTGAATGCGGCCGTGTCGGGATTGGATATGGCGCTGTGGGACATCAAAGGCAAGCGCGCGGGCATGCCCTGCTATGAACTGTGGGGCGGAAAGAGTCGGGAAGCGGCGGCAGTGTACCGCCACGCCGACGGCCGCGATCCCGAAGCCATCGGCGATCGGGTGGCGGCCTATTTGGAGGAGGGCGTTCGATACGTTCGCTGCCAGTGGGGAGGATACGGTGGAATGGGTAACCCGGCCCAAGGCGAACCGCAGTTTGCCAATCCCCGCGTGCGCCGACCGCAGGGGGCGTTGCCGGGGGTCTATTTTGACCCCTCGGAATATCGCCGGCGGGTGGTACGCCTTTTTGAGCAACTCAGGAACCGGTTTGGCACCGAAGTGGAACTCCTGCACGACGTGCACGAACGATTGGCGCCGGCTGAAGCCATGCAGTTGGCCAAGGCGATGGAAGCGCTCGACCTGTTCTTTCTCGAGGATTTGCTGCCGCCGGAACAGGTCGCCTGGTTTGCCCGCGTGCGTCAGGTGAGCACGGTGCCCCTGGCGATGGGAGAATTGTTTACCCATCCGTTGGAGTGGATGCCGTTGATAGAACAACGCGCCGTCGATTTTCTGCGCATGCACCTTAGCCAGATCGGCGGGCTTACGCCCGCATTGAAAGTGGCGCGAATTGCCGAAGCCTTCGGGATTCGCACCGCCTGGCATGGTCCGGGCGACGTCTCGCCGATTGGGCACGCGGCGAATGTCCATCTGGACGTGCACTGTCCGAATTTCGGCATTCAAGAGTGGAGCGGATGGAGCGAGCGCAGCCAGATCGTGTTTCCCGGCGCCCCCGAAGTTCGGGGCGGGTATGTGTATCCCAACGGTCGGCCCGGATGGGGCATCGACCTCGACGAAACCGAGGCGGCCCGCTGGCCCGTCAACGCGGAAAATCCAACCTGGACCCTGGCCCGAATGCCGGATGGCACCAGTGTGCGCCCCTAGCCGAGAGAGTCGGAACCGTCTTGTGGATCCGAGGAAATCCCGCGTCGGGGTGCGGTACCGATACGATAGAATGACTTTAGGGCCTGCAACGCAGAGCGCCGATGGAGCAAGCAATTTTGGGGGAGGGCGACGATGTGTTAAGCGTCTACGACATTCGCACCGAGTACCGAAAAAATCCGATCGGAATAGACGTGAAAAATCCGCGATTTTCATGGAAGATGGAATCGGACCGGCGAAACGTGCTGCAGCAGAGCTACCAGATCGAAGTGTATGCCAAACCGGACGGAACCGAGCGGATCTGGGACAGCGGCCGGGTGAAGCGTGACCAGTCGGTGCATGTGGCATACGGGGGACCAGGGCTGGAGCCTCAACGGCGGTATTTCTTTCGGGTCCGGATTACCGACCATGCCGGGGAAGCTTCGGCGTGGAGCGACGTGCAGTACTTTGAAACAGGCATGGGAGATCCCTCCCGCTGGCAGGCAGAGTGGATTACGGCCGACGCCGCCGAGGCCGCTTCGCGTCAAGCCATGAGTCCTCTCTTGCGGAAAGGGTTTACCCTTGCCGAAGTGCCGGCGGCGGCCCGGGTGTATGTCACCGCCCTGGGTCTTTACGAACTCTGGATCAACGGACAACGGGTGGGAGACTGGCGGTTAACGCCGGGATGGACAAGTTTCGGCCATCGCCTGCAATACCAGACATTCGACGTGACGTCCCTGCTTAGGCGAGGGGAAAACGTGGTGGGCGCGGTACTCGGAAACGGCTGGTACGCCGGCGAAATCGGCTGGTCTCAGGCCAAAGCCTTTTGGGGCCAGCAGCGGGCCCTGTTGTTGGAACTCCACCGGGTTGACGGCCGTGAGCCGAGCCTGATCGTCGCCTCGGATCCGACGTGGAGCTTTCGCTGGGGACCGATTGCCTTCTCGGAGATCTATCACGGCGAAACGTACGATGCGCGCCAAGCGGTGGACGGTTGGAGCAACGACAACGTCAGCGCCGAGGGATGGGCCGCGGTTCAGGCGCTCGATCACCCGAAGGAGATTGTGGTGGCCCAGGAAAATCTCCCCACCCGGGTAACCATGACCCTGCCCCCGGTGTCTCGGCTGCGTACGCCCAGCGGGGATGACGTGATTGATTTTGGCCAAAACCTGACGGGATGGGTACGCCTCGAAGTGACGGCGCCGGCGGGTACGACGATTCAACTTGAGCACGCAGAGGTATTAGATCAGGAGGGGAACTTCTACGTCAAGAATCTGCGTGGCGCCAGGCAAACGGTGGTCTATATCGCCAAAGGCACGGGCGAGGAAGTGTTTGAGCCGCATTTTACTTTTCAGGGCTTTCGTTACGTGCGCGTGAGCGGATATCCCGGAGAACTTCCTCTGCAGAGCGTATCCGCCTGCGTGGTGCGCAGTGACCTCGAAGAAACCCTGAGTTTCTCCTGTTCGAGCCCAGAAGTGACCCAGTTGCAAAAAAACATCGTCTGGGGACAGCGGGGGAATTTTGTCGACGTGCCGACGGACTGCCCCCAGCGCGACGAACGTTTGGGATGGACGGGCGATGCGCAGGTCTTCATCGGGACCGCGGCCTTTAATATGAATGTGGCACCCTTTTTTGCCAAATGGCTCCGCGACCTCGCCGTGGACCAACTGCCGTCGCAATGGTGTCAAGTTAAGCGATCCCGTCAATAGCGCGAATTAACTGATTTATGCGCACGAACAAAAACCTGGACTTTTCTAACATCATTTGGTATGGTGGTCTGCAATCCCAGTTTCTAGGAGGG
>JAJZZH010000011.1 GCA_021797675.1 Bacillota bacterium | reverse complement strand
GATCTTGACGGGCCAACGGGCTGATATCCCCACGCCTAAAGGCGGGGGCTTTACGCCCGTTTTTGGTAACCTGGGTTCAAGCTCGACAGTTAGTCTGATACTTTGAGCGCATCAACAGAACCCTTACAAGATCTCCTCGCTACAACGGCATTCAGCGGCGGGAGGAATGCCTGCTCCCAAGGGGAGCAGAGCCTCTGCGTGCCGAGCAGTGCGGGGAGCCCATGGATTCTTCCCCAGCAGACGGAAAGGCGTGCAAGCACCGGCTTCGTACCGGACAGCGCCCGAAGCGTAGCCTACAACCGGCTAAGCATGGCCGGCATAGCCGGGCTGCAGCGAACGAAGCCTTCATAGGCCGCTCCTGCGGCCCAAGGATCCGCGCTACGGGGCTTCTGACATAGCCGTTGTCTCTGCTCGTCCCAAGCATTGCGCAACTGCGGACACCAACAATATGGTACGCTTGTTTCAATCTGGGTTAACAGCTCAAGCTCTGGTCCGGCAGCGAGCACTCACGGGCCACCGGCGTCGGGACCACGCTCACGCGGTCGGCTTTGCAGCCTGAGCACGGCCGATCCCGACCGACGCGTCGCCCTGAACCGATCGGGAATGAACGGTACGAACGGGAAGGGAATGAACGGGAAAGTCATGAAGGACGCGATCTGGCATCCAACGGAGCACATTGCCGTGCGCGTGGCAAACCAGCGATGGCAACTCAATCCCGATTTTTTGGCAGAGGTCAACGCTCACTGGCAACGCGTGTGCCGGCGTCACCCCCACTTTTTTCGCGGGCCCGTACTGACCGTCGACGAAATCTGGCAAGACAGCGCAGGCACAACGCGCATCGAATCCAGATTCTCTGACTTTGCCCACTATCTATTCAGCCGTCAATATCTAAAACCCGACCATCCGTATCACGTGAAAGTCGTCAACGCCTGTGCGTGGGTGCTGACCGCTGACGGCCTGGCCCTGGTGGGAATCACCCATGCCGAGAGCTCTAAGCCGGGGGTCGTACAGCCCATCGGCGGCGCGTCCGACTTCGAGGATGTACGGGCGGGGTTCTTCGACCCTGTTGCGGCCGCCAGTCGCGAACTCACTGAGGAAACGGGCATTTTACCTCCCGCGGGAAGCGTTCGGGGATACCTCCAGCTGCAAAACGGAAGCGTAACCATCGCGGTCCGTTTCGATCTCGCGGCCGGGTGGCAGGAACTTGCAGCCAGGGTGCAAACCCATGTTGAGGAAACCTCCTCCAACCGGGAGTTGAGCGCCGTCTATCCGTTGCCACCCGGAACCCAGCGGTCTAGCATTGAACATAAACCCCTCTTGGCATCCGTGCGTGCCCTTATCCGAGCCCCTGAGTTGGCCCCGCGTTCCACGTTGAGGCCCTGACTGACACAAAACAAGAGAGGCACGGATAAACCTCGTGCCTCTCGGTTCCCGCCTTGCCGTAACGCACCGACGTTTTGAACCTGCGCGCTGGCAGGTGGGTGCCTCCCGTTGACTTTCGCAGTCCCCGGCACCATATGCATGGTGGGGGCAGGACGGCCACCAACTAAGGATCAGGCTCCCTATGTTTTGATGTTGGCTCAAAACATGTCGGTTCGGATTCGCGCACAGGGCAGGTCCTGTACGGCTATTATAGGAGGGCCGGGGCCATTAATCAAGCAGATAAATGCTGCCAGTGCTGCTAATGCTTGCATATCCGGCTCCCACACCTCCGAGTTCCAACGGCCTCTTCCATTCATATCGTCGGGGCCACCTCAAGACAGGGGCTGAGCTTGGCGCTCAGCCCCTGTTGGCTTACTCCAGGCCTTCTTCCTCCTTGGCCATGTCCGACACCAGGTCGGCCAATACGCGCTTCTGACGAGGATTGGCCCCCTGCCAGACGTGCTTCGCTATGCGGTCCTCAGCCGTCCTGGGCTCGACGCCGGCCTGGAGCATGGCGTCACCCATTTCGATAATGTCAGCATGGACATCGTTGGACCCGTTATGAAGACGCTGCCGTACGCGCACCTTCAAATCGTTAAACGACGATGGAACGTTCTTGGCCAACCGAATCCCTCCTCACGGTTCGCTCAGTTTGGGAAGCAGGGCTCGCATCCTTCACCTTGCACCGGATGTGGTGCAGACCGGCAATGCCGACTCGGAGGTCGACACCATCTTCAGTCTGCGCGGTCGGCGTCAAACTATTAGGCGAATATTTCGGCTTCGGTCCCGGCACACTAGGTTAGAAAGGGGTGACGGACATGAACTGGTTGGCAACCCTGGTACGATTCATCGTATCGGCATTGGTCTTGATGTTCATGGGCTATATTGTTCCCGGATTTTCCCATATCGGCTTTTTCTCCGCACTACTGGCCGCAGCCGTAATCGCCTTGGTGGCCTATCTCCTACAGTCGCTGTTCGGCAAGTCCATTTCTCCCTTCGGGCGGGGCATCGTGGGATTTCTGGTCTCGGCGGCCGTCATCTATGCGACCCAAGTCGTGGTACCCGGAATGCACGTCACCGTTCTCGGCGCTTTAATAGCCGCCTTGATTATTGGCATCGTCGACCTCTTTACCCCGACCGCCGTCCGTTAGTTGAGCCGCCGTCTGCCGAGTTCCCGACAGACGGCGGCCGCTCAAGGACTCAACAACTTCAGGTTCAGCGTGGTCAGCTGGGATGTTTCGACCAGACTCGGCGACTGCATGAGGGGATCGGTGCCGCGAGCGGTCTTGGGAAAGGCGATGACCTCGCGCAGACTTTTCGCTCCCGCCATGAGCATAATCAACCGATCAAACCCAAAGGCAATTCCCGCGTGGGGAGGGGCGCCGTACTGGAAGGCATTGACGAGGAAGCCGAATTTAGCCTGAATCTCCTCCTCGGTCATGCCGAGAACGCGGAATATTCGTTCCTGCCACTCTGGACGATGAATACGGACACTGCCGGACGCCAGCTCGACCCCGTTCAACACCACGTCATAGGCTTGAGAACGGGCCGACAGGGGATCGTCCTCGAGGGTGTTCCAGTCGGACGCGCGCGGCATCGTAAACGGATGGTGCGCCGACACCAACCGTCCCTCTTCCACCGACCATTCAAACAACGGAAAGTCCGTCACCCAGAGAAATCGCCAGCCGTCTCCGACCCGGTCAAGGTCACGCGCCAGGTTGAGCCGTAACTGGCCGGCCACCTGCAGCATTTCCCATTTGGGGCCCGCTACCACCAGCAAGGTGTCCCCAGCCTTCAATCCGGCGGCCTCCGCTAGCCTGCGCTGCCCGTCCTCTCCCAACGGCTTGCCGTTGGATCGGATCTCGCTCGTGCCTTGCACCAACCAAATCAGGCCCGGGCTGCCGAGAGCTTTCGCGCTCTCTACCAAGCCGTCCAGCACCTTGCGGCTCGGCGAAAATTGACGAATGGGCACCCCCACCACGGTTTCCGCCTCAGCCACGACGGGCCAGCTTAGCCCGTGAGCGACCGCGTTCAAGTCGCATAAGGGCTCCCCCGCTCGCAGATCCGGCTTGTCGCTGCCGTATTGTTCCATGGCCTGTTGCCACGACAACCGAGGGAAGGGATCCAGTTGCACTCCCAAGGTCTCAGCAAAGACCTCATGCAGCATCTGCTCCATAAGCTGGAGGACGTCGTCCTGCGAGACGAAGGCCATTTCCACATCCACCTGGGTGAATTCAGGCTGTCGATCGGCACGGAGATCTTCATCGCGAAACACTTTGGCAATCTGATAATAGCGGTCAAAACCGGCCACCATGAGCAATTGCTTGAAGATCTGCGGGCTTTGGGGCAACGCATAGAAGTTTCCCGGTTGCGTGCGGCTAGGGACCAAGAAATCCCGCGCTCCCTCGGGGGTAGACCGTGCCAACGCCGGGGTTTCGACGTCCAAAAAGCGGTGTTGGTGAAAAAAGCGCCGAATCGCCGACAAGACCTGATCGCGCAGGAAGAAGTTCCGGAAAAGATTGGGGCGGCGCAAATCCAAATACCGGTACTGCAAGCGAATGAATTCCTCCACGTTATTGCTGTCGTTGATGCTAAAGGGCAACGGTCTGGACTCCGCGAGGATTTCCAGGCTGCTAGGCACGATTTCCACGGCACCCGAGCTCAGCTCCGGGTTCTCCATCCCCTCCGGTCGACGACGCACCCCTCCGATCACCGCCACCACGTATTCCGCCCGGAGCGCGTCGGCACGCTGAAACAGCGTCTCATCCCCCGGCTCCACAACGACTTGCACCAAGCCCGTACGGTCGCGCACATCGAGGAAAATGATTCCCCCGTGGTCGCGGCGGCGGTGCACCCAGCCGGCAATCTCGACCGCCTGGCCGAGGGCTGTCAAATTGATTTCTTCCGCATAATGTGTTCGGTACACCCGCTAGCCGCCTCTCCTTTTTAGTTGTCGCCACGCCTTGAATCGATGACCCGAGTGCCGGCTCCCTCCCTACCGCAAAACACCCTTCACCTGACCACGGCCGTCGAGTTCGTGCCGAATTTACGGTTGTACCACGCGGCGATGGCGAGGGGGTCCCCCGCCATCGCTTCCTGTTCACCGGTGGCTAAGTTTCTGACCATGACCTCCCCCGGCCCGACCGCCTCTGACCCGACAATGACCGCTGCCCCAGCCCGTCGACCGGCGTCGCGGATCTGCGCCTTTAGGCTTCGCCCCATCACATCGCTGTAACACACCAGGCCCTGTTGCCGAAGCCGTTCTGCCAGGGCAAACGCCTCGGTCTCGTAACCCGGCTGGTGGGCCACATAACAGCCAGCGACGGAGTAGACTGGCAAGCGACCACCGAGCGCGGACAAGAGCCGCTCTACCCCGATGCCAAAACCGACGCCGGGGGTATTGGGCCCATCCAACGATTCGACCAGACCGTCATAGCGCCCCCCGCCAAACAGTGCCGTCGCGTCCCCAAGTTGCGGATGACCCACTTCAAACACCGTACGCGAATAATAGTCGAAACCACGCACCAAACGGCTGTCACGCCGGATGATGCCGCCCGCCAGGAGCACCAATTCCATCAAGCGATCCAAATGGGCGCGGCACGCGGTACACCAATAGTCGGCAATATCCGGCGCCCCCGCCCGCGCCTCGACGTCCACTTTGCAGTCTAACAGCCGGAGCGGATTTTGTTCCAGCCGCACGCGGCAATCTTGGCAGATGGAGGGTTCTCGATCCCGGTAGTAGGCCACCAATGCCTGGCGGTAAGCCGGTCGGCATTGGTGGCATCCCAAAGAATTCACCCGGATGACGGGGTCGGTCAACCCCGCCAGGCTCACCACCCGGGTAGAGAGCAGCATGACCTCTGCATCCGCCGCCGGGTCCTCGACCCCGAACATCTCGGCGCCAAATTGCGTGTGCTGGCGGTACCGCAATGCCTGCGGGCGTTCGCGGCGAAACATGGGGGCCCAGTAAAACAGGCGCACCGGTTGCGGCGCGTTATAGAGGCCGTTTTCGACGTAGGCCCGGGCTACCGCCGCGGTGCCCTCGGGTCGCAAGGTCAGCGATACCCCACCGACATCGGTGAACGCATAACGCTCGTGCTGGACCACATCGGTGCTTTCGCCCACCTTCAAGAACACGGCGGACTGTTCGAAGGCAGGGGTCTCTAGCGGATCAAAACCAAATTGGCGAGCCGTGTCAAAAGCCAGCCGGCGCAACTGCTCGACGCGCCACGATTCTGGCGCCAGGATATCCTGGGTCCCCCTGGGCCGCTTCAATTCCGTTCGCATGTTGCCGCTCCTTCAACAAAAAACTGTGCTGGATAAACCTACCCCCCAGACGCCAGGGGGGCGCGTTCCAGCATCAAGGTCACCGGGCCCCAATTCACCAACTCCAATTCCATCTCTTCGCCAAAGCGTCCCTCCGCCACGCGCACCGGATAGCCCGACAGCGAAGCCACAAAGCGATGGTACAGGGACTCGGCCGGCCCATGGGCTAGAGCCCGACGGAAGTCCGGCCGTCGGCCGTGGGCCACTTCGCCATAGAGGGTAAACTGCGATACGACCAAAATCTCCCCGCCGACTTCCAACACGCTCTTGTGCAGACGCCCAGCATCGTCTGGAAAAATGCGCAGGTGAACAAGCTTTTCCGTCATCCAGGCCATTTCTTTCGGTCCGTCCCCGGCGGTAAATCCCACCAAGGCCACCAAACCGAGGCCAATTTCGCCGACCCCGGTCGAGCCCATGGTTGTCACCCGTGCGCGTTTCACCCGTTGGATGGCCACCCGCACTATGATGACCGCTCCCGGCTGACGCGACGCACTTGTTGCACAAAGGCCAGGCCTTCCAGCCGCCGGATGATTTGGGTGAGTTGTCCCAAATTGCGCACCTCGAAACGGACGTTGACGATGGCGGTCCGGTCGCGAAATCCTCGCGCCTTAGCGGAAATAATGTTGGAATCGGCCACCACGTTGGCTACATCGGCCAGCAGCCCCGCTCGGTCCCACGCATAGACGGCGAGCTCGACCGGATGGGGGGCCAGTTCGGCCTCCGTGGTGTCCCACGTCACGTCGATTAGGCGCTCAGGATCTCGGCTCAAGTCACCTTCATTAGGGCAACCGATACGATGCACGGTGACCCCGCGCCCTCGCGTCAGATAGCCGAAGATGGGATCGCCGGGCACCGGCTGGCAACAACGGGCTAACTGGGTTAGCATTCGCCGGTGACCGCGGACCAGCACTTCCGAAGGCTGCGGCGTGCCTCGCGTCCGAGGTTTCACCCGGACCAACGGCGTCCCTTGCTGCCGCATCTGCTGGGCGACATCCTCTTTAATTCGCCCCACGATGTGCAGCGGATTCACACTGCCCTCGCTGATGGAAATCACGAGATCATCGAGACTACCGTAGCCCAGCTTACGCACAATCTCGGCCAGCCGCTCACGAGCCAGGACGAGCCCCGCCCGGCGAACCTCCCGGTCCAGCATCTCCTGACCGCGATTCAAGTGTTCATGCCGGTGCTCTTTTCGCAACCATTGCCGAATGCGGTTCTTGGCCTGCGAGGTGCGAACAAATTTCAGCCAGTCCGAACTTGGCCCCGGCGATCCGCGATTGACCAGCACCTCCACGATATCGCCGTTTTGCAGCGTGGTACTAAGCGGCGCGATCCGCCCGTTGATCTTGGCCCCAACGCAATGGCTCCCGATATCGGTATGAATCCGGTACGCAAAGTCAACAGGCGTCGCCCCGGCGGGCAGATCGATGACGTCGCCCCGGGGGGTAAATACAAATACTTCGTCGGAAAACAGGTCCACCCGGAGCGTTTCTAAAAATTCGCGCGCATCGCCCATGTCACGCTGCCATTCAAGGAGTTGGCGAAGCCACGCCAATTTTTGGTCGAATTCAGGATCACGCTTGCCTCCACCCTCTTTGTAGCGCCAGTGGGCAGCAATGCCGTATTCGGCCGTGTGATGCATCGCGTGCGTACGGATCTGCACCTCAATGGGGTCGCCTTGGGGGCCGATCACGGTCGTGTGCAAACTTTGGTAGAGATTCGACTTGGGCATGGCGATGTAGTCCTTGAAGCGCCCGGGTACTGGCTTCCACAACGCATGGGCCATGCCCAGCGCCCCGTAACAGTCCTTGACCGAGTCTACCAGCACGCGCACAGCCACCAAGTCATAGATTTGACTAAAATCCTTGCCCTTTTGCAGTTTTTGGTAGATACTGTAAAGGTGCTTGGCGCGTCCAGACACTTCGGCGTCGATTCCGGCCAGCAGCATGCGTTCCGAAAGATCTTGAATAATAGCCTGCACAGCCTCTTCTCGCTGCAACCGCTTCTTGGCGACCAACTCCTTGGTCTTTTGGTAGGCCTCGGGGTCCAGGTGCAAGAACGCAAGGTCTTCGAGCTCCCACTTGATGTGAAAGATTCCCAGCCGATGGGCCAAGGGAGCATAAATCTCCATCGTTTCCATGGCAATCCGGTGTACGCGGTCAGCCGTCAGATGTTTGAGCGTACGCATATTGTGCAGGCGGTCTGCCAACTTAATCAAAATAACCCGGATGTCTTTAGCCATCGCCAAGAACATTTTCCTAAGGTTCTCCGCCTGTTCATCCTCGCGATTTTGGACTTCCAGGCGATCCAGTTTGGTAACCCCGTCGACTAGGAGCGCTACGGTGGGGCCGAACGCCTCCTGGATATCGTCGAGGGTATAGGAGGTGTCTTCAACCACGTCGTGCAGCATCGCCGCCACGATGGTGTCAGTGTCCAGATGCATGCCAGCTAAAATCGAGGCCACTTCCAAGGGGTGTTCAACATAGGGCTCGCCCGAGGCGCGGGACTGGCCGCGATGGGCGCGTTCCGCAAACTCCACCGCCTGCCGGACTCGTTCGGCGTCCGCATCGCTGGCATCATATCCTAGTTGTTCGACAATTTCGGTAATCGTCACCCCACCGCCCCCTGTCGCACTGACCCCGCTTGGCGGCATGATCGGCCCCCGTCTACAAAACCAAGGCGCTGACCACCGGAATATTCCCTTCGGTAAGGCGACGGCGTCCCCCCAGGTCTCGAAGTTCAATCAAGAACGCGAACCCCGCCACCTTACCGCCACCCTCTTGGGCCAGCCGGCGGGCCGCCTGCACCGTCCCGCCGGTGGCGAGGACGTCATCGACCACCACCACCCGCAGTCCTCGGAGGGGAGCCGCAGCCTCCATTTCCAAACGGTTTTCACCATATTCTAACGCGTATTGTTGGCTGAGAACAGGTCCCGGCAGCTTTCCCGGTTTGCGGATGGGCACTAAGCCGATTCGCAGCCGATCCGCTAAGGGGGCCGCCAGCAAGTAGCCACGGGCCTCCGGCGCCATCAGAATCTGAGGCGACAGAGGCCGCACGATGGCTTCCATCGCCGCCAGACAGTCTTGCCAGGCCGTTGCGTCGGCCATGACCGGCAATACATCCCGAAACAACACGCCTGGCATGGGAAAATCGGGAATTTCCCGCACTAGCCTACTCCATTGCATGGTGCCTTCGCGTCCTTCCCACAATCCACTCCGCCGAATCCAACCGCCGCTCCTCCTCCGCCGCACCCCGCGCCCGCCAGGCCTGCCGGTAGGCTGGCGCGTCGGTCAGCCGCGCCCGCTGACCGCTGTCGTTGATACGGAAATCCAAGCCTAGCTCCCGAAAGACGCCCCGTCCCGCCAATAAGGGGGATTGACCTGCTTGCAATGCCCGCCACAATACGCCCAAATGGCCGCGGTCGGGCACCAAGCGCCGCCACTTCGCGAGTAGCCGGTCGCGCCGGGTTTCGGTCAGCCAACCGGAATCGATCCAAATCTGGCCGCCGTCGGCCAGCAAGTTTGCCGCCCAAGCCAGGCCCTCACGGTGGATGGGAGGACCTCGCCAGATCACCTGGTCAGCCACCGAATCCCACGCTGGCCAGGGCCGCCACTGGGAAAAGGCGGCCGTCGAACACCATCCTCGTCGGACGCGCTCCTCCACCACGGCGCGCTCCGCAATGGGGTCCGTCCAGTCATACACGGTGACCCCCAAGCGTTTGAGCGAAGCCAAGTCTCGTTGACTGTCCACGATATAGACCGTTGTTCCCGAGAGCGGGTCGGGGGGCGGCTCAAGTCGCACCCGGTCTTGCCATGGCGCAGTCGTGGGCTCGGTCAGCAGCCCGTCGGCGTGCCAGCGCGCCTCGCGGGTCGAACGCCAAACGTCCCACGCTAGTCGTCCGACCGTCCATAACGGTTCTCCCGATTTCACCCGGCCCGCTTTGTCGCCGGCGGAAAAGGCCAGACCCGTCCATGGCACGCGTTCGAAACGAAACCGGAGATGGCGCCCTGCCTGCCCCATGGGGCTAGCTTCGCGCACGGTGCCGCGCACCATCCAGCGCGGAGGCTCAAAGCCGTGACCCGTTGGCTCCAGACGCTCTAACCAACGCAAGACCGCCGCGTCGATGGCTTCGGCGCTCAACAGGCCATCAACCGGTTCACCGCGATATCTGAGAGCGAGCACCGCGGCCGGCAATTTATCACTGAGTCGGCGCGCCAGGCCTAGGACCGACTGACGCGGCAGGCTGAATCCGGCCGCGCCCCGATGACCTCCCAGTTTGGTGAACTGCTCCGCATGCATGCGCAAATGCGCCAGCAGATGCAGGCCTTCTACGCTACGGGCGGACCCTTTGCCGGTATCGCCCTCCCAGCCGATTACGGCGACTGGCCGTCTTAAGATTTCCTTGAGCCGCGAGGCAACGATGCCCACCACACCGTGATGCCAGCCTTCTCCGCCCAGGACCATAAACGCTGGCAACGCCCCATCGACCGCCTGATATTCATGAAGTTGATCCCACGCCGCTTGCAACAGTTCACTTTCCACGCGGCGCCGCTCGGCGTTCGCCGCCTCCAAGGCGTCGACCAGGTGGGCCAGGATCGCCGGCGCCGGGTTACTCAACAGCTCGACCGCCGGCGCCGCGTCCGCCATGCGGCCGACGGCGTTGAGCCGCGGACCGATATAAAAAGCAATATCGCTCGCGGTTAGATATCGCGCGCTGCGGCCTGCCCGTTCGGCTAGCGCCGAAATCCCCGGCACCTTGCCCGCTCGCAAGACCTCCAACCCTTGGCGGACGAGCTTGCGGTTGTCGTCCCGCAGGGGCACCACGTCGGCCACCGTGCCCACCGCCGCAATAGCCATCAATGCTTCGGGCATTGCCTTCCCCACCCGTTCGCCGAGTGCCCGCACGACTTGCCAGGCGACGCCCGCCCCAGAAAGGCGGTTAGGGCGGGCCATGCGTTCCGGATTGACCAGGGCCCTGGCTTGCGGCAGGGAAGATGGCAATCCGTGGTGATCGGTGATCACCAGCCCTATCCCCCGGGATTCGGCGAGAGCCGCCGCGGCGGGAGAGCTCGAACCGCAGTCTACCGTAATCAGCAGGTCAATGCCTTCGTCTGCCGCGCGCTCGACCGCCTCCTCGCCCAGGCCGTAGCCTTCGTCAAAGCGGTTGGGAATATGAAAATCCACCGCCGCCGAGGGGGCAATCTCCTGGATCCCGCGCACCATGACGGCCGTCGCCGTGACCCCATCCGCGTCGTAATCGCCGTGAATGCGAATGCGCCGCCCCGCATCCAGGGCGGCCAGGATCTCTGCCACGGCTCTGTCCATGTCGGGCAACGCATAGGGCGATGAGAGCGGCCCCTCATCATTTAAGGCTCGCCAGTCCTCCGCGCTTTGAACGCCTCGACGCCAGAGCCACTCGGCAATGGGCAACGGCAGGCTCAGACTTTGACTCAGTGAGGAAATAACCTCGCTGGCAACCGGATCGTGGGGAAAACGTTCAGTTCGCAACCGGTGACCCCTTTGGCACTAGTCTATATCCGCCGATCGTTCAGGCCGCTTAACGCCCAAACGGCCGACCACACGCTCCCTCCGGCATCCCGCACCAGCCGGAGCCCGATCCCGTTGTTCGATGGAACAGGGTCGGCGGTTGGGTATCTCGGCTGGGGACTTGCAGACGCCCCGCAACCATTGACTATTGCATAAGTTTACCATACGGCCGGCCTTGGGGCATCCCGGCCGCTTCGCCGGGAGTTAAGCGCACATTGACGTCACTGACCTCCGGGATCTTTAACAGCATCGCCTCCACGGCTTGGGCAATGCTCCATGCCTGCAAGAAGTTAAGCCGGGCGGCCACCGTGACCTCGATGTCTACCAGGATGCGGGCGCCCATCATCCGGGTCTTCAGTTGACCCACGGCGATGACGCCCTCCACGCGGCCGGCCGCCTCGTGAAGCCGGTCACTCATCGCCGTCGACGCGGCGCGGTCCATCAGATCATTGGCCGCCTGGGCAAACAAGCTCACCCCCAGCCACGACACCAGTAATCCGACGGCCAGGGCTCCGACTTCGTCGCAGTGCACGATGCCCAGGCGAGCGCCGACAATACCTGCCGTCGCCACTCCGCTCGAGACCACGTCGACACGGTTATCCGCCGCCGCCGCCATCAGGGCATGGCTTCCGGTCTGGCGAGCGGTTCGACGTTGCGTCCGAAACAGCCCTTCCTTGAGCAGGGTGACCAGCCCGGCAACGATCAAGGTCCACAAATCCGGCTGGGGACCCGGCCCCCGAAACAGTGCCGCCACTGCCTGCGAGCATAATTCGAAGCCCGCCCCAATCAAGAGGAACGCCACAACCTTCTGGGCGACCGCCTCGGCCTTGCCGTGTCCATAGTTGTGGCCGCTGTCCGCCGGCCGCTGAGCGATCCGCAAGCCAACCACGATAGCCAGGGAGGATGCGGAATCTGCCGCCGAGTGCACTCCATCCGCCACGAGTGCGGCGGAATGCCCCGCGATGCCGACCAAAACCTTCAACACGGTCAGGAACACGTTGCCCACGAGTCCCCACCACGCGCTTTGCTCACTGATTTTCAGCGCTTTGTCGTTGGTCTGCACAGGACCCGTCACCGCCTTCGTCACCGCTCGCCGCCTACTATCCCGCATCTGGGCGGGCACCCCGCCAGGACTCCGAGCACCCCCTTGAGTTTGTGCTTAGCCCCGATGGGGCCCGACCTAGCTCCACGCGCAATCGGACACGGCCACGGTTTGCTGCACGCCCACCACGAGCGCGCCTGCAGGCCGCCTCCTCCCCCTCTTGCCGGTTTGATCTACCGGGTCAAGCCTTCCTGGCCCCCCTCACCCACGGTCTGCCACCAATCCCGGTACCCGTTGGGGACGCACGGTCCGGCCTTCTTTACGGTTCGGGTTCTTCGATAAGGCGCCGCCGAATCTTCTTGGGTTGTTCTTTTTTCCGCCACAACATCCATAACGGGCTGGCGATAAACAGGGACGAATACGTCCCGAATAATACCCCGAAAGACATGGTAAGCGAGAAATCCCGAATCGAACTTCCTGCAAACAGCAACAGCGCCGCCAAGGCGATGAGCACGGTCACCGAGGTATAAACCGACCGCACGGCGACTTGATTCAGGCTCAGATTCACCATGCCGTCCAATTCTTCATTTTTCTTGCGCAGGTGCAAATTCTCCCGGATGCGGTCGAACACGATGATCTTGTCCGTAATCGAATAACCAAAGATGGTCAGCACCGCCATGATAAAATACACCGTCAACTGAATATGAATCAGGGCGATCAGGCCGACCGTGATAATCACGTCGTGCACCATCGCCGCAATTCCGGCCAGAGCGAAGCGCAGTTCGAAGCGGATTGTCATGTAAATGACAATGGCCACCATGGCGATGACGACCGCCAGCAGGGCCCGACGTTCCGTCTGCTTGCCGATGGTGGACGAGATTCGGCTGGTCGAGATCTCTTTAAAGGCCCCCCCCCGTCGGTGCAAAGCGCCTAGCACCGCGGTACGCTGATGTTCCGAGATATTCGGCGTGGAAATCTGCACGTGCTGACGTCCGTGGCCCAAAAACACGACCGTGCTCCCGACAATGTGCAGCGTGTTCAGGGTATCTTGAATGGTTGTCGTCGTCACCGAGTGCTGAAAGGCCAGATTGAACTGCGTTCCTCCGGTGAAATCAATCCCATAGTTCAATCCGCGGATGAAAAATCCGCCCATTCCAATCAATACCAACAACCCGGACACCACGAACCACAGTTTCCAATGCTGGATAAATTGTACATTAAATCGCACGATCGGGCCCTCCTAGCCGACGAAAATAGTGCGCCACCGCGTCCACCCGGCCTCTGCGATCCAACGGATGACCACACCGGTCACGGTGACGGCGGTAAACAACGAAATCGCCGTCCCAATCATCAACGTTAGCGCAAACCCCTTGACGTCGCCGGTCCCCAAAAAGAAAAGGATCAAGGAAGAGACAAAGGTGGTCACATGCGAGTCTAAAATGGCCCGGATGGCGTGCCGAAATCCCTGGCGCACGGCGGCCGCCGCCGTCTTGCCTTTAATCATCTCTTCACGAATACGGGCAAAGATAATCACGTTGGCATCCACCGCCATACCCACCGAGAGAATCAATCCGGCCAGACCCGGCACCGTGACGGTGGCATGCAGCGCCCACAACGCGCCCAAAATGAGCAAAAGGTAAATCGCCAGCGCCAGATCCGCGACAATCCCCGAGAGTCGGTACCAGACGATCATTACCGCCACGATGAGGACGATGGCGATCGCCGCCGCAACCGCGCTGGCATGCACCGCCGCCTTACCCAGCGTGGGACTCACGGTTTGCACCGTAAGCACCTTGAGGGTTACCGGTAGCGCTCCGGATTGTAGCAATAACGCCATCCGCTGCGCCTGTTTCAGCGTACTGAAACCACCCGTCAACTGCGCCTGTCCGTTCGGAATCACCGAGTTGACGGTGGGCGCTTCCAACAACTTGCCGTCCAGATAGATGGGCAGCTTTTGATGCAGATATTTGGTGGTTGCCTGGCGAAAACTGGCCGTGCCTTTCCCATTGAAGGTGAGGCCCACAACGTACTGCCCTCCCGCGATCTCGGCTTTGGCGTTGCTCAGCTCGCCCCCGGTCAACAAGACATGTCCGGTTGGACTCTTGATCTGCAAAATGGCGGCTTGGCCCAGATATCTCAGCGCCTGTTCAGGGTCTTTAATCCCCGGCAACGAGATGGACAACCGGTTGCTGCCCACCTGTTCGATCAACGGTTCGACCACACCCAGTGAGTCGATCCGAAACCGCATAATGCTCATGGCGCGGCTCATCGCCGTCTGGTTGACCGGCGCCCCGGGCGTGGGCACGGCCTGATAGGTGGCGCTGACCCCACCCTTCAAATCGAGGCCGTAGCGCAAATGATTTGTAATAGGATTCGCAATTCCAAAATAATAAAGCGCCGCGAGCACCGCAGCTATCAAAAGAAAGAATTGCAGGACACCCCGTTTCGGCATTTCTATAGCCTCCCCGGCAAAATCGCTTCACTGATCATAAACCGCGTCGAAAAGCGTGTCAATTGTGGCCCGACGCGCGACCCATTGCCACGCGGCCTTCACTCGCCCGACGGTTGGGACCGGGTCGAAAATTGGCGCCACTCGAGTCCCCACGCCGCCAGCCGGCGGACTTCCGCCCGGGTGGCGGGATCCACGGCTAACCGGTCGAGTCCCAGGCGCCGGTCCCACCAGCGGCAGACCGCGTCTGCCACCTGGCGGGGAGTGCGGTAATCCGTCTGCACGATCAGGTCCGCCTCACTTCGAGCTTCCTCTAAGCGCAACCATTCAACGCGGTAAAACGCAGGCTCCCAGGCCAAGCGTCGGCGTCGGTGCACCGTTTCCCAGTCCGCCGTCAGCAGCACCAAAGGGTGTCGACCGTGGCAACGGAAGAGGCCACGAACCAGGGAATGCTCTTGGGCCACGGCCCGCACTGGGATGCCCAAACCCTGCAGCTCTCGAAAGAGCGTCGTCTTCCCCGCCGCGCACACTCCCACCACCACGATCCCGTTAATAGGGAATGCTGGCGGTAAGCCGTCGCAAACTCTGTCCATCATCTTCGCGCACTCCTAAGGCCACCACGCTCATGTCATCCTGTGGGCGTCCACGGTCTAGATCAATCGCTAGGGCCATAAAATCTTCCACCCATTGCGCAATGCCGTCGACATCCAGACTCGCCAATTCGGCGTCCACTTGATTCCAGTCGATGGATCGGTCGTAGCGTCTCCCCGCGGTAAGGATACCGTCGGAAAAGGCGATGAGCAAGCTGCTGGGCAACAGTCCAAGTTCAGTAATCGAGGGCCGGGTCTTGCGATAGGTCCCAATCACTTCGGTCGCTCCGTCGATGCGAAAGGTTCTTCCTTCCTGGCGCACCAACACCGGGCAGGGCGCATTGCGCGAAACGAGCAGGGACCGGGTATGCATATCCGCCGTCAATAGTGTGAGGTTGGCCGTTACCCGACCTTCCCGGGCCGTATAGAGCATGTCTTGGACCGCTCGGGCCACCGCGCCGTCACGGGTTCCGTCTGCGATCAGGCCTACCGCCTTCATCGCCACCATCCGCGCAATGCGGCGCGCGGCGGGTCCCGACCCTTGACCGTCAGCCAAGATAAGGCTTAGCCCCCCGAGAGGACGCTCGACCAATTCGATGCTGTCCCCGCTTTCTCCCAGCCCTCCCTTGGGCATCTTCTCCCAGGCGATTTGAAGCCTCGTCATCGCATACCCCCATTCCTCCGGCGTCATCCGCCACAATCCATCCAGTTCGCTTGGCGTTCCTTTCCGGTAATCACCCGCCGCCAGTTGGAGTGTCCCGCTTAGCAACATTATACCGCCATGGCGCAATCTCATATCCCGATCCGCCCCCGGGGGGAGCGAGGGCGGTCTCGACGCACGTTATCGACGTATTTGGGTTTCCCCTGGGCGAGGTATACTAGATGGGAGGCAGCGGTTATCAGGCTCGTCAGCTTAGGTTGACGGGCGAGGCGGCCCCAGGGGGGTTGCCGTTGGCTGACGCTTGATCATCAGCCGGGGTGGAGGTCCACTGCCGACCGCGGCTTCTCGCCGGCGGTTTGCCCACCACCTCAGCCTTCAACCATTGTTATGCGATTGAGAAAGGAGGCGCAGCGGCAAGAGAATCCGGAGCATCCGTCGCTTCCGGACGCCGCTGAACACGATATGAATACCGGCTACGGCGTGATAATTTTGGGCACCGGCCCGGCGGGGCTGACCGCTGCAATCTATGCTGCCCGAGCGAACCTGGCTCCCTTGGTGATAGACGGCAATGAACCCGGCGGCCAGTTAACGCTCACCACGGAGGTCGAGAATTTTCCAGGATTTCCCGATGCTGTCATGGGTCCCGACCTGATGGACAAGATGCGGGCTCAGGCGGAAAAATTCGGTGCCACCTTCCAAAGTGGCCAAGTTACGGCCGTCGATTTGAGTCAACGTCCGTTTCAGGTAACCATAGACGATGGACACACCGCGTATTCGGCCAAGTCCTTGATTATTTCCACCGGCGCTTCGGCGAAAATGCTCGGCGTGCCTGGAGAGACCGATATGGTGGGACATGGGATTTCGACCTGCGCCACGTGCGACGGGTTCTTCTACCGAGAAAAGCCGATCATCACCGTCGGCGGCGGAGATTCCGCGATGGAAGAGGCCATTTTCCTGACCCGCTTTGCGTCCGAGGTCACCATCGTGCACCGGCGAAATCAGCTGCGGGCCTCCAAGGTCATGCAGGACCGGGCGCGCAAAAATCCGAAAATTCGATGGGTCATGAACGTGACGCCCATCGCGGTCCTCTCCGAACGCGGCCAAGTCACGGGCCTGGAAGTGGAAGACAACGCAACGCACCAAAAACGGAGTTTGCCCGCCGAAGGCATTTTCGTGGCCATTGGCCACCAGCCCAACACCGGGTTCTTGAACGGTCAGCTAGATGTTGACGAACTGGGCTACGTCCGCACCGCCGGCGTTACCAGTCAAACCAATGTGCCGGGGGTATTCGCCTGCGGCGACGTAATGGACCGCCGCTACCGGCAGGCGGTCACCGCTGCCGGTAGCGGCTGTAAGGCGGCCATGGACTGTGAAAAGTTCTTGGAGGCATTCGACTAGGTAACCCCTAGCCTTCTCGAAAGTGGCGGACGAGTCCGCGCCGGGTCAGGGCTTCCCGGACTTCCAAGAGGGCCGTATACGTCGGCAAAATGTACAAGGTTCCGCCAGCACTGCCCTCGATGGCGGCGGCGAGCGCTTCGTCGACCGCCGCCATCACGCTCACGGCGGCTTCGTCTATGCCCGCGTATTTCAGGCGCACCGCCATATCCCACGCCCTGGTGCCGGAGACCCACCATCGTCGGACCCCCATCAGGCTCGCGATGCCTTCAAAATCCACATCCCACAACCAGGAAACGTCCCGGCCATCGGCGTGACGATCGTTGATCAGGATCAGGGCATGGCTCGCCTCGCCCCGATCTTCCGCGATGGTCTGCATCACTTGGTTGAACCCGGTCGGATTCTTGACCAGCGCAATCCAAATCCTGGTCTCGCCATCGACGACGGCCTCCATGCGGCCAAAGGTGGGCGGCATCTCCCGAATAGCCTCAGGAATGGTTTCGGGACTAACGCCCAACGCCCAAGCCAGCGCGGCGGCTGCCACCAAATTGTACCGGTTGTAGATGCCGGGGAGCGGCATCTCGCACTCCACAGCGCCAAATTCTCCCAGCAGATGCACGGTATTGCCGCCCGGTCGAACTGTTCGCAGGCGAATGGCCGCTTGGGGCCTGTTCCACCCACAGTGAACGCATCGATAATCTCCCAAATGTGCGTAATACCGTACGCGGTAGACCAGGTCCTCGCCGCAGCGGGGACACCGGTGCGAGTCGGAGACGTCGGCCGCGGCGTATGCCTTCGCAGCGACCGGTCCGGTATCCTCCAGACCGTAATAGACGACGTTTGGCTGCCCTTCACCCAAAAACGCCACCTGTGGGTCATCGGCGTTGAGCACCAGTCGACCCGAGGGCGGCATAACGTCGATGCCGCCTTGAATGTACCTCAGGGTCGTGGTCAACTCACCGTAGCGATCGAGTTGATCCCGAAATACGTTGGTCACCAAGATAGCCCGCGGAGACAAGTCGGGACCTACTTTGGGCATCGTGGCCTCGTCGGTCTCCAAGAGCGCGAAGTCCGCCCGAGGACACATCTGTCGCCAGCCCCCAGCCAAGATGAACGTGGTCGCAATGCCTGCCGCTAAATTGGCTCCGCTACGATTCGCTATCACCGTCAAGCCAGCGGACTGCAACACCCGACGAGCCATCGCGGCAGTGGTCGTCTTGCCGTTGGTCCCGGTAATGAGCACCGTGCCGTACTTCAATCCCAATCGCAGTTGCGTCAGAACATCGGGCGCCATACGCCGTGCGATCAGGCCGGGGAGCGAACTCCCTCCGCGCCCGCTAACTCGGCTCATCCACCCCGTCAGCCGAGCCACCATCACGGCCACCCAGAGTCGAAGGTAACGAATGGTCGATTCACCCTTACTGTTAAAAATGCGCCCCGAACCTTGACAACGGAGCTTTCCGACCCCTACAATGGAGGCACGTCGGGGAGTAGCGCAGCTTGGTAGCGCGCCTGCTTCGGGAGCAGGAGGTCGCAGGTTCAAATCCTGTCTCTCCGACCATTAATTGTTTGCGGAATTCAGATGCCGGCGCCTTCTTGCCACATTGGAGAGTCAGGCAGGACCACCGAGTGGGGCAAAATTTGAAACGGCTCCCCCGAAATCAGATGCGCGAGGGTGATGGACGCCAGCGTCCCCTCGAAACACATCTCCAACGCCTTCCACACCTCGGGTCGCAGACAGTCGCGACAATCGTCCTGATGGCAGTCGCACAACCGGATGGGCCCTTGCAGTGCCGTCAACACATCTTTCAGGCTGATCTTGGAGGCCGGCCGCGCTAACAAGAACCCCCCGTTAGCTCCGCGCACCGAACGTACCAGGTCGGCCCGCCGCAGGCTCATCAGCAGCTGTTCCAGGGACTTGTCCGACAGGCCGATGGCCTGCGTCATTTCGCTGATCGGCACCGGACTTTCGCCGGAGTTTTCTGCCAACAAGGCTAGTGTGCGCAACCCCGACTTAAACGTCTCCGTCAAACTAAACACGATCATCGTCTCCTTGAAACATTCCCGTGCTCAAATAGCGTTCCCCTGAATCGGGCAAAATCACCACGACGGTCTTGTCTGCCCACCACGATTGCACAAGCCACTGCTCCGCACCGGCTACGGCCGCCCCACCGGAAATTCCGACCAGAATCCCCTCGCTGCGGGCGAGCGTACGTGCAGTCAAGAACGCTGCGGGCGAAGCCACGGCCACGACCGCATCCAAGCCGTCGCGATCCAAAACGGCGGGAACAAAGCCCGCGCCAATGCCTTGAATCTTATGAGGAGCGGGCGGTTTACCGTGCAAGACCTGCGATTCCTCCGGCTCGACGCCGACAATCTGCACCCCGGGCCGGTGCCGTTTCAAATAGCGGGCCACCCCGGTCGCCGTGCCCCCGGTGCCGATGCCGCAAACCACGGCGTCCACCCGACCATCGGTGTCGTTCCAGATTTCCGGTCCGGTCGTCGCTTCATGGATTGCCGGATTTGCTGGATTGTCAAACTGTCGCAGGATGACGGCCTGCGGGATTTCCTTGGCCAAGGCCTCAGCACGCTCGATCGCCCCCCGCATGCCCTGGCCGCCCGGCGTTAATTCGACATCGGCGCCATACGCGGAGAACAGCATCCGACGTTCCAGCGAAGCGGTTTCTGGCATGACCAGGATGCACCCATAGCCTCGGGCGGCGGAGACCATTGCGAGCCCGATGCCCGTATTGCCTGAGGTGGGCTCAACGATGGTTCCACCCAACGTCAGCCTTCCCTCCTGTTCGGCCTGGTTGACCATCGCCCAGGCGATCCGGTCCTTGACGCTCCCACCGGGGTTTCGGCTTTCCACCTTGCCCAGCACCAAATTTCCCGTGCGCTCCGATATCCCTCGGAGTCGAACCAAGGGGGTGATGCCGATTAAAGCTTCCACCGTTTCGAAAATTCGCATGTTTCACCTCAAAATACCTGAGAATCCCCGTCGAAATTACAGAGTATAACGCTATCATAACATGCTTTCAGCCTAAACGGAGAGGAGGAATCGTCATGCCGCGCAAGCACCATCCCGTGGTCCCGGAGGCCCGTCCCGCGTTGAACGCGCTAAAAGAGCAAATCCGGCAAGAACTGTTCAAAACGCATCACCCCTATAGCCAGCGCTTTCGGGACGTGGCCGAACAACACGCCAAGACACCTGGGGTTACGAAGACGTCTTCAAAACCTCGCCCAAGTCACTGACCACGCGTCCACGAAATTCGTGCACCTTACGAATTGCTTGCACCACGCCATTTCCATACGCGGAACGGTCGTGGACGTCGTGACGGAAGGTTAGCACCTGGCCTTCGCCTCCGAAAATCACCGTTTGGTGCGCCACTAGACCCGGCAGCCGGATGGAATGGACCGGGATGTCCTCCGGCTGTCGGCGCCAGGATTCGGCCAACAGGCTTGCCATGCGCTTGGCGGTACCCGATGGTCGGTCACGTTTGGACACGTGATGGCCCTCAATGACTTCGCCGACGTCAAAAAATCGGCCGGCCTCCACGGCCACCCGCTCCAAGAACCACGCCCCAATCGAAAAATTCGCGATAAGGGCTGCCCCCACCTGGTGCTCATTCACCAATTTTTCGATCTGCTGACGATGCTCTAAAGAAAATCCCGTGGTCCCCACCACAATGTCCCACCGGTGGCTCACTGCCCACTGGATCCGGTGGGCAGCCGATTCTGGTTCGGTGAAATCGACCAAGACAGCATAGGCCAAGGCAGCGAGCTCCTCAATATCCGACACAATACTGAGATCCAGGGTCTCATCGTTCCACCGGTTTCCGAGGTGCTCATGGGCGTGCCTGGCGGCGATCGCCCCCACCAAACGCAGATCGCTCGCTTGATGAATGACCTTGCCCACCGCTTCTCCCGTCTTGCCCGTAATACCGGCCATGACTACCGGAATCTTTGCCATGCCTCCACGCCCAATCTGCTATTTTCCCCATCATATGCACTTTTTTGCAGCCTGGCAAATCGCCCCACGGACAACCTCGCTGAACACCCGTTTCCTCTGATGATCGACGTGCATACTCTGTGTGTAAAACATCGGGAGGTCGAGCGATGGATCCGTTGCAACCCGGAGATTATTGCCGCGACCCTGAGCACCATGTGTATCAGGTGTTGAGGGTTGCCAATCACCGTGTGTACCTCAAAGATATTTTGACCGACACCCGCCTTCTCTGTGCCGAAGCACGGGTTGATCGGTTAACGCCCCGCGAAACCGTGCAGGCTCTGATGCAAGCGTGGCTCACAGGTCCCATATGAAAGATCCCTGGCTCTGACGGACACGCGCGTTAGGCAGACGGCGGCCAACGGCTCAAGCCAAGCCCTACCAAGGCTTCGGCAGGTGCTCGCTTGCACGCCCAGGCAAAATCTCCTCATAATGCTGTTCAGGAGGTGTTGGTATGATCGTGCAAATGACAGATCACGGCCAGATTGTTATCCCTGTCGAACTTCGTCGGAAGCTGGGCCTGGCAGCTGGCCAACGATTGGAAGTCATGGAACGTAGCGGCGCGCTCATGTTAAGGCCGGTCCCATCCTCTCCATTACTCGCCGCCCGAGGACGGTTTCGGGGGACACCTCTCATCGAGTCGCGCCAAGCGTGAACGCGATGGCTAGTTTTGTCTTAGACTCGTACGCCGTCCTCGCGTTATTGACGGACGATGTCGGAGCTGATGAGGTAACCGAACTGTAGAGCCAGTCAGACCAGGTTTTTCGGATTAAATTTGGGTGAAGTCTATCACATTGTGTCGCGCAATCATGACAAGAAAGCTGCCGAAGACGCCGTTCGCGATATCCTGCACCAAGATAATATTACGATTGTCGATGCCACCTGGGACCGCGTGCGAAATGCTGCCCAGTTCAAGGCAGGGGGGGGCGCGACTGTCCTATGCCGACGCATTCGCCCGTGCTATCGCTTCTGAAATATAACGCCGTGGTGATTCCCGGCGATCCTGAATTTTCCGGAGTGCAAGGCATTGCCGTTCATCGGCTGCCCCAAAAAGGCGGAACTCTTTCCGATGATTAAAACTTCGCGGCGACGAGTCCTTGTTTCTAGTATACGAGGACGTTAGTTCGTAATCACGAAATATAATTGGTAATATTATCAATCATCGGAGAGAATCCATGGTTGCGACTGTTGGTCGTACGGCAATACCTGCCATATTTGGGTGGTGCTGGCCGGACAGATTTCCTGCGATCATGAGGACAACGCCCCAACCGGTCGCTGTCGTCCACGTCACCCGCCCTCGAACGAGGACGCCCCGCTGGGACCCGCCAAAGTCTTCAGGCCCAACCGGGCAGTCCCTGAATGTTCAAACGATTTCAAGCTCCGCAAATTACCCTGAGTTTTTCGGCAACGCCGGACTTTAGAGGAGCTGGAAAAGGTCACGCATGTCCCCCAGCATCTCGCACAACGCGCAACCATTATCCTGCTCGTCGCCGAGGGCATAACTAATGCGGTCATCCGCCCGGACCACCGGGGGGGCTCGCAATACGGTAAAAAAGTGGCGCAAGGGTCAGACTTCCCCGTTTAGTATTTGTGTGATAATTCCGTCCGTTGTGCTGGTTCGCGGAACGGTACGTTGGAGGGTTCTGTCGGGGTGAGGGTGGGGTTCGATAGGATACAGCCTCTTGCCTCACTGACCTCGCTTTGTGGAATACCTACTCTGCCCTGGCCCAAGCGGTCCTGCTCGCGGCTTAGGGGCGCGACCGGGATCGTTTGAGCCGTCGTGGGAGCTGAATCGCAAACACTAAGCGGTAGGCGGGATTGGCCGGATACCGCGGATCTTGCGCGTTGAGGGCATCGAGGAACTCCGCGATCGCCTGCGCCCAGCGCGGTCGGGCCGGCCGCGCCAACGTAATGTGTAGGGTGCGGTCATCTTGGTGGACCCACTCCGAAGCCCCCACCAGCCATCGGGCCCGGTGTTGAATTCTTGCAATAGGCCTGTTATACTTACATCCGGTAGTTGCCGAAGTGGTGGAATTGGCAGACACGCGGTGTTCAGGGCGCCGTGAGCAACAGCTCGTGTGGGTTCAAATCCCACCTTCGGCACCACATGCATCAGGTCGGGATGGCGGAACTGGCAGACGCTTACGTTTGAGGGGCGTATGAGGAAACTCGTGGGGGTTCGAGTCCCCCTCCCGACACCACCTTCCCCAATACCACCACAGTTAAGACTTTTCCTGTGGATAACTTGGGGGTATTTTTATGAGGCGTAGCCATCCTGCGTCCTATTCCAAATTTAGGCGACACCATACTGATACCCCATGAGCTTGACCGATTGTTTTAGGGTTGAGCCTTGTTAATTACTCTTTTTCCGCACATTTCAGAGGCGATTTCTTCCCCCAGGGTGTTGAGGATCATTAGCTAGTACAGGACGACGTAAGTCCGTTGTCATGGAATCCAATTGCCAATATTGGCGGTATTCATCATGTTTGGCATATTGGTTGATACGGTATTATCGGCCAAATCCGAGCTGGACTTTCCAAGGATTTCCTGCGATCATGAGGAAAACGCC
>JAJZZH010000024.1 GCA_021797675.1 Bacillota bacterium | reverse complement strand
CTCTAGGTTATGTCTTAACCTGGACGGATCGATCGTCCCCGGCAGTCTCAGCGCGGTGACGGTGGGAGACGCCCACCGTTCTTCAACCAGCGGGGTGAGCCCGCCTGCTCTTGCATAGGCTCGGACTATATCTCGCAGGAGGGTGTGCCGCGCCAGCCGCCGTTCGGAACCTTCCCGTTCAAGCAAGGTCAGTGCCGCATTCAGCCCATACCAGAGAGAAATTGCCGGGGTATAGGGAAGGCGTCCCGCCAGGTACGGGCTCAGATCGAAATAGAAGCGACCGGTACGCTGATGGAGAACGGATTCCCGCCCGCGGCCAGAGAAGGCGAGAATGGCTAGACCCGGCGGGCACATAAATCCTTTTTGGGAACCGGCGATGATCGCGTCGATATCCTCACCCACCGAAAGCGGTATCGAGGGCACGCCACTGATGCTGTCGACGACCAATAGGGGGCGATCACTCTGATGGTGTAGCTGCTGCGCCAGTTCGGTGACCGGGTTTAACACGCCGGTTGAGGTTTCATTGTGCGTCACCAAGATGCCGCGATATGTCGCGCCCGAAAGCCGCTCGAGGACGCGGCTCACATTGAACGGTTCACCCCACGCGATTTCAATGCGATCGAGGGCGAGGCCGTGGGCTTCGGCCACTTCTCCAAACCGACGGCCGAACAACCCCGTTTCGACCACCAGCACATGGTCGCCGGGCGTAAACAGATTCTGAATGGCGGCCTCAAGCCCGCCAGTTCCGGAAGCCGGAAGCACAGCCACATGACGTGGAGATGGCGCGGAGAATAGGTTGGCCAGCTTCGTCTGTACCGCGTCATGCACCGCGGGGAAGATGGAACCTCGATGGTCGCTCATCGAGGTTAGCATAGCCTGTTCGACTTCCTTCGGAATCGGAGTCGGCCCAGGTAGCAAGATATGCATCGTCAACGCCTCCTCTTGAAGTGGGAACGGAAGAGGCGGCGCAAAAGAAAAGTCCGCCCCTCCTTAGGGACGGTGTGACCCGCGGTGCCACCCTAATTGGCGGAGTAAGACTCCACCCACTCTTTTATGCCGGTGCGCCGGCGCGTTCGGCTCCTCGCCGAAATCCTCCCGAGTGGAATCGGATTCATGGTCGCTGCCGGTTCCCATCCGCCCAGCTTTCTGGTAGCGACCGACGAATTCTTCTCGATCATCGTTTCGCGTATTATGCCAAACTTCACCCACACTGTAAAGCGCTAAATTGCAACCTGTACACCTTCGGCCGACAAAAGTTGCCTCGAAATGCGGAATGCCTCGGCTGTGTCCATTGTGGAGGGAGCAAATTCATGCGACGACCGGGACCGATGGCCAAACGGAAGTGCACCCCATTGATGTGGCGGAAGCGGAGCCTCCGGAAAATGGGGAAGGGATTATTGATGGCACCAGAATCGCGGGGCGATTTCGGCGACCATCGTCCCCTAACTGGAGGAATCGCAATGCGCAAGGGATCGATGCCGAAAATCTCCCGGCGCGTGGAATGAATACCCGACACTGCACCGTCGACGGAGGATAGGCCGTGTAGTGCTTCTTTTCTTTTGATAGCAGTAGCGTTAAATTCGCCGTGGACGTCGCCGATTCCTGCCTAGGAGGTTTGGGAATCGCTGGGAACAGCTAGTCCCAACATTTCCCGAGCCTTGGCCCGGTTATAGCGCCAGATGGGGGGATACCCACCACACGCGCTATGGGGTCGTTCGTGGTTATAATGCGCCACATAGGCATCGATTATCCCTTGCGCCTCCGCCGGGGTGGCGGCCGCCTCAATCGCCTCTTGCAGGCGCTCGCGGATGGTCCGATGCCAGCGTTCGAGCTTGCCCTTGGTCTGGGGGTGCGCCACGGAGGCGAAAATCAGGTCAATTGAGGCCTCGGAACAGGCTTGCCGAAAGGTCTCTGCGGTGTACGTAATGCCGTGATCGGCCAGGAGTTGCAGCCCCTCCCGCGCGGGGGCGGGTACGACCCCTAGCGCTTCTTGCAGCATCCGGATGCCGTCGTCGGCGCCGTAGGTACGGTACAGCCGGCTGGTGACGACATAGCGACTGTGGTCGTCCAGGACCGTATGCAAGTAATAGTAACCCCACCCGTGGATGTACCAATAGCTGACATCGACCTGCCACAGCTCATGGGGCTTGGCTCGTTCAAACCGCACCCAGGGCCGCCGCTTTTGCGGCGGTGTCGTACTGGTACGGGGACCTAGGAGACCCTGACGATTTAACACCCGGTAGACGCTAATGGGGGCCACGTGCACGGCAGGATGTTCCCACTGGAGGGCGGCATGCACCTGGCGATAGCCATAGGCCGTGTGGCGCCGGGCGGTATCCAAAATCGCCGTCACACTAGCCTGCGCGAGGCGTCGCCGCCCTCCGCCATGTTGCCAGACCGTCCGGTGCTTGCGACGGTAATAGCTCACCTCGGAGACACCCAGGAGCGCCAGAATACGGCGGGCCGACCAGGGAGAGGCGGCGATGACCGCCTCGAGGTCGCGCTGGACGGCTTCGGTCAGATGCTGGCCCCGGACCAGGCCCCATTCCGCCCCTTTTTTAAGACGAGGTTTTCGACCGATAGGTCGGCGACCACCGTCTTGAGTCGGGAATTTTCTTGGAGGAGTGCCTGTTTTTCCGCGTCGCCGCGGACCGGCTTCACCGGCTGCAGCGCCGCCGTCCCGGCGGCAATAAACCGGTCCCGCCAATCTCGAAAGGTGGATTCGGGGACTTGGGCCCGCCGACAGAGGTCGGCGATGGAGACTTCGGCCCGGAAGGAGGCCAAAATGAGTTCCTGTTTGGTTTCTGCACTGATGCTCATGATGCGTTGACTGACTCCTTTTCCCTCAGAATTTCCAATTTTTTTCGGCGCGGCCGGGGGAACCTATTTTCCACAACCTGGGTGGTTCCATGACAAGCGGAATCCACGATTTTCATGGTCTTGTCATTCTAAACCCGCCACCCCACGCCGTCATTGGAGAGTTCTACTATCGCTGGAAAAGAAGCGCTATAACGGAGGATAGGCCGCTTCGGTTTGTCACACACGCGTTCCGTGGCAGGGCACCCCGTCTGGAATTGCGCGACGGATGTCTTCGCAGCTCTCGGGCAGCGAAATATGCCGCACCTAGTTCTTTCAACCCAGCCGCAATCGGGAGGTCTGATGCCGTGATCCCCAGGTGTCACGGGAATCCGTCGCCTGAACAACCCGCAGGCTTTCACGAATTAAAGTATACAGGCACTCGAATGTTGCTGGCCTAAACACGCTTTGCCAACGACTTGGGGACTACCCATTGAGCCTTTCGAAGCACTCGACCAAAAACTGCATCATCGGGGTCCCGTCTTTGGATGTGTAGAATCCCACCATCGTTGCGTGAAAACGCTGAGCGCTAGCGGCGGGAATGCTGATGGCGTCAATACCGTGAGACATGAGCAGGCCGTTCATCATAAGCCGTGAGGTGCGTTTGTTGCCGTCAAAGAAGAACTGGTGCAGCGCGCCAAACAAGAAGAATGCCAGACCCTGTTCAAACGGCGCAAGCTCGCCCAACGCCCGGAGACCCTGATCGAAAACCCGATTAAGCCCTGGTGCCCCCGGCGTGGTGGCCAAGGGTGTGTAAAAGCCGGAAGGTCCAAGGGCAACGCGCGGCGCGTATGAATGCTCTGACCCTTCACCGCGGAAATGGCCCCACTCAAGGGCCTCGTTACGCGACACAATGGCATTAAGGCGGCAAAAGGTCTCTTTAGTGAGCAAAAACGTGCCTTGCTTCACCAAACTCAAAAGGTGTTGGGA
>JAJZZH010000033.1 GCA_021797675.1 Bacillota bacterium | reverse complement strand
CCAGTGCTTTCGCAGCCTTGCCAATATTCACTAGCATACCCATATTATACACCTTATGATGCGATGTACATAGATATCATGTGATTTGTTTTAGCAGTTATTTACCCCTGTTGGATGAAGGATTGGACCGGTGAGCCTCACGATCCGGCGGTCGCGTGAGGCCCTCCGTTTCCTGCATGCCATCGAGAGGGCCTGCTTTTCAACCCGCGAAACCGCCGGGTACCTCCGTTGCCTGATGGGCGACAGCGCGGAAACTCCAGGGGTTAGGAACTCGCACGCCATCCCCCGAGGAGCAATACCAGGGCCCCGCGCTTTATGGGCCATGGTTTCTGTCCACTCTGTTGGTTCCCAGCAGACAAAGTTCTTGGAGCTAACACTAATCCGCGAGATTCGGGGGCGTTCGTGCACGAGCTCGGTCCACAACCCGCCGCGGTAACCCACGATTAGCCGGCGCTCCATCCCGGAAGGGTCTGGCTGCGCTTCCAACCCGCGAGGCATGCAACAGCGTAGCGCAGGGAGCGGCCATGCCAACCGGGGTCTCGGTGGCCGCAGCGGGCGGTTTGGACCAGAAAATCGGGGAAATCCAACCTCAGATTGCCCATAGCCCTGAAAATTAGCCGGAAGGCGCCACCGAAAACCCTGACCCCCGCGGACCCCATGCTAAAAGGCAAACAGCGCCCAGGAAGCCGGCGGAATCAGCCTGGGAGCCGTCATCGGCCAGGCCCGTTCCTCTACCCCATACGCATCGTGAGGCGATTCGGCCACCACACGCACGCCGCCGGTCGGCCGAAACGCGGGATCCAGTCGCTGCACCCAGGCTTCCAGGACGTCCGCAGTGACGGGATAATCGCTCTCGCCCAAGTTTGCACAAGCCAACACCAGCGACGTCGGCGTATCATGATAGACGTTGACATAGAAGCGTTCCGGAAGGTTCAGACGACGCTCGGCCGCGGTCCCGCTAAGGTTGGGTGGGGCGTTGCCCACCCATTGCGCGAGCGCACGGCGATAGTGCTCCCAACAGGCGATTTCCTCGGGCGTTCGGCGGGGAGCCCGCTTGCGCACCGTGAGCGCGCTCGAGGTGGCTATGCTCATGGCCACCGTCGTGGGCGACAAGGTTTCCACCTGGTCCACGAGCACCAATTGGCTGGTGCCAAAGCGTGCCGGTTGATAAAATGCGCGCAGTATCTTGGGGGAAATCCGCTCGATATGCCGGCCTTCCCCGACCAAGCGCACATCCACAGCGTGGTTAATCGCCGCCAGCGGCAAGACGCTGGTATTGGCGACAATGAGGCTGTTCCCCTTGCGTGCGGTCAGTTGCCGCGCCGCGTAGGCCAGCATATCCCCGGCGCTGGCCGCGTGGTAACGGCCCCGCCGACCGCTGCAACCATGGCGGGGATTGTAACAGAGCAGCTTACCGGCCCAAAAATCAATATAGAGCCCGTCGACATCGAGCAGGTCAAGCCCCCGGACGATGGCCTGCTGCCAGTGTTCCCGCCACGCCTCGGCCCCCGTGCACATGAGGTGGCTGCGGTAATTAAACTCGACGATGGGCTCAATTCGCCAGGCCTCATCATGGGCGACGGACACCGGTGCGGTATATTCGAGGTCATGGAGCGTCACATAGGGCAGCACTTTGATGCCGTGCTGGTGGCAACGAGCAATGAAGTCTTGCGCATCATCAAGATTGGCTGGGTGAGCGTAATCCCCCGACGGCCAGTTGACCCCTCCGATGACCAGCTCAACCCCCGCCGCCGCCCACTCGGCCACCTCGTCGGCGGCGGGGGCCCGATATCCATGGACGAATTGGTGCGGCCCCTCCCAATAGGCGGACAAGAGATGGTGCGCTGGCGTATCCAACTTGACGGGCTGCAGACCCAGGTCAAACTCGTCGTGGACGCCCTGGCCGGGCACCACCCATTGGTGGGTATTGCGAATCCGGTAGCGCTCCCAGCGGATGCCATCCCCGCTGCGATTCCAGTGCACTCCCCCGCGAGAACGCCCGAGGGGGTCGCCCTCGGCGTGGACGGCGGTATCCGTCCAGGCCACGGTTTCGGCGGACATCTCGGAAAATACGACATCGACGCTGGCGTCATCGCGAGCCACTTGAAACCAGGGAACGTTTTCGCCGTGGAGAGGAAATGGACTCTCCTCGTCCAAGTCAACCACCTCGGTGTCGAGCCCGAATCCGTCCACCTCGTCGCCATGCTCCCAAATCAAGAGCGACCCGCGCGCCGGCACCAGCACGCCCGCGCTCGCCACGAACCAACGCAGCACGATCGGGTCCTCGGCCTCAAGATCACAGGCCACCCGAATTCTCCCGTCCTGGCCCACGCGGTAGCGCACGGACCATGCGAGAGGCAGCGTCTCTCCGGCAATGCGATAAAAGCGTCCCCGCGCCACAATGACCACGTGCTCTGGGTCAGCATGCTCGATCACGGTCTCGGCCTGATTTTCGAAGCGAGCGCGAAACTCGTCGCCCCGCGGGTCAATGCTCGGCGACACCCACAAATCGGGAACGGGGTCATTAGGCGTAACCCAGCGGGTCCCTCCGAGTTGGAGATGTCGAATCAGGCCGCATGCCCGGTCAATCTCTACCGAAAAGCGCGGACTCTGGATGGTGAGCGCCGTCGGGCTCTCACTGCAGTGCAATGCACCAAACGTCGGCATCGATAGCTTCCTTTCTCCTTGCTCTTTGCTCTTTGCTCTTTGCTCGTCGGCAGGGCTTCGTCTGCGGTCCAGCTACTCCCTGCGCGTTCCTGGCCTGCCCTACCAAGCCGTGACAGGCCCGGTGGCCAGCGGTTCCGCCGGACCACATCCGGGTGCGGTTGCCGCCGGCTATTCCGCGGCTTCCGCCAACCAAAACCACGCCACATCCAGCGGGTTTACCCTGGTGGACAGGGTTAGCCTTTGCATGCTTCCCGGTCCCGGCTCAAAGCTTGCCTTGAGCGGTTTCCAGCGACGCTCCTGAAGGCGCCGCACAACAGGTCGCTTGGGCAGCGGATCGCCCAGCAGCCAGGTAACCTCCGGCAGCGGGTCCAAGTTGAGCTGGATGACCACCAGCAGCGTGCCCTCGCGACCCTCGATGCGGAGCGGCACCGTATCCGGCGCCCCCTCCAGGAGCATGGGTAGGCTTCCCTGTCCGAGCCAGGCCAGGGTCTCGAACCAAAGCGCCTGGCGCGCCGCGTTGCGCCACGGCATGGCCTGAATGCCACCGGAGGCCCCGTCGTCGGCAACCACCGCCACCCGGCCCCCGAGGGAATTCTCCGCCAAGACCAGGCCCGGGCCCAGCACCTCGCCTCCGGCACCCAGCATCCACGTTTTTATTCCGCCAGAATCTTCAGGCCTGGGTACCAGGCGGCGGGCCTGAATTCGCGCGATACGAACGTCGCGCAACATCTCCCCTCCCGGAGCAGCCAGGTTTTCCTGCAAAGGAGCCGGCAGGACATCGCCCACCTCGACCCCCGCCCAGGCCGAAAGTCCCCGCCGTTCGAGAACCTTTGCCCCGGCGGCATCCAACACCACGCCCTGCCGGAAATAGGCTTCCAGTTGCGGGGCGCTGGCGGCCTGAATAACGGTGGGCGTCAACACATTTACCGATTGCCCATCCTGATATGACACGGCAACCCCCAACAGCGCCAGCGCCTCGTCAAAAACGCGATCATCGCTTTCGACCGGAGTGTACAGCGGAGCCGACCGAAAAGTCGGCGGGGGCACCGGCAACCCCACGCCGACCATGCGGCGGACCCCGTCGGGAAAGCGGTCACGGACGGCCTCCAGCGCCGTAATTGCGTCGGTCAGGGCGGCCTCCAGCCCCCGGTCGGCCACCAGCGCCTGCTCTCCATAAGGGAAGCAATTGTAGGTCATCGCATCCATCCCAACCGCGCCGGCGGCAAGGATCTGCGCACGCAAGAAACGCGCCGACTTATTCCATGGTCCGTAGGGATAGCTCTCCACCTCCGGATATACCGGATGGGGGTCGACCAGCACCTTGGTCCGCCAACCCACCAGCGTCCCCGCCGCGATCCCGCGCGCGTCGCCGCCACGGTAATTGCCCAACGTCGGCCGGATAGCCGCCGGGCGCCGGCCGGTAAGCGCTGACAGCAGGCGCGTCCAATCGCGGCCTTCCGCGGCGTGCACTTCCGGCACCGAGGTCATGAGGCCCAGGCCGGTGCTTGGATTCACCGCTTCCACCCGCGATCGAATCCCGAGCAGGGTTTCGGCCAAGGCGGCATTCAACGTCTCCCGCCAGGCCTCGGCCACCGGTCCCGTGGGATCGGCGGTCACGGTTTCCAACAGCGTGCTCCGGTTCATCCGATATCCCCAGCGCAAGGCCAACTGGTGAAGGTGTAAAGGACAAAAACACGTCCAGTCCGCCTCGCCATGATGGTGATAGCGAAAGTCATCGTCGATCCAGATCGTCTCCGGCTGGAGCCGGGCGTAAATCCCGTAGAGTTGTCCCAGCATATCCCGCCAGCCGGGATCATAGGGACAGACGGCGTCCACCACCGTCTCCCCCCGATGCCCTACCTGGGGCTGGTAGCCTCCCTGAGCCGCCCAGGGGATTTGGCTGCTATGGCCTAGCGTGCACCATACGTTAATTTCCAGCCCCATGCCGGACTCGGCCAAGCGCCGGGCGATCGGCTCGCGATCGGCCACCCAGCGCTCCGCCTCCGCCAGCGTCTGGGGCCGGCCATATTGATCCACCCCGCCGGTGAAGAGCATGAGCCGGTCCAGGCGGACACGCCGCATCCAGGCCAGGACGGCTTCGCCGTCGGCTGGATTGAGGTCATAACGCAGCGTCTGCATGCGTTTACGGTGCCTGGTCCGCCAGCCGAGTGCGGCTTAGCGCCATCGGCGATACCGCATTGCGGTCAAACCCACGCAGACGCACCGACCAGGTCACCGGCGCCGCCGGCAAGCGGTAGGCCGGCAACGGCGCCGGGCCGCAACTCGCGCTCCCCAGCGCCTGCTGGCGGTAGTCGAGATGCAGGTAGACCGCCGACTCCGCGGCGAGCTGATGGCGATGGGTGGCCGCATCCAGCGCCTCGGTGCTATAGCGGCTGGCGCTGAATTCCAGCGGACCCTGGGCGATGGCAAGGAGTCCCTGCCCTGAAAGATTGGTCAACGCCACCCACGCCGTATCGACATGATTGCCGTTTTCTTGGGGATAAAGATAGGGCGTCCCAATACGGTCGACCGCACGCTGATAGATGCCCCAGCGGCTCCCGCGATAGCTGTCGACATAGCTCTCCGACGGACCCCGCCCGTACCAGGTGACCTGGTCCAGCGCCTCGGGCAAGACCCAGGTCAGACCAAAACGCGGCCAAAGTTCGGGACCTTGACCCTCGGGATCCGCCGACACCGTCAAGAGCAGATCCCCACTGGCATACACGCGATAGCGATAACGCACGGCGAGCCCCCAGCCAAGCACGGGGGGAGCCAGACGCCCAACGGCGACGAATTCGAGCACGTCTTTGTGTGGCGCATTGATCTCGACCCGGTCAATTCTTTGGGTAAGCTGGGGCAGGTACAGCGACCGCCAGGCGTCGGCCATCCAGACGTCGTTGTCCGTGGGGGCGCGCCACAGCTCGAGGCGCGGACCGCGGACGATGAGATCCCGTCCGCCCAGCCGCCATGCGCTGAGCGTTCCCCACCGGCGGTCAAAGACGACTTCCCCATCCCAAAAGCGCACGGTAAGCGTCCGTCCGTCGAGCGTGGGGGCGAGCTGGCGGCCCGGCGGTGCCGCCAAACGGTATTCCGTCTCCAGAGGTGGTCGTTCGGCAAAGGCCACTTCGTGCCCGGCGGGCGCCCATGCCGTGGGCCGCTTGAGGCGCACCGACACCGAGATTCGGTGGGCGTCGGTGACCTGGTCGCCGGGCACGCTCCACGCCCCGCTTTGGCCGGGTCGCAGGGTGGGCAGGGCCGCCACCCCCGCGTTGATCAGACGCTCGCCGTCATAGACTGCCCAGACCGCCTCCAGATGGTCCAGGGTCAGGAAGTCATAGCGGTTGACGACCGTAAAACCGGCCCTCTGGGCCGAATCGGGCGCCAGGCGCACCGGCTCGATCGCCTTTTTCAGCTGGGCCAAGGCAGGCGACGGCGTGCGGTCGGGAAATAACAGACCGTCAATCACAAAATGGCCGTCGTGGGGATATTCGCCAAAGTCCCCACCATAGGCATACCAGAGATGGCCCTCGGCGTCGTGTTGTGCAATGCCGTGATCTATCCACTCCCAGACGAATCCGCCTTGCAACCGGGGATAGCGATAAAACACGTCCCAATAGTCTTCCAGATTGCCGGGGCCATTGCCCATGGCATGGGCATATTCACACAAAATATGCGGCTTTTCAACGTCGTGCCGCTGCCCCAGGCTCTCCAAATCACGCACCGACGTGTACATGGTGCTGTACACGTCGGCAGTTCGTGCCTCGAGATCCCGTTCGTAGTGGATCTTGCGTGTCGGATCCCGGCGTCGGGCCCACTCGGCCATTGCCGCGTGGTTTTCACCATACCCTGATTCGTTGCCCAGGGACCAGATAATCACCGAAGGATGATTCTTGTCCCGTTCGACCATCCGCTCCATCCGCTCGATATAGGCCGCCCGCCACGCGGGATCGTTCGACAGCCGATCCCAGTCGCCAGCGATTTGCATACCGTGGCATTCCAAGTCCGCCTCATCGATGACCCACAGGCCATAGCGATCGCACAACTCCAAGAAGCGGGGGTCATCTGGGTAATGCGAGGTGCGCACCGCATTAATGTTATGCTGCTTCATCAAGAGGACATCTTGTTCCATGATGTCCACGCCGATCGCCCGACCCAGTTCGGGATGAAATTCATGGCGGTTGACGCCCTTGAACCGTATCGCCTGCCCGTTGACTTTCAAGAGCCCGGCTTCGATGGCGACGGTGCGAAAACCGGCGTCCTGCGCCACCACCTCCTCCACTTGGCCGTTCGGATCCATCAAGGCGACCGTCACTTGATACAGGCGGGGATTTTCCGCCGACCACGCAATGACCGCGGTCAACGCCAGCGGCACGCACACGCTCGCGGTGTCGGCGGCCGATACCGCGACCACTGCCGTGGCGCTGGTCAACAGCGCCCCCTGAGGGCTGCTTTCGTAGCACCGAACGGCAAGCTGATAACCGTCGACCCCAATCTGGCCGCGGTTTTCCACCTCGGCGGTCACGTGCAGCTGCCCTTGGCGGTCAACGCCGAGGTCTGCCCGTACCGCCAGATCCCGCAGGTAAACGGTCGGTCGCGCGAGCAGGTAGACGTCGCGAAAAATTCCGGAGAGCCACCACATATCCTGATCCTCGAGGTAACTGGCCCAGGACCATTGGTAGACGCGGACGTCGATCTGATTTTCTCCGGGCTGAAGGTAGCGGGTTACGTCAAATTCAGCCGGCATGCGGCTGCCTTGGCTGTAGCCGGCAAATTGCCCGTTCACGTTCACCGCGAAGGCACCGTCCACCCCTTCAAAGCGCAAAAATATCGAAGATCCCTCCCATTCGGAGGGGAGCTGCACGCTGCGGCGATACCACCCCTCGGGGTTTTCCGCTGGAACCCAGGGAGGATCGGCGGGAAACGGATACATGACATTCGTGTAGTGCGGCCGCCCGTAGCCCGCCAACTGCCAATGGCCAGGCACGGTAATGGTATCCCAGGCAGCCGGTTCAACGCGGAACGCTTGGCCGCCTTCGGTGGCGGTATCGGAAGTTTCGACCTGGGCATCATAATGGAACTGCCAGACGCCGTTGAGTAACATGAACCGGTCGGAGAGCCCACGCTCGCCGGAGCGGGCGGCAGCTTCTTCGGCAAAGGGGATAAAATAACTACGACTCGGCTCCCGATGAATCTCCCGCACATCGGGTCGACTTAACCATGACCTGCCCTCCAACGCGTTCCCTCCCTTTTCTTCCTGATCGCTGGTTGCGCTTCCTCGCAGCGTACGGTCCGTCTCTGCGTAGACGGTCTGCCGGGTGCCGTTTGGGGATAGAACCGGCGCGGCGGCTAGGAAGCAGGCCCCGGCCGCCCTGGACACCTCGGCCGGGTCTATCCGTTGGCTGAATTCACCGCGGCGGCCCTAGCCGCGGCTAATCTCCACCACTTTGGTCAAGTTCCGGGGTGCATCGGGATCGGCTCCATGTTCCATGGCCAGGCGCCAAGCCAGCCATTGCAGAGGGATAACCGCCAGCGGCCCCAGCCACAAGTCGGGCACCGATGCAGGCAATTCAATGCGCCCAACCGCGGGGTCACCGGCTAAAAACCACGCGGGCCGCGCTATCGCCGCCAGCCGCCGGGTCTGGCCCGCCATGTCCGCCAGCACCCTCCACTCATCGGCCGCCCATTTCTCCTGACCGAGCACGATGACCGCGTCGTCGGCGGTCACCGATCCCCGCGGCCCATGGCGAAACTCTAACGGGGAAAACACAAACGCGGCCACGCCGGACATTTCCTGAATCTTGAGCGCACCTTCCAGAGCGACACCTTGGCGAATTCCTGCGCCCAGGATGTAGACCCGGCGGCAGCCGTCGGTGAACGTCTTCCACGCGCTGTCCGCGGCTTCCAAAAGGGGAACAATCGCCCCGGCGGGGGGGACCGCCGCTTCGGGATCGCGCCCGACGAGTTTAGCCCAAGTTGCCTGCAGAGCGCTCAGCATCGTCGTAAATGACTGGATCATCACCACCGTCGCGTCATCGGCACCGTCTAGGCACAGCGTATGATCCGCCACACGCTCGGCCGAGGTGCGCGGATTGCATACCAACGCCACGGCCCGCCGACCGAATTCCTTCACCGTTTTCAGGGCCCACAATGCTTCGCTGGTCTCCCCGGACCGCGAAATAACGATGACGGTGCCCGGAGTATTGAGCCAGCGTTCGGGTTCCAACACGACATCGCTGGCAGAAGTTGCCCCCGCCTCCAACCCAAGCCGCAGGGCTATCTCGGCGGCCGCTTGGGCCAAATAATATGAAGTGCCGCTCCCCACCAACAGGTATGGGGGGCTCCCCCACTCCGCCGTAATCTCCAGGTTCTGGATCGCGTTAACCGCCAAGGGCCACAGCTGGCCCTGGCCCCGAATCAACGCGCGTACGTGTTCTCCGCGTGTCATCCCTATGCGCTCCTTTGGTCGAAAGTATCTTCCTCTGCTCATATCGCCCGTGTCTTGTTCGCCGCCGCAGCCAAACTTCCGCAGGGTCCCGGGGTCCGCCCCTGGCGCCCGCTTCACGTTGCCTTAAGCATATCATCCCTTCGTGGTGGTCGACCCGATTACGCGCGAGTAAACCAGTTCAAGTGACCGGGAGGGCTCGGCCGCGAGACAAACCCCGGCCCTTGAAAAACCCGTCCCCCGTCATCGCTCCACCGTCCAGGTGGAAACCATACGCGTTTTTCGCGCGCCCCTCGCCGAATTTGGGGCGCTACCAAGATGTCCTCACCCAGGAGAAACTGCCGAGTCATCGTCTCTGCCGGAGCCGAATCCGCGGCGTAGACCATGGGTCTTAGCCCGGGATCCCCCGTCTCGGCCGCGGACTGCATCACCTCGTAGATGGTGGGGCCCAGGGATTGGTGCAGGAGCGCCATCTCCCGGAACGCGGTGAGGACCATCGCGTCTTGTCCTTCGGGGGGCATCAACGAAAACTGAAGGGCCGGGAATAAGGCAGAACACTCCGCGAATCGCATCATCAACTCTTCGTCGAGCGCGCCCCCGCGGCGGACCACGCTACCGATTTCCCCGCCTCCCACCATATCCGGGCACACATAGGGAAAGCCTAAGAGGCCGGCCGCAATGCCTTCGGGAATCAGCGCGGCCAGACCGTCAGCCTCCCAGCTGTGCGCTTTGTCGCGCAAACGGGCCACAATCGGCCGCCAGCGGTTGTTCCAGGCGACGCGAAATTCGTTGAAGCGAAAATCTTCACCGAGCCGCGCCCACAACAGGCTCCGCTGAACGGCGTCGCGGCGGGCCCCGCGAAAGAACTCCGGATCCCCCCCGTCGAACTTAAATCCCACCACCCCGTAACGCTCCTCCAACCCGTGCAGCGTCGTTTGCCACCACCGGATGGCCTCGGGCCGCGTCAGGTCGAAGACGGCGCTCTGGCCGTTCCACCAATGACCGATCAACGCGTCACCACCCGCTTCGTGCAACAGCAGATCCTGACCCTGAAGCTCGCGATAGACGCTGCTATCCGGGCTGACGTAGGGCACGACCCAGAGCATCACGGCAAACCCTAGCTCCTCCAAGCGGGTCAGCATCGTGGTCGGGTCTGGAAAGCGCTTCGGATGAAAATCCCATATTCCGAAGTCTTCCTGCCAGCCGTCATCGATCATGAGCACGCCGGGAGGAAAGCCATGCTCAAGGAGTGCCTCGGCATAGCGGATAACACCGGCTTGACTGGTTGCCGCATTGAGGGCGATCCACGTATTATACTGGGGCTCGGTAAACATACGCCGGGCCGGCGGGGCGGTCGGAACCCATTCGGTGGCAGCACGGTTTAGTTCCCGAAGGCCCGAGCGCAGGTTCGACGGCTTGGATCCGACCAAAAAGCTGTCCTCGCCCCGACACACCACCCTAGTTGCCTCGGCACTCAAGGCAAACGGCGCACCGGTAGCCGACACCACCCACCGCCCGCGACTCGAAATCATCAGCGGGCTGGCCTGACCTCCGCCCAGTCCCGCGCCCAGGTCCCGGTACACGGGCTCGGCGTCAAAGGGCATGCGGGCTCCGTCAGCCACCGCACCGCCCCACCACACCTCATTGTCCAAACGCTCGAGCATAATGGCTTCCATCGCTACCGCATCATCTCTCCCATCCGCATCGTCGTCCTCATCCTCATTCGGGCACGCTGTTGGTTTGCGTTTCCTCCTCGGTCGCTTCCCTTCCTTTTTTAGCCGCCTATCTTTTTCTTTTAGCCGCCTATCTTTTTGTTTTAGCCGCCTATCTTTTTGGCGCCCCACCTGGTTGGCCGCCCGCCTTGCTCTGCGCATCGTGCCTTATCTGCTCGGGCACACCTTACCTTCGCCCGCTTGCAGACTGAGGTGCCTTCCGCCAGGGCGAAAAAAAGGCCGACCGCGGCGCCCGTTCGGGCTGACCCCCGGTTCGTTTTCGCCCCTTAACAACGCTTACCCTGGCCATTACCTCGGGCCAGCCCTACGCCTGCAAGCTTGGGCGCCGGAGCCTAGGGCATCGTATGTCGTGTTCGCCGGTTGGTTGCCAATCGGCGCGTCGGCGGCAAACCCCTCTTCAGCAACCTCGCCACCCTATCACGCTGGCTCGAACTCTTAAGCAATATTCATCATTAATCCGAAAAAATCCTGCTTTCTATGCATGAAATCCGAAAGTTTTTATCGAGAACCGATTAGAATTGATGACAACGAATACCCGATGAGCGGCTCCGCAATCGCGGTCGCTCAGGCCCTGGACGCCTTGCTCAATCGCCGTAGGAGACGATTTGCTTGGCTATCTGACCCTTTTTTGATCCTGCGGCGGTATGGGCGTTTTTGTTCAACTTACCCGTCCACCAACTTCGTTATTTGCGCATTGTCTCGGCGGGTGTCCTGTTCTTCGATGCAACGCGGACAACCTCACCGGCCCGCCCGGCCTCCTCATCGGTTCCGACTTTGGGCGGATTTGCCGGATCGCGGCCCCTGCCCAGGGTTTCGGCAGCCCAGGCGGCCGCTCGACTGCGCCGCGTAAACGCATCATGCACGATATCTGTACGTTCTAGCCCGTCCATCATGTTACAATTGGGCAAGATTGGAGCGGGGCGTGCCCGGCCGACTGCCGGTGGGCGCGTGGTCGAAGGGCGACGCGCACCCTGCCCTTTTCATACCCCCACGCACGAAAAGGACGATGGACGGTGGAAAATCAATCGACGCTCGGCTTTGTGGCTGATGTCGGAGGGACGAACATGCGTATGGCCCTGATCGCTCGCGATCCGGGAGTGGTCCGCGAGGTCTGGGCCAAAACGCCGCCGTGCCCGACGCCGGAACGGGTGCTCGACCGCCTGGCGGCCATGATCACCGAGCTCGGCGGCGCGGAACCGGCGGCTGGCCTCGTGCTAGGCATTCCTGGCCTGGTCGATGCCGACACGGGCGTGGTCCGAATCAATGCCAATCTCGGCTGGCGCAATGTGGCGCTGGCCGACGCCGCCAGGGACCGCCTGGGCCTTTCCACCATGATCCAAAACGACGTGCGTCTGCACACCTTGGGTGAGTGGCGTTTCGGGGCGGGACGCGAGCTGACCCCACGCCAGACGATGGCCGACGTCGTCATCGGAACCGGCATCGCGATGGGACTGGTCCGCGGCGGACAGCTGTGGGATACCCCAGAAAGCGGTGAAATTGGCCACATCACATGGAACCGGGACGGCATTCGCTGCGGATGCGGAAAGACCGGATGCGTGGAGACCATGGTGGGCGCCAAGGCTCTGACCCGACTCTTCCGGGAGCAGGGACTGCCCGCTGACGACTTTGCCCGCGATGTGGTGGGCACCTTGCAGGCCGGCCAGCCCGAGAGTCTCGCCCTGTGGAATCAATTCTGTCGGGCGCTCGCCTTTGGCCTCAGCGTCGTTATCCTGGTCTTGCATCCTGACCTCATCGTGCTGTCGGGAGGCGTCGCCCAAAGCCTATCGTGGTGGAAACCCATGTTAATGAAAGCCCTGGAAGACGAACTGTTTTTGGGTTCGCTGAGCCAGGTGCGCCTGGCCACCAGCACGCTGGCTGACCGTGCCCCATATCTAGGCGGCATGTCCTTGCTGTTGGATGCGGCGCTATCGCGATGAAGCCGACCGATCCGCGAATGACCATGAATCGGAAGGTCGGCAAGCAGGAATTGTCCTCATCGACCGCGAAGACCCCTTCGAGTCCCCAGCGCGGGGGACCGGGAGGAGGGCGAGGCATGCCGAAGACGTTAGGGCGGTTGATGGGGGCTTTGGCGGGGATTATCGTGGTCGTGATCGCCGCCTTGCAAAACCGCCAACCGGTGCAGTTGCACTTGTATTTTTGGATCTTGCCCCACGTTCCCCTGGTGTTGCTCGTCCTCTTGGCGATGCTGGTGGGCGTGGCCATCGGCGCGATCGGGATGTGGTGGGACCGCCAGCGGGGAGGGCGGCGGGCGCGCCTGGGAAAGCCTTCCGGCCGCAAAATCGCCGCGCCCGGGGTGGACCCAGCGAATTCCGGAGCGGCTTCAGCGCCCACCGCTAACGGCCAGGCTGGCCCGCAGGAAACCCATCCCAGCGGGGGGCCGCCACCCGACCAAGGTCCTGGACCCCGCTAGCCGTTCACTTCCGCCAGACGGCCGGCAAATCGATGGCAAAGGTAGTCCGGCCATGGTGACTTTCAATCACCCAGGCTCCTTGGATCCGCGCCACGATGCTGTTGGCAATGGCCAAGCCGAGTCCATAATGCCCACTCGAATCCGCTTGCCGGGCGCGATAGAAGCGGTCGAACAGGCGTTCCACGTCGCCCGGAGGAATTTCTGGCCCTTGGTTGACCACGCCAATGCGCACCCGGCGGCCGCCTGCCAGCCAATCGACGGTCAGCGCCACCGGCGTGTCAGGGTCGGCATAGGTATCGGCATTTTCCACCAGCGTGCGCAGCACGGCTTCCAGCAAGTCGGGCTCAGAGAGTATGTCAGGCACGTCCTGGCTGTGAACATCCAGCGTCAACGGATGGTGCAGGCAGGTGTCTCGCAGATTCGGCAAGATGCCTCTCAGGTAAGGGAGCACCGCGAGGCGCTGCAAGGCCGGCGGATCGCCTTGTTCCACCTGCGAAAGCTGCAACAGGCGATTGACCAGGGTCTCCATCGCCAAGGATTCGCGGGCCAGGGCCTTTAAGGCCTGATGGCGGTTTTCGGGATCATCGCGCCCCCATTGATTTAAGGTATGCACATAGCCTCGGATGACGTGAATCGGCGTGCGCAGCGAATGTGCCGCATTGCTGATAAATTGCCGTTCTCGTTCTTGCGCGCTTAACAGGCGGTCCAACATCCGGTTGAACGAATGGGTTAACGAAACCACCTCGCTCAGGTTGGATTGCAGGACCACGCGCTCCTGATGCTTGCCCTGAAAGGTTACCGTCTCGGCCACCGCCTCCAGCGAGCGCAATGGGTCAGTGACTTGGCGAACGACGAGGGCGACCGCCAAGATACTAATCCCCATCAGCAAGATTTCTCCCAATAAGAGGGCCGTCCGGAGGGTTGACAACAACAAAGCCGTGCGATCCAGGCCGTGGACGATAATCAACTGCCGGTCCCGGTCGCCGAGGCGAAGTGCCGTGACCGAAAATACATAGGGAACCCCCTGCCACTCAAGCCACCCCGAGGGGCCCGTGTGAATCCATCCGAGCTGGGGCAAAACCGGCGGCAGGGGGCCACTGGATCCGATAAAGCGCCCGTCGGACGACTGGAGGAGCACGTACAGATGCCCCGCCGCCGCGAGATCCGTCAGGTCTTCAACCGGAGCGCGGACGGGATGGCGACGGTACTCTTGGGTAAGTTTTTGGGCCGACGTGGTTCCCACCACGACGATCTCCTGCATTCCCTCCCGGATTAATGCGTTCTTCGCGAGGGAATAGACGAACCAGCCCGAACTCAGCCCGGCGACCATCACCGCAGCGCCGATGCCCACCATCAGGGCCCAGCCAATTCTCCAGGTACGAACGGCCGTCCGCCTAGTCATGCGCGGATCGCAAAATATAGCCAACCCCGCGCAGCGTGCTGATGGTCACCTTACCGTCGCGCTGGAGATGATCGCGCAGGCGGCGCACCGTCACCTCCACCACGTTGGACTCCCCGTAGAAATCGTAGCCCCACGCCTGCTCCAACAATTGGTCGCGAGACAAAACCCGGTTGGCGTTTTGCATTAAGACGGACAGCAACGCAAATTCGCGACGACTGAGATTGAGCGGCTGGCCGTTTTGTTCCGCTGCGCGCTCTTCGGGCCACAACCGGAGGTCTTGAAATTCCACCACCGGACCCCGATCTCCGCTGCTCCGCCGGAGCACGGCGCGGATTCGGGCCATTAACTCCTCCACCGAAAAAGGCTTGATGATATAGTCATCGGCTCCGTCATCCAAGGCGCGGATACGGTCGCGCACGTCGTCCTTGGCCGTCACCATGAGAATGGCCGCATTCGTAAAATTTCTTAGGCGTTGACATAAGGCAATCCCGTCGCCATCGGGCAACATAATATCGAGCAGGATCACCGGGTAGCTCCGGCGCCGGGCCAGGGCCAAAGCCATTTCTACCGTTTCGGCAATCTCGGCCCGCCACTGGTAGTGGGCCAATTCGCCCTTGAGCCAGCGGGCGATTTCTCGGTGGTCCTCGACAATCAAGACCTCTATCGCCTCATCCATCGAATATCGCGGTTGGGTCGCCGCCGTGCAAGGTCCCCAGCGCCCCGACGGATTTCCGCTGCCCCCCTTCTGCTTCGGGTTTTCATCTCATCCCGCATCGGCCCGGAGTGCTAGCGGTCCGCCCGACCTATCTGTACCGCAAGCACCTTGGACAATTTGGGGATCACGTGCACGTTAGCATATTGTCCGTTCGTCAGTAACAATTTTACTACGTAAGTGCGTCCCTGATCTTCCGAAGAGGTTTCCACCGTGACGATCTGCCCGCCACCCACGGCACTCCGGGCGAGCCGGATGGCTTGTGCGCGCCGCGACCTCGGATTCGCCGCCGCACCGCTCAACGCCCCGGTCCCCGCTGCCGCACGCACCGGCACCCGCGCGATGATGCGGCCCGTCAATACGTCGATGTAAAAATGCCACAGGCGGCCATTTATGGTGCGGACGCGATACCGGTACACCGTGCGGCGATGGTAGACATCGGGAACCACGGTGAGAATTTGCCCCGCTGGAAAATCCGCGCGCATTTGAGCCAAAGATGCCTGAACGGTGGTGGGCGCAGCCTGAGCCGGGGCCGGGATTTCATTTAAGGCGATAAATCCCGGGATCATCAAAAGCATGAAGAACATCGCGGCCAATCCGCCCATCCGCCAAGCCCGCTGGTTCGACATGATTCCTCTCCTTGTCCACACCGTGGCGGCCAAGCTGCTGCCCCTGCCATCCCGTCGCTCGCCTTCGGTGAAAATGGAGGAGGTGCCTGAGGACAAGCCCTCCTCCCGATCCGCTATCCGGCCGAGCTAGTGATTGATCTTCTCCTGAATCAGTTGCCCGTTGGAGCCGAAGAGGTCCTTGACCTTGACGGTTCCACCCTGATTCCGGCGAATTTTGATATTGGCCTGGGTGTTACCGTTATCCTTGCGTATCAGTTTAACCCATTTTAAGCTGCCGTTTTCCTGTTGCAAGGCCTGATTGACATAGACCTCGTACGCGGCAGGAACCGTTTGCAGTTTGACCCCGTAGACGACTCCGGCCGTGGTGACGGGCGCGGAGGCCGCGGCATGGTCGGCGCGATCGTGGGCGTCCCGGTGGTCCCGGGAGCCTTGGGAAGCCCGGCCGTCCCTCCCGCGGTGGACGTCCGGCGAAGTGTCCCGGGACGATCGCGTAGCATATTGCTCCCGGGAAAGAACCTTCCGCACCACAGACCCGTTGGCCTGGCTAATTTTCACATCCCAGACCTTTCCTTGGTAGATCACGTGGACGTCCCACACCGGCATGCCCTGAGCGTGGTCGGCGGAGATATGGAGCACCGAGCCGCCGCCCACCGCCTGCATCGCTAGCTGTCCGCCCTGGCTAGCACTCACCGCAGCATGGGCCGGGGTCGGCGAACTGGTTCCAGATGACGCCGCGCTCCCGCCGCCATCCGGCGTGCTCTCCGAGGAGAGCTTTTTTTGCAACACCGCTCCGGTGCTTTGAGCGACTTTCACGTCGTACACCGTGCCCGCGTACAGCACATGAATGTCGTACACGGCCTGGCCTTGATAGGTATCGTTGGAGACATGGGTTACCTGGCCGCCGCCCACCGCATGGATGGCCGCCTGATCGGCCTGAGCGTTCGAGCTGGCCGTTGTCGCAAACAGGTTACCCCCGACCACGCCGGGTGCCAAGAAACCCGCAGACAAAAGTGCCACCGCCCACTTGCTTCGCATCACGTTTTTCCCCCTTGGTCCTCTCTCGGTCAATATCGTCCTTTGGCGCCATGGTATCGTCTGGCTCAGTGGTTCAGTCTTAAGCCTACACGGGCCAAATGACCGCAAGATGACAAAACGGGGAAATGTGGAGACGGGCCGAGAAGATTTCGACCCGGTTCACGAAGCTAACGCCGAAGAAGACAAAACGGGAAAAAGCGCCGGGGTGCCGGCTAACCATCCAAGCTAGGCGAGATTGGCATTCAAATTGGTCGATGGCAAAACGTACCCACGACGAACGCACAAAATCGTTGGCGAAGTTCACGCACGCGCGCGGGCGCGCCAGTCCAGCCGAGAAACCCCGGGCCTCGCTCGGCCCGCCCTTGCCCTGGTTCGCGGTGTCACCAAACGCTCGGTGCTGTGCCGGCAACGAACTTCGCGGCGTCAGCAGCCGGGCCACGTTGCGCAGTCAAGTCAAGACCATACCCCCTGGGCGGGTTTTAAACCAATCGCCAACGGCAGCCAGGATGACATACGCGGACAGCGCACCCGGGTCAGCGACTCCCATGCTCCGTTCGGCCAACCGGCTGGCCCGTCCCTTGCGTGCCGCCATGGCTTCCGTGCGCTGAAAACCTTCCCAGCCGGCTTCGACCGCCGCGTCCAGCTTCGTTTGCAGATCCTCGGAGCGTTGCGCCCGAAACGCTTCCCACGCCGGAATCCATACATCCATCATCGTTTTTTCCCCCACGTCCGCCTTGCCGCGGGCATGAAGGCCCTCCACCCAGGCCTCAAAGGCATGCCCAGCGTCGTCTGCTCCCAAGCTCAGCTTCCCGTCGACCGCCCCGGCCGTGCGCAGAAAGGCCGTGGCATAGAGCGGCCCCACGGTGGCCCCTACCGCATTTAAGAACGCCTGCCCCGCCGTGCGCAATACCTCACTGGGCGGCTGGTTGCGCAACGGCTGGACCGCCGCCAGAATGGCACTCCATCCTTGCACCATGGTAACGCCGTGATCCCCATCCCCTACCTGATTGTCCAACGCGGTGAGTTCATCTTGATGGTCGCGGAGTCTTTCCGCGACCAATTCTAACAACGTGATTACGTCTCGCCCTGTCATGCCCGGTGCTCCTTTCGCTAACATCCCTGTCGCCAGCCCAGGCCATAGCAGGGCGCCCTCAGCAGATCCAAAAGGTTGTCGTCGACATCCAGCATGGTCAACGAACAGCCGCCCATTTCCTGCGACGTGATCAATTCGCCCACCCGCACCCATCCAACCTCAATCCGATATTTCTCCAGGCGGGCCATCACCGCGCGGAGATATACGTAGAGTTCCATGAGGGAAGTCGAGCCCAGCCCATTGATCAGGAGCGCCACGCGCCGGGGCGCGATGGGAAAGTCGTCGAGCACCGTGGTGAGGGTGATCTCGGCGATCTGATCCGCGCTCCCCATCGCGATCCGCTGTACACCGGGTTCACCATGCACCCCGATCCCCAGTTCCATTTCGCCTTCCGCCAAGGCAAAGCTCTCCACCCCCGTCGTAGGGAGCGTGCAGGGCGTCCAGGCGACACCAATCGACCGGCAATTCTCCATCGCCTGCCGACCGAGTCCAACCAATGGAGATAACGCGTAGCCCTGATCGGCGGCGGCCCCCAGGATCTTGTACGCAAGGACTTCGCCGGCAATGCCGCGGCGGCTGCTCCGCTCCTCGTAGATGGCGCTGCCGACGTCGTCGGCAATCACCAACGACTCGACCGGAATGCCCTCGGTGGCCAGGAGTTCGGCCGCCATTTCAAAGTTCATGACATCGCCCGAATAATTGCCATAGACCAAGAGAATCCCGGCTCCCGTTTCGCTGTCGCGGGCGGCTGCCACGATAGGGTCGGGAGGCGGTGAGGCGAAGAAATTCCCTAGCGCCACGCCGTCGGCCAACCCGCTCCCCACATAGCCCAAGAATGCCGGCTCGTGGCCCGACCCACCGCCGATAATCACCGCGGCTTTCCCGTCGGCACGCTCGGCCCGCACCAACGCCCGCGGGTGGCGGGCTGAGCGCCGCAAGACGTCCCGATGCGCCGCCAGAATGCCCTCGGTCATCTCCTCGATGGCGCGTTCCGGATTATTCAGCAATTTCTTCACGGGGCTTGCCTCCTCGATGTTGCTCTTCCCAGGCCGCAATTTTCCTGATTTTGCGCGTGGATCCGCCGTCTTCAAACTCGCTCTGCAGCCAAGCCTCGACAATCGTCTTGGCCAGCTCTGGCCCGACCACGCGTCCGCCCATGGTCAATATCTGAGCATTGTTGCTCTTGCGCGCCCGTTCTGCGGAATACACGTCGTGACAAAGCGCGGCGTACACACCCGGTACCTTGTTGGCTGATATGGCCATCCCGATTCCCGTGCCACAGATCAGAATTCCACGCTCAAACTCCCCCTGCGCAATCGCTTCGGCGACCTTAAAGGCCACATCGGGATAATCGCCTTGCCGAGGATCCTGTACCCCAAAATCGTAAGCGCGGACTCCCCTCTCTTCCAGATAATGGCGTATCACCTCCTTGAGAGGATAGCCGGCGTCGTCACTGCCAATCGCAATGCTCATCGTTCTTCCCTCCCATCCCATCTCGGCTGTGGCCGCCCCGCGATCCAAGTGCACGGATCACGGACGGTCTGGATGTCGCTCCTAGCGTCCGGGTTGCGGAGTGTGACCATGTTCGGAAAGCGACACCCCGGCGATGATGGTGGTCAGCGACGAGGGTGCAGAAGTTGGTCTTGGCAACCCGCCCGCTCGATCGGGGGCGCCGAAAAACCTCACCACCTTGCCCTGGCTCACCATGCTTGCCTAAGGAATCGTCTGTCTTTCATTACTTTCGTATTCATGTTGAATCGTATCGAGGCTATTGCACATAGTCAAGCGAGTATGCTAATATTCTTAGCATATTTGGCTTTCATATGAAAATTGCGCCTGATTATTTGAAGCAAACCATGGCACGGATGTCGATAGCGAGGAGGGGTTTCATGGTGTACGAAAGACAACGCGCCCTATTGGAACTGCTGGAACAGCGCGGCACGGTTTCCGTCAACCGGCTGGCCGAATTGCTCAATGTGTCCACGGCGACCATTCGCAGCGATTTACGCCGTCTAGAGAGCGCGGGTCTCGTCAAGCGCAAGCATGGCGGGGCCACCGCGATCAACCCGTATCCGCAATCTGAAAGCACCTCGTTCGTTCGCCGTTCCGCCCAACAACGCCTGCACAAGGATGCCATCGCCGAAGTCGCGTTGAGCTTCATTCAGGACCATGACTCGCTGATTATTGATAGCAGCACCACCTGCCTGCACCTAAGCCAGGTGCTGCAGCGTGTACGCCTGCATCTCACGGTATTGACCAACGGAATTTTCTCCGCCCAAGTTCTGCGCGAAAACCCCCTCATCCGGGTATTTATGATTGGCGGCGAACTGCGTGATGAAAACAGCGTCGAGGGGGCAACCGGGGTGGCCATTTTCAACCATGTGCATAGTACGAAAGCTTTCCTTTCAGCTTACGGGGTTGACGAGGAAGGCCGGGTCACCGACTTCAATTTGGGCGAAGGCGAGCTGAAGCGCAATATGATACGCGCCGCTGGCCGGAACTTCCTGCTGGTGGATCATACCAAATTCAATATTCGCTCCGTAAGCGAGTTTGGCCGCGTCGATCAGTTTGCCGCCATCATCACGGACGACCAACTGAAGCCGACCATTGCCCACCAATATGCGGGGCGGACCGACATCGTGCTCGCGCCGATGGCAGGCTCCATCGAGCGCTCAAAATTGGGGGAATCATCCCGATCCCGGCCGGGCCCGCCACCCCCCTCCCAGGCCCATTATTCAGGCAGTGCTGGACTGAGGGGGCCCAAGCCAAGTTAGTCGAGCGATGCAAAAAAAGGAGTCCCGGGGCTTCCCCTCCAGGAAGGACGAGCGCTTGTCGTCCCCCTTAACGGAGTACGGAGGCGCCGAACCATTTGACAAGTTCGGTGCGTGCCAGGAGCCCCGCCGACGTCAACTTTCCCCGACGGCGCAGTTTGCCTGCGTCCGGCAAAGCTTGTCCAGCAACGTCCACTTAATCAATCGTAGGGCCCAAGGTCGCCATATCACGCGTGCCGTTCGTCACCGGGCCCGACCAAGCCTCCATTCCCCCTTTCAAATAGACCACACCATTTACGCCCTGACCCTGCCAAATCTTGAGCGCCGCGCGACTGCGACCGCCGGTGCGACAGACCAGGACCACCACTTTGTCGGATGCCACGCTGCAAACGTCCAATCGTGCGCCAGGCACCCAACGCGCGCCCGGAATATGGCCCGCGACGACCTCTTCCGCCGTGCGCACGTCGACCACAACCGCTCGCCCTGCTTGCAGCCACTGCTCCAAATCCGTAGGGGTAACTGCTGCATCGCTCGCTTCCTCCTGGGTAGCGGATTCCCGGGCGATCTCCCGTAAGGTGCCGTTATCGCACTCCGCTTCGCCCACCGCCAGAGCAAATGGACGCGATTCGCCCCAATCGTAGGCCAGCCCGGGGTCGTCCTCGGCGCCAGCAAGCAACAAGCCGGTGAAAAATTCCTCGCATACCCTCAGGGTCCGATGGGAACTCAAGTTCATCCTCCTCCCCTCATCGCGCTGCGGCAGGCAAAATCCCCCGGCGGATTGCCCAGGCCACAAACGATTCGTCGGCCGCCGCCGTTTGGCGGAATTCGCCTAGCATGCGCAACACGGCCGCCGGGACCCGCTTAGCCGGGATACGCACGGTGGGCACGCCGGCTATCGGTTCGAGACCGTCTTCCTGCCCGCCCAAAAACAGCGTGTAAACCGGGATCATCCGGCTTCCCAAACGGGCCGCGCCCCCAATTAACCCGAGCGTGGCAAATCGGGCATGAGAGCAGGAATGGGGGCATCCAGCCACACGGATGGTAAGTTCCGGGCACCTTTGGGCTTGGTGCATCCGCGCATCATCTAGCAAGGCTTTCGCCAACACCTGCGCTAGCGCTCCAGAACGCGTAATCGCCAGGTTGCAATACGGGGCGCCGGGGCAACTTACTACCGGTACGGAGGGAACCACTTGCTCAGGACGCTCCGCCGCGATCTGGGCGAAGAGTTGGGGCAGAACAGCCTGTTCCACGCCGTGTAAAATAATTTCCTGGCGGGTGGTAATCGACAGCGGACCGTTGCCCCAGGACTGGGCCCAATCGGCAATGGTCGTAGCCGCCGACGGCGGGACTGCACCGCCCGGCCAGGCCAGCGTCACGGCCCACCGGCCGTCTCGTTCCGGATGGGCGCCGTGTTGCAGCCAAGCCCGGTCGACCCCCTGGATGTCCGATGGCACGTCGGCCGGGGCCGCGGGGCGCCCGACGCCTGCATCTTCGATTTGCCAGCTAAACGGGGGACCACCGATTACCGCATATTCCTGTTCCACCGCAGCGCGAAACGCGACCATGCCCATCTCTCCCACTAACCATTTGAGTCGCGCCCGGTGACGGTTTTGGCGATTGCCTAGACGATCAAAAGTCCGGATCACAGCCCTCAACAAGGCCGGCATCGCCGATCGCGGAACAAAATCCGCCAGGGATTCACCCAACCTCGGCGCGGCTCCGATGCCGCCCCCGACGTACACGGAAAATCCGGGTGCCCCTTGCCGGCTCCGGGCTAGGCATCCGATGTCTTGCAGGCGGATGCCCGCACAGTCCTGGGCACATCCGGAGAGTCCCAGTTTGATCTTTCGCGGCAAATATTCCAAGGTCGGGTCGGCCATAAAGTCGCGCACGATCTCCCGCGCGACCGGCACCGGGTCGAATGACTGGAGCGGACATGTCCCCAGCCAGGGACATCCGGTCACATTGCGAACCGAATTCCCTCCCGCCTCCCAGCCCGAGAGGCCCGCCGCGGCCATCTCGGCTAAGAGGGCGGGCGTGTCCTGCAGGTTCACGTCATGAAACTCGACGGCCTGTCGCGTTGTCAGGTGTAAATCCGGCGATCCCCAGCGCGTTCCGGCCGCCAATGCACGCAGTTGGGGAACGGTTAACAGGCCGTAGGGCACCTTGATCCGCACCATGTAACGGGTGCTCGGGGCACGTTGCAGATGCACCCCCGCCTGGATCCGCGCCATGCGAAAGTGGGCGCCGTCGAGCGTGCCATCTTGGTACCGGGCCAGCGCCGCCCGGTAGGCAGCCACACTGCGCAACACAAGTGGGTCGTTAGGGCCAAAGGCCACGCGTGGTCCGTCAACTGCGCTATCCATTCTCCATCGCGGTCTGTTTGCCCCCGGGCAATTGGCACCGCTCCCCCCTTTGGTTTGGCTCCCCAGCGCCGCCGGAGATGCCCGACGGCAACATAATACCCTATATAGTCTATGTTAACAATAGGCTTTTGGCAAATCTTATCGGGCGTTGCTGACGGATCTGGAACGGTCGATCGCGCACAAATCCGACGGTCGCGGTCGTCTGGCGGATCCACACGCTGGGAAAGAGGTCGGTAGGTAAGCATTCAAGCATTTGGGGGTCAGGGTCCGGGGACCCTGGCGACCTGAATGATCCCTCCTGGATTAGGGGTTTCTGTAGCAATGGAACGAAAATGGCAATAGGATTGGATACCTACTCATCCAACGACGATAGTGGCCGGAGATGACCTTGCGCGACGATCTCCGGGACCTCGAAGGAGTAGTGCCCCAACATGGTAATGTGGTCATGCCCGAGCGGGGAGAGACGCGCCACGTCGTCGTCCAACACCGTGATTCCGCGCTGGCGGATTAATGCCAGCGCCTGTTCCATGTATCGTGTATTCCACAGCACAATGGCATTGACGACCAACCCCAGCGCGTTCAGTTGATCCTCTTGACCTTCGCGGTAGGCTTGATGCAATTCGCCCCGTTTCCCGTAGAACACCGCCCGGGCGAGACTGTGTCGCGCTTCGCCCCGATTCAGCTGGGTGAGAATCCGCCGCCGGTAGCTTTCGTCATCCAAATAAGCCAACAGGTACCGCGTTTTGTAAATCCGACCGAGTTCCCCGATGGCGCGCCCCAGCAGGGTCGGTCGCCCCCCGTG
>JAJZZH010000189.1 GCA_021797675.1 Bacillota bacterium | reverse complement strand
CAAGACTTTGAGCCCGGATCGCTCGCTTTTGGCACCGTGCTGATTACGTCGGGAGTGTCGGCGGGGCCTCGTTGGAAACGGTGAAACGTTATGTCGAAGCTCAAGGAACGAAAGAAAAACCTCGCAAGGCGGCCAAGAGGCCGCCGCCCGCTTGACCCCCTCCCGGCTTCGCCTGGGAAGGGGAATGCGCGGGCATTTTGTTCAAATTTGGTGTTGATCTTCCAAGGCTGTACGATTTCGGGGCAGGTGAAAGCATGGCAATTCGGCCACGTAGTTCGGCACCGTGTCCACGGTCCGCGCCGATCTGATCGCTCAGCGATCCCTGGGTGCGGCGTTGTCCGCAAACTTGCCAATGTCTTCGACAAATCGATTACAATAACGGCAGGGGCCACATGCCTCTGCCAGGAAAGGAAGGAGATGGCTTGGTTGGTCGAAATGTATTACGACGATGCTGCGGATCTGGGACTCCTCCGCGACAAGACGGTGGCTGTGCTGGGCTACGGAAGTCAGGGACACGCACAGGCACAAAACCTTCGGGACAGCGGTGTTCGGGTAATTATTGGGCTTCGTCCAGGGACTTCTTGGGACAAAGCCGAAGAAGACGGCTTTTCCGTGATGTCTGTCGACCAGGCGGTCGCGCAGGCGGATATTATCCAGATTTTACTGCCCGACGAACGGCAGGCGGGAGTATACCGGGAGCAGATTGAACCGCATCTCCGAGCGGGACAGGCATTGCTGTTTTCTCACGGTTTCAATATCCATTTTGGTCAGATTGTCGCCGGCCCCGACATTGACGTCATCATGGTAGCACCCAAAGGTCCCGGTCACCTGGTGCGCCGGGTGTACACCGAAGGCGGGGGCGTTCCCGCCTTGGTCGCGGTTCATCAGGACGCCACCGGCCGCGCCAAAGCTTTGGCCTTGGCCCACGCCAAGGGGATCGGGGCAACCCGGGCTGGGGTGCTAGAAACGACGTTTAGAGAAGAGACAGAAACCGACCTGTTTGGTGAACAAAGCATTTTGTGCGGCGGCATCAGTGAATTGGTAAAGATGGGATTTGAGACGCTGGTAGCGGCAGGATACCAGCCGGAGATCGCGTACTTTGAATGCTTCCACGAACTCAAGCTCATCGTCGACCTGATGTACGAAGGTGGCCTGGCCCGCATGCTGTATTCGATAAGCGACACGGCCGAATACGGGGCGTATGTTTCGGGACCACGCGTCATCAACGAGGGTACCAGGGCCGCCATGGGCGACGTGTTGCAACGCATCCAATTCGGAGAGTTTGCCAAACAATGGATTTTGGAGAACCAAGCCAACCGTCCGGTCTTCAACGCGCTGAGGGACAAGACCCTGAATCACCCGATTGAAGAGGTGGGGGCCAAGTTACGCAGTATGATGTCGTGGATTAAGCCGTAGTCATGCCGGAATCACCCCGGGGCCCCCTGGGGCCCCGGCCGGCTGGTACGTTGCGCGGCGGCGGCCCGGGGGCTATGCTGAACCAGCCTCCTCGGACCCGACCATGGCTGGTTTTCCCGGTTCCCCGTTGCACCATCGGGTAAGACCTTCAATCACGCCGTAGGCTCCCGGTCGTGAACTTTGCCAAATCGTGTTTGACGTGCTCGATTTCAAGCGATGACAGGCATTGGCCACAATTACCCCAGGGAAACGCCCTTGCATCAGGTCCCGATCATTTTCCCCGTTGCCGGCGACGAAGCATGCGCGGGAGCGGATGCCGGCCCGGTTTAAGATATGGTTGAGCGCAAGCGCCTTGTGAGCCTTGGCCGGCAAAACATCGAGGCGATGATCGGCCTCTTCCCACAGCAGATGGACAGCAACTTGCTCCCGTGCCAGCAGGTGACGCACTTCCCTGAGCACTCCGGGCTCATGCACGTCAAAAGCCAGCCGCCAGTGGGAACTGCGGCCACGATAACGCACGGCATCGACCGCCTCCAACAAATGGCGGATACGCCGTGGGGACCACTCTTGACGTTGTTGAAACGCCCAGATGTCATCCATCACCATGTGGCGACCCCAATAGATCTCCGCCCCCACCTCGGTGGCCACGGCTAGCGGAGCCGGGAATCCATAGCGACGCAACACCGTCTCAGCGTTATGTCGAGTCCTCCCGGTCAAATAAATCACGGCCAAATCCGGATGCCGGTCGAAAAACGCCACCAGATGGTCTTCCCCGCCGTGCCCGATTAAAGTACCATCAATATCCGTGGCCAACACCCGTCTTAACCCGCTCATCGTTCATCACCTCCTCGTACACGCGGAGCAACTGCTCCGTCATGAATTCTATCGAATGTTGGCGATGTACCTTGTCATAGCCGGCCATGCCCATCGTTCTGGCTCGTTCGGTATGATTCCAAAGACTAAGACATCCTTCCAGCATCCCGGAAAAGTCGTCGGCATCATAGAGCAAACCGTCCAGACCAGGAACAATCCAATCGCTGACGCCTGAGACTCGGCTGCCTACCACGGGGCGGCCAGAGGCCAAAGCCTCGATGACCGCCATCCCCAGGGTCGGTCCCTGATTGGGGGCCAAGACCGCCACGGCGGCGGAGCAGTACTGGGCGACCGCGGCATGGGGCATAGGGCCCACCAACTGAACGTGCGGTCCCAATGCTTGAACCAGGCTGGCGAACTCAGGATCCCTGGCGCGACCCCCACTCACTTCGCCAAGCCTGCCGCCGACGACGACCAAGGTAAATTCCTCCGGCAACCGCTTTTGGCACATGGCCTTTAATACACCCTTCAGGCCCACCCCGTCAGCCAGACGTCCGACATACACGACCGGTCGCCGCGTTAGTCCCAGCCCCTTCAATACCGGGCCAGCATCACGGACAAAGAAGGTCATCGAATCCACGGCAGGCGGAATCACGTAGAGCGGCGTCCGCGGAGCGTCGGCGTGAATCAGTTCGCCTTCTTCGAGATAGGCCACCACTACCGCGCTCACTTCATTGATCAAGCTACGCTCTATTTCCACCCGGCGCGCTGGCAACAGCTGCCCCGAACGATGGATCCACTTGGCCATTTTATAGGGCGAATGCACCCAGGGAAGGCCCAAACGTCGTGACACTTCCTGAGCCACCATGCCCGATATCCAGAAATGGCTGTGAATCAACCGATATTCAACGCCCTCCTTGGCTATCCACTCCGATACCTCGTCCGCCAGCCGGGATGCCTGAACCACCCAATCGGCATCTGACTGCGGCAGACCTTGCCCGTTTCCGATGCGCACCACGCGACTCAACGGGCCCAAAGACGAACGCCGAGGCGTGGCTCCACCGCAGTCATGGGTTACTACGTCCGCCCCGATGCCCCGCTGACCCAACCCCCGAACCATTTCACGCACCAAAACCTGTTGACCCCCCACCGCACCACCGTCAATGGCGTTTAAGGGATCCGCAGCCATGGACAGTTCCAGGACTCGTCCTCGCATCCACTCCATCCTCCTCCGCGCAAACGAAAAAGACGCTCCGAACCGGGGCGCTGAAAGGTTTTAGATATTGATAACCCTTGCCCCCGACGCCTGCGAAGTTAGCTGACGGGTTGGGGCGGAGTAGCTCGCCCCTCGCTTTCGCGATTCACCCCGAAGTTCTGGTTCCTCCGCTCTTGCTTACCACAAGATTAGGCGCAATCAAACGTGCTATAGAATACCCATGCAACCACTATACCCATCACGTTTCAGTATAAGAATTTGCGGTCGCACCGTCAATTGTCAGTTGCCGCGCGGCCAGCTATGACGCAGGAAGGTTCGATACGATGGGGATTGGGAGGGCGGTTTTTGGATTAGGAAGTTTTTGGGCTTCAGGGGGGGTCCGTCGTTTGGGATCTCAGGCGATTGTGGGCTGGCACGGCCCACCGATGACACGCAAGATGCGCGCTCCGGTGGATCAGAACCCCGTTCTCTCGACGGCGTTCGGCTTTTGCTCTTACCGCCTTGCGTAATTTCGGACAGACCCTTTGGCGACAAATCTGGAAAGCAAACCCTCTTGCGGGGTGCCAGCTTCCATCTTCACGCTTCACGCTTCACGCTTCAGAGCGGACTTAACCACTGGCCGTCAGGTGAGGAATGTTCGGTTGCCACCTTGCCGCCGCACCCCGGGAGATCAGCAGCCGGGCCCTCTATGGGCTGGTGCGCCCAGCCGCGGGCGACCCCGTTGATGCGAAAGCCCCCATCCTTAAAAATTGCTGAGCCACCCCAGCAAATTCGCCCAAGATTGCGAATCCCATATACAGATTCAACATTCACGTCATCCAATTCACCGTCACGGGATCACCAGAAGGGAGCGTTTCACACTATGCGTACCAAAGCCTTGCATTGGATTATGCCGATCGCCCTAAGCGGCGGATTGCTGCTTACCGGAGCGGATTTTTCAGCCCACGGTTGGGTCGGTGGCAAATTCCAGACGATGGGAAAGGATCATGCTCGGATTAGACTCGACGGCCGAGTCTATGTCGTGCCGAAGGCGTTGGCACAGGTCTTGGCTAAGGTTAAGGGCCTCGCTCACATCATGCTGAAAATCGACAAGGACGGGCACGTCATCGCCATTCGGCGGCCCAACCTCGTCAGCGGTTCGGTCTCCGCGGTTAGCGCTACCAGCATCACCGTTGGCGGCACCACATACTCTACCACTCCGCAGACCGCGGTGCGTTACGGCCCGTTTTCACTCAACCTGTCTGCAATTCCGGTGGGATCCACGGCCACCCTGCAACTGCACGACGGTACGGTGGCCAGAATTTTCCTGAAGACCGACGCCAATTTGCCCCCCGAGCGGGAAGTACAAGGCACCATTACCGCGTTGGGCACCAACACGATTACCGTCGATGGCTACGCATTAACCGTGGCCTCTTCGGTGGTGGTCCGCGGCGACGCGGTCACCTCCTGGTCCCAGCTCCCCACCGGCACCCAGGTATCCCTGAACCTTAACGCCTCCGGTCAGGTCACCGTCATTCGCGTCAAACACCCGACCCACGTGTCCGGAACGGTAAGCGCGATCTCACCGACCGGGCTAACCATCGGCAGCACGACGTATGCTTACGCCACCAGCGTACGCGTCCGCTACCACGGATATGTCCTCACGACCAGTGACATCCCGGTAGGCAGCACGCTGGTTGCTCACCTAAACGCCAGCGGCCAGATCGACGCCGTATTGCTAAAAAGCGACAGCGGTCTGCCGGCGTCCCATCATCTCACCGGCACCATCTCGGCAGTCAGTCCGTCTACGATTTCGCTGAACGGGTATTCCCTGACCCTCGCCTCGCAGTTTGAACTCGAATTCAAGGATGCCACCAGTCTGACTACGTCTGTCGCGCCGGGCGAGCAGGCCCGGGTTTCCCTCAACTCCCACGGTCAGATTCAAGCACTCGAAATTCTGATGGGAAGTGCGACCGCCAACTCTGGGTCATAACCGGCTTGGTCTCGAGCCCGTGCGCCGCACGCCAAGCCGGATCTAGGCATTAACTGGGCCGTCCTATGATGGCCTCCACATAAGCCTCAGGGTCAAAGGGCATCAAGTCGTCGAGATTTTCGCCAACCCCTACCCAGCGCACGGGGATGTGGAGTTGTCGAGAAACGGAAAGGGCCACGCCGCCTTTGGCGGTGCCGTCTAGCTTGGTTAGAACGATCCCGGTCACCTGCACGGTTTCTAGGAACACCTGGGCTTGAAGCAGGCCGTTCTGGCCCGTGGTAGCGTCTAGCACCAGCCACACCTGGTGCGGAGCGCCAGCCAGGGCACGTCCGGTCACCCGATGCACCTTAGCTAATTCTTGCATGAGCTGGGCTTTGTTATGCAATCTGCCTGCGGTATCGATGATGACTAAGTCGGCGTGCCGAGCCGACGCCGCCCGGATGGTGTCGAACGCCACCGCGGCGGCGTCGGCACCGTAGTCTTGCCCGATCATCTCAACCCCAGCCCGGGAAGCCCACACGGACAACTGTTCCTGAGCCGCTGCGCGAAACGTGTCAGCGGCCCCCAGAATAACATCAAACCCCTGTACCCGCATTTGGTAAGCCATTTTCCCGACGGTGGTCGTTTTGCCCGTCCCGTTGACACCGACGACCATCCACACCGTCGGCCGATCTGCGGTTAGGCTTCGTGGGTCGCCGCTCACCCGGACCAATTCCATCATGTGTCGCTTCAACATCTCCACGACGGCTGTGGCCTCGCGCGGGCGCTGGTTGCGCACCTCGGCCCGCGTCTGCTCCAAGAGAAAGTTCACCGTATCGACGCCCAGGTCGGCTTCGTAGAGAATTTCCTCAAGAGTTTCCCATAGATCGTCACTCCATTGGCGATCGGCGAACACGCCTCGAATGCGATCGCCGAGCCCTTGCCTGGTGCGTGTCAGGCCACCGCGCAGTCGTTCCCATAATCCCGGCATCCACGCTCTCCTTTTTTGGGGGTCGCCTGCAGATGGTGCCGCCCAACGTTTGCCCGCTGAGTAGATCCGCGGTGTTCGGGGCCCGCTGCCCATCGCGGACCTGCGTTGATTACGCGTCATAGGGAACGGGTCTAGGTTCCGCATCTCATCATAGCATTACCGATCCGGTCCGCTAAGCCTTACGCCTCTTTGGCGGCATCCGGGTCTTCCAAGCGCACGGAGATCACCCGGCTCTGGCCTTTCCCGTCACCGCTTATGCCCCACAGTGCGTCGGTCGCTTCCATGGTGGCCTTATGATGGGTAATCACGATCAGCTGACTCTCTCCCCGCCGCGTCCGCAAAAATCGGCTGAAATGCTCTGCGTTCATTTCGTCTAAAGAGGCCTCCACTTCATCGAGGACAACAAACGGTGCCGGCCGGATAGCCAGTAGGCTGAAAAGCCAGGCTACTCCCCCGAGGGCTTTTTCCCCGCCAGAGAGCAGGCTCAGCCGAGCCGGCCGTTTGCCCGGCGGTGCGACCCACAAATCGATGCCAGATTGCCCGTCCCCAACCCAACGAAACGATGCCGTGCCCCCGCCGAAAAGCGTTTCGCAGCACCGCTGAAATTCCGTCTCGACCGCCTTGGCGGTTGCCCGTACCCGCTCGGCGACCGTGTCGTCGAGCTCGGCGATCGTGGCTTGCATCTCCGCCTGGGCCGCCTCGACGTCTCCAATCTCCCCCAGCAATTCGTCACGGCGATCGCACGCCGCACGGTAGCGCGACAGGCTTCCGGCTTGCACGGGCCCCAACTGGGATATCTGGGTACGAATCTGAACCCGTCTTGCTTCGGCAGCGGGCAAGTCTTCGTTCGACAGCGGACGCCGCTCACGTTCCCAATCCGTCAAAGGGGCCGCCTGCCATCGGGCGGTAATGGCGCTCAACGACTGCTCGACCTCGGCCAGCCGGCTCTTCGCGTCTGCGACGGATTTCTCCAGTTCTCTGCGTGCGGTATCCCGTTGCCGTCTGGCGGTTCGCACCGCTTGCAGCCGTTTGGCCGCCTCGTCTGTCGTGCGCTTCAAGTCCTCGCCGGCGGTTTTCCAATCCAATATCTGTTGCTGAAGGCGATGCACCTGTGGTTGCCGTGTGTCTGACGCTGTCTTAAGCCGCTCAAGACGTTCGGTCAACTCCGCCAATTCCTCCGACCAGCGAGCGCGATCCGAGCGATCCCGCTCGCGCAGTGCGCGCCGCACCGTTTCGGCCTGTTCCCGCTCGTTGCTTTCCCGGCGCAGCGTGGCCAGTTCGCGCTCTTTATCGGCGAGGACCGCCTCAGACAGGCCGAGCTGGGCGCGCGCCGCGTCCAGCTGGTTGGTGAGCTCCGCTGATCGGGCGGACAATTCCCGCTCCCGGGCCACCAAAGCTTGCGGAGAACCAAGGTGGCTCAGACCCTCCATCGTTTGCCGCAGCTGCCGGACCTCAACGTTGAGCGCATTCCACGCCGTGCGCTGAGCATCCGCTTTGGAGGCCAAGCCAGCCAACAGCCGGCGTCCTTCCTCAACTTCGCGCTCAGTTTGACTCCAATTTTCCTCCAACTGCTGATGCTCACGTTCCAAGCTGACATATTCGTTGCGGCGGCGATCCTCGCCAACGCGCGAACCTCCGCTAATTGCCCCACCGGGATGCAAAATCTGACCATCCAACGTCACCGTGCGAAATCGGAATCGGTGTTCGCGGCCCAGACGGGTCGCGTCTTGAAGGCGTTCCACCACCAGGATTCGGCCCAACACATGGCGGACCGCACGCTCTACCGCAGGGTCAAAATCCACCAGGTCGACCGCCCAGCCCACCACGCCGGGGCCGATGCCAAACTGGCGATCGCGCTCATTGAGGGCATAGGGCCGCAGGACATCCAACGGCAGGAACGTCGCCCGCCCGCGGCCTTCCCGCTTCAGCCACTCGACCCATTGCCGCGCCGTCATTTCGGAGTCGACCACCAAATCTTGCTGGGCCCCGCCGAGAGCCGCCATCATGGCCGGCTTCAATCGCTCCTCGATGCGGAGCACCGATCCTACCGTACCGATGGGGGCACGGGCGATTCCGGACGGGGCCGATAACACGGCCCGGACCCCCGGGCCCATACTGGGCGCCCCGGCCTCGGGAGCCAACGCCTTCAGGCGGACCCCGACTTCCTGCCAACGCCGCCGAAGGTCTTTCGCCCGTTCTTCTCGGGCACGCAGTTCCGCTATCCAGGACGCATGGGCCCGTTGAGCCTTCTCTGCCGACGCTCCAAGGCCAGCCAATTCCCGGCTCATCGTCTCGTACCGGGCCATTAAAGCGTGCCAACCGCTGGCGATATCTGCGCCCGCGTGGGGAAGCCCCAGCACGCCTTCCAACCGTGCCTGGTCTCTGGCCAGGGCCTCGAGTGCCGAGCTGACTTCGCCCCGGCAGCCTTCAAGGTCCGCCAATTCGACACGCCGCTGGGCCACATCTTCGCGAGCCGCTTCGACCTCGGCCGCCAACGACCGAAGGCTTTGCTCCGCCGCCTCCGTGACCTCTTGCCTCAGCCCGGCTTCCCCGGGGTCCGCGTTGGCCACTGCTTCCAATTGCTGCCACAGCCGTCGGACGCGTCCTTCCCCATCCTCGCGTTCGCGTTGAAAACTCTCTAACTCCGCTTCGGCGCGCGCCAACTCCGCTTCGGCGCTGCGTATCTTCTCGTTCAGCTGAGCCATCCGTCGAGTCCCCGCCACCCACGCTGGCTGCAGTTCTTGCTCCTCACTGTCGAGGGCTGCCGCCAGGCGCTCGCCCTCTTGAGCTTTTTCGCCTGTCTCGCGTATCCTGGCCACCAACGCCTGCCGCTCCGCTTGCAGGCGTTGGAGCGCAGACTGATCCCTTTCCCAATGTGTACGTCGAATTTGCCCATCCAGGCTTTTCGCCGCGTCATCCAACGAAGCCAAGCGCGCCTCCAGCTCGGCCGCCTGGGCGACCGCCTCGGCTTGCTCAGAGATCTCGCTGACCAGGTCGCGCAGCCGATCCAGTTTGGCATCTGCCTCCGCCAGATGCTGCAACGTTTCGCTGCGCCGCAGCTTGTAACGGGACACGCCCGCAGATTCCTCCAGCTGTTCGAGCCGTTCCTTGGGCCGCATGAGCAGAGCCGCCTCGACCCCGCCTTGGCCGATAATGGCGTAACTGGACCGACCCAGCCCGCTATCCAGAAAGAGGTCGGTGACGTCTTTCAATCGTACCGCACGCCCGTTGATGACATATTCCGAGTCCCCATTACGGTAGTATCTGCGGGCCACCGAAACGGTATCCGGCCAATCGGGCAGGCTCGCCGAGACCTGGTCGAAATCCAAGGTGACCTCGGCCAACCGTCCAGGGGGCAGTCCCGCGGAGCCTTGAAACAACACGTCGGCCCAGCGTTCGGCACGCAGCTCCCGAGGTCTCTGTTCTCCCAAAGCCCACCGCAACGCATCGACCACATTACTCTTGCCGCCCCCGTTGGGACCCACCAAACCCGTAATGCCGCGCGAAAATTCGATCACGGTTTCGCGTGCGAAAGACTTAAAGCCATAGACGGTCATACGCTTTAGCCACACGGAATTTATCCTCGCTGTACATCCCTACCCTGATCCACTGCATCCCAAAGGCGTCATCCATGGGACCACCGACTGACCATTATGGTATCGTGGCAGGGGTCAAACCACAAGCGGCGGCGCCAATCGTTCTGGTCGGGCGCCGAAAGTCGGCAACAGCAGTCAACATCCCGAAGGTTCCGCCAGTAGGATCAGAACATCGCGATTGGGAAACCTGCATCCCGTTCCGCTGTACCGCAGGATTTGTTAGACATCGGTGAAATCTTTACAGGAGCTCTGTAAAGGCAAATTGGCGGTACATGTAAAACTATAGTATTCCCAGGAGGCAATGCAATGGACGTGCTAGATAAAATCGTGTCACTGGTCTTGCAAGACCCGTTTCTCACCGCGACCGAGATCGCGCATCGCTTGGGTTATGCCGAAGAAAAATCCGTCTACTATTGGATTGACAAGGCGCACTATTCGGGGCTGGTGGCGTTCAAACGCGCGGTGCTCAATGGCCAATTCCGTGTACCGACCCGGGCTAACGAAAGGTCCGCGCTTTACGGCACGGTGCCGATCGTGGAGGGATTTACCCGCGAGGGCTCACCCATCGTCACCAAGCGACAGTTTCCCGGCATTGTGCGGCGTGACGTCCAGTACGCCTGGCAGTACCCGCAACAAAATGACACCATGATTCTCTTCGGCGACTGGCTGCTGCTCGCCACGTTGGACCCCGTGCGTTTCAGGGACGTCGCATTGAGCTCGACGACGGGATGGTGCATCGCTTTTGACCACAACGGAACCCCGCTCATCCGGGTTTTACTGGCGGAGACGACCGGTGAATTCCGCCGCCTGCTAGTCCCCCAGATGTACGTCCCCGACACCGAGTCCGTTCCGCGGTACGCGATCCGCCACCTAGTGCGCAACCTGCCATAATTTTGGGCGACCGTGCTTGGCCGCTCATCCGGGAGCCCATCAAGGCATGTGGTACAATTACGGCGGTCGGCTGACATCGGAGTTTGCAGCCAAATGAGCGAAAGGGGCGTCTGCATGCGGTGTCCGAGTTGCGGTCAAAGAAACGCAGCCAGTTCCGCTTACTGCCGATTTTGTGGGAAGGCGCTAAGCGCAGCGCGGCCCAATTCCAAGACACCGGTCTCCACCCAGTCCTCGTCGACGGCCAAGCCCAAGGCGAGCAAAAAGGCGGCACCTGGCCGGACCGTCCGACGCCGCCTGCACTGGGGCCGTTTTTTGGCCGTCGTTTCAGCCACTATCACCTTGGCCGTATGCGCCTTTGTCGGCGTGGAGGTGTATCGCGCCTGGCGAACCCTGCCCAGCCTCAACCGGATGATAAATCTCAATAATGCCAACGGGCAAGATTCGGTGATTTACGACCGATACGGCAATAAGGTGGCCACCTTGCATGGATCGGTCAATCGGATCAATGTGCCGCTGTCTCAGATTGCCCCGTCGATGCAACAAGCCCTGATCGATGTCGAAGACCACAATTTCTATACCAACCCAGGATTCGACGTGCGCTCGATCATTCGCGCCGCCATCGTCGACCTGATTCACCACAGTGCCGTCCAGGGGGCCAGCACGATCACCGAACAATTGGCGAAAAATCTGTATCTAAGCGACCAAAAAACCTTGGTGCGAAAACTTCAGGAATTCCTCATCGGCCTGGAACTGGCCCACATTTACTCCAAGCAGCAGATTCTTGACATGTACCTCAACGACGTGTACCTGGGCGACGGAGCGACCGGCATCTATGCTGCCGCCCACGCCTACTTTAGCGAGTCTCCCCGCCAGCTGACGTTGGCCCAATCCAGCCTGTTGGCCGGTTTGCCCCAGGCGCCGTCCTTATATGACCCCTTGGTAAATCTCAAGCTGGCCAAGATGCGTCAACGCATTGTCTTGCAGGCGATGGTCCAGTACGGCCATTTGAGCCAGGCCAAGGCGCGTCAGGCCTATCACGCGCCCCTGCACCTGGTCCACAACGGGGGCACGGCGGCGATCAATAACGGCCAAATGTATCCCTATCCCTGGTATCTCGACCAGGTTGTCGCCGTCCTGCGAGAACAGGGTTTTTCCATGAACCAGATTTTCAACGGCGGGCTCAAAATCTACACCGCCTTAGATCCCACAATTTACACCATTGCCCAAAACGCCGTGGATCAGTGGATGAGTCGATTGTTTCCTAATAATGCACCGCCGCCGGTTCCCACCCACCAGGCTGCGGTCATGGTCGAGGATCCCCAAAACGGAGATGTCCTGGCGGTCATCGGAGGACGCACCCATGTAGGAGCGTTCCCGCTCAACTATGCCACCTCTCCCATGATTAAGCGCTCCACCGGCTCCGCGATCAAGCCCCTCATCGATTATACGCCGGCCATCGCCAAGGGTTACACCATGATGTCGGTAATCCAAGACGTGCCCATATTCCACAATGTGCATGGGCAGAGCTGGTGGCCGCACAATGATAACCACCTCTACCGCGGATATATGGATCTGCGCAATGCCCTCGCCATTTCCGACAACGACGTGGCCGTCAAACTCTTGCATGACATTGGACTCAGTTACGGATTCCACTACGCGAAAACGCGTTTCGGTCTGCCTTTGACCCCTAGCGACCAGCAGCTAGGAGCAGCCATCGGCGGACTCAACCAAGGTTTCAATGTCTATGACATGACGCAGGCTTATGCCACCTTCGCCAACGGGGGCGTCCGTATGAAACCGATTTGGGTGAAAAAAGTGGTCAACCAGTACGGTGCCGTGGTCTATCAGCAGTTGCCCCAAGGCACCCCAGAATTTAGCCCTCAAGTAGCTTTTATCATGACCAAGATGATGCAGTGGGTCCTACGCCCGCAACCCATCCCCGGGATTGGGCCCGGAGCATACTCGACGGGTTTTCAGTTGGGTATTGGTCGGCCAGCGGCAGGGAAGACGGGGACCAATAACAGCGAGGAAGATGCCTGGTTTATGGGCTATGAGCCGCAGTTGATGGTAGGCGTCTGGGAAGGGAACAAAAATGGGGAAATTCCCCAGTATACGACTGCCGGGCCAGCGTATGGCGCGACGGCGGCGGGCCCGATTTGGCGCCAAATTATGGAAAAGACGAACGCGGCGCTCCATATCCCGCCGACGAAATTCCCGGTCCCCCCTCATGTCAAGTTTGTTTCCCACATTAGTAGTACTTCGGGAGAAATCGCCAGCCCGTACGCGCCACCCGTCGATGTTCAAGGCGCGTGGTTCATTGACGGCACCCAACCGACCACCGTCGGCGACACCCACCATCCCGTCCGCATATCGGCCTTACATCCCAGCCAACGTTGGCAACCCGGCTGCGGCCCATACGTGACCTCGACCTTTTTGCGCCGCGAATCGGACTGGCATCCCGGCGTTCCGTATCCTTGGGACTCTCGCTATTGGGCACCGACGCGATATTGCACTCCCGGCCAGGGCACGACATCCGCAAAGTCGGCAGGGCTGCCGGGTTCTGCTGGTCCGGGCCGTGGCCACGGCAACCCGTTTCATGCTTTCCGACCCCCTGGGAAATCCAAGCACGGCCATCAGCACAACAACAATCCTCAGCCTTCACACCACCACGGCTAGCCTCCGGGCAGGCTCCCGCGCCGCATCGCCGACCTTGATGATCAGCGCCCGCTCGGTCTCGGTGAGCTGGAAGGGAACGCGTCGCCCGGATGGCAAGATGGGTGGTGCAATGGCCACGGTGAATGCCGATTCCCCAAGGTAACATCAAGGAATCGGCTCTTGCACAAAGACTGCTGCGCGACCAGATTGAGACCGGATGTATGCTTGTGTGAACGGTTGTACCGAAGACGGGTTGGCTTTCCAAGTATCCTCGTTTCAGTGATGGACAACGTCGCCATTCTGCCGTAAAGTATTACTCGACTTTCGCCGTTATTTTTGGAGAAACTCTGAAACCCTTAATACACAAGGGTTTTCGACATCTTCGTGTGTAAGGTACGATTTTATTCCACGAAATCGGCAGGCAATATAGGAACTGTGTAGAAGTGTATGTTACGAGTAAAGGAGGGGGAGCTTGTGGCCCGGATTGTGGAAAAGCTGTTACCTGGTCATCGTACGCCGGTCTATTATTACCAACATTCCTATCGGATTAAACTCCGACCCGAAGATCGCGGCAAAGGGCCCAACTCGGGCCCCAGCCGAGTAAAAACGGAATCGGTGTATCTGGGAACCGCGGAACAAATTCGGGATCGTTGCCGCCTGGGGCAAGAGCCGCAGGCGGTGTCGACGAAGGAATTTGGGTGGGTGGCCGGGGTGATGTCGATGATTGAGAAACTCGGCCTCGTCGAGGCCGTCAATCGCATCGTCGCCAAACGTCATCAGGGATTGACCCCGGGCATCTATGTTGCGTTGGGCATTGTGGCCAAACTCTGTGCGCCGGCAACGAGTTGGAACACTTTTGGGGCCTGGCTCCAGAAAACCATTCTCCCCGAATACTGGCATTTGCCCCCGTCGCTGCTCGATGCCCAAAATTTTTGGGACCATTGGGATCTTCTCTGCTCGGAATCGACGATCACGCGAACCAGCGATGACGATCCGGTACTCGAGTCGGACACCGTCTTTCAGATTGAGGAGGCGATTTGGGAGGCGGTGCAAGCCCACTACCACATTCGGCTGGAAGAAGTGTTATATGATGCCACGAACTGTTACCCATTTATGAATGATGCAACGAGGGCCAGTGTGGCCCAACGGGGGCACAATAAAGCAGGACGGGATGAACGACGACAAATTGGCATCGCTCTGGGGGCTACCCGAGACGGCGGGATTCCCCTCCTATCGTTAGTCTATCGGGGGAATTGTCACGATGCGCGCCTCTTTCCCCAAGCGATGACCCGACTGGTAGATCGGATCACGCATTTGCATCGCGATGCCCACCATATTGTGTTCGTCTTTGATCGGGGCAACAATTCAGCCGAGAACTTACAGAACATCGTGCACCCCTCCAGTGCCGAGGGGCAGCCGCGAATCGATGTCATCGGGGGCCTCGTGGCCACGCAACATCGGGATCTCTTGCGAAAACCTCTTCGGCAGTATCGTCAGATCATGGGCGATTTGCACGTCTGGTCGGGGCCTCGAACGGTCTATGGGCTCGATGCCACGGTGGTTTTAACCTATCACGCGGGGTTGGCCGCCCGGCAACGCCGGGCGTTTGACCGTCAGATCGCCAAAGCGCAGACACGTATGACCACCTATTGGGCCGAACGAAAACGGGATCCGGATATCAGCAACGGCCCGATGGAAGCGACGAATCAGAAAATTAAAATGACGCGGCGAAGAACCTATGGGCGTGCCGGTTTGGAACTCCTCAATGCTCTCCTCGTTCTCCCCTGGCATTACCGTCATCAAAACGCCTCATCTCAATCCCAACCCATCGACACCGCCGCCTAACTCCTCTATCCCCGATGATACCTCCGACCTCGGCCACCGCGGGTGTTCTTCATGCCCTCAACGAATCTTAGGGGGGAGACGAGGGCTGTTGTCCGAAGGTATTCTGTATGGGCAGGATGGTTGGAGAAGGTCCATGAGCCCAACCGCATCCCAGTCAACTAGGCATACATCCGTTCACGATCAGAGGTCACGCGGCAGTCTTTGGGCAAGAGCCAAGGAATCGGCCGCTAGCCGCAAAAGCCTACACCCCTGCCGTGTTCTCTGGCCGGCGTGGTTGCCGCCGTGGTGTCCGAAGGCCACGCGTCGGTCCGTCGCTCCTCCGCCAGCGGCCGTTCCTCTTCCCTCGACCGGCATCCTCCCCGCTCGTTCATCACATGGGTTGATGAGGCGGCGTGGCGTCATTCACCGGCTTGGCTTTAGCGATAGGAAACAATCCCGGAAAACGCTCGGGATTCTCGGCCAGCTGTTTTAAGGCCAACTGGGCACACTGCTGTTCGGCCTCCTTTTTGCTTCGCCCGATAGCCCGCACTAGAGCGATTCGGTTAACGCTAAGTTCGATTTCAAAGGTTTTGTTGTGATCCGGACCATACGCTTGCACCAAGGCATACTGGACTTCACCCCCGTGTTTGCGAATGTATTCCCCCAATGCGGTCTTATGATCCCTCCCCGTTTGTCGTTCTTCCACCGTGCTGACGGCAAAATCCAGGTACCGGTGAATAAAGGCTCGCGCCCGTTCAGGACCGCCGTCCAGGTAGATGGCGCCGATGAGCGCCTCCACCGCGTCGGCCAGCAGGGAAGCCTTGTGCCTGCCTCCGCTGCGTTCTTCACCGCGCCCTAAATACAATTGCGCGCCGAGGTCAAGCCGTTCTGCGGCCTCCGCCAAAGTCGGCTCGCAGACAATCGCTGCCCGCGCCTGGCTTAGACGCCCTTCCGACCACGTTGGATTGGACCGATACAACCACTCGGTAACGACAAGCTGCAGGACCGAATCTCCCAGGAACTCGAGACGTTCGTTGTGCGGCTCGCGGCGTTGCCCTTCATTGGCATACGACGAATGCGTCAATGCCTGGTGCAAAAGCTGGGGATTCATGACCCATGCGGTAAGGGACGATTCGCTATGCATTGACGGAAAACTCCTCGGCGATCAGGGTGGCGTTTTGCCCTCCGAAACCAAATGCATTAGACATCACGCGCCTTACCAGCGCGCTGCGTGGCCGATTGGGAACGTAATCCAGGTCACAGTCCGGCGACCGCTGTTCCAAATTGACCGTCGGCGGAATAACTTGATAGCCAATGGACAAAATCGACGCAATCAATTCCACGGCGCCGGCGGCTCCCAATAAGTGCCCCGTGGATGACTTGGTGGACGACACCGCCAAGCTATACGCGTGCGCCCCGAACACATCCTTGATCGCCAGGGTTTCGACGTAGTCACCTTTGGGCGTCGCGGTACCGTGGGCGTTGATGTAGTCGATGTCGCTTGGGTCTAGTCCCGCATCATGCAGTGCATGCCGCATGGACAAGGCCGCCCCCATCCCCTCGGGGTGAGGCTCAACCATATGGTAGGCGTCCGCCGATCGGCCATAGCCGGTTAGCTCCGCGTAAATTCTGGCCCCCCGGCGCACGGCATGGCTGAGGCTTTCAAGCACCAGGAAGCCCGCACCTTCCCCCATCACAAATCCATCGCGCCCCTGGTCGAACGGCCGCGATGCCCGTTCCGGATCATCGTTGCGCGTCGACATCGCCTTCATCGCACAAAAGCCAGCAAAGGAAATCGGCAGGATCACCGCTTCCGTCCCGCCGGTCAGCATGACATCGGCCTCATGCCATTGGATCGTGCGCATCGCGTCTCCCACCGCGTTGCCGGACGAGGCGCACGCGGTTACCACGGTCGCGTTAGGACCCAACAAGCCGTAGCGCATGGCCAGTTGTCCTCCCGCAATGTTGCCGATCATCATGGGAATGAAAAATGGGCTGACGCGTTCAGGTCCGCGTTGCAGCAAAACATCATGCTGCTGAATCAGCGTTCCCATGCCGCCAATGCCCGTTCCAACCAAAACTCCCGAACGTTCCGGATCGGCCTCGCTAAGGCCGGCGTCATCCCACGCCTGTTGGCCAGCGGCGACGGCCAGTTGCGCAAACCGGTCGGTTCGCCGCACGTCCTTGCGGTCCATATAGTCCGACGGGTCAAAATCCGGGACCTCGGCGGCAATTCTCGTGGGAAACGCGCTGGCGTCAAACAGGGTTACTGGACCGACGGCACTCTTCCCGCTGGTCACTCCTCGCCAAAAAGCGCTGAGTCCGGTTCCCACGGGAGTGACCACCCCCATCCCCGTCACCACCACGCGTTCTGGCTCCACCTGCTGTCCCGCCCTTCTGGGCCTCTGTGCACACTCCCCCATGCCGGATCAGGAGTTTTCGCGGATGTATTCCACCGCGTCGTTGACGGTGCTAATCTTTTCCGCTTCGTCATCGGGAATCTCCAAGCCAAATTCCTCTTCGAGCGCCATAATCAATTCGACGATGTCGAGCGAATCGGCTCCCAGGTCTTCGACGAATGAAGACTCCACGGTCACCTCATCCTCTTCCACGCCCAATTGGTCGACGATAATCTCCTTCACTTTCTCAAACACTCTTTCTTTATCAGCCACTCTTGTCCACCTCCATGGTTATTCCATCACCAGGCCACCGTCAACGACCAAGGTCTGCCCGGTGATATAATCCGACTCCGCCAAAAATTTAACCGCATGGGCAATTTCCTCGGGCCGACCAACACGTCCTAACGGAATTGACTGAACCACTGTATCATACACGGACTTGCTCATTTTACTGGTGATATCCGTTTGCACCAGACCCGGAGCGACCACATTAACGGTAATGTTGCGCGAAGCGAGTTCTCGGGCCACCGCCTTGGAAAATCCGACCACACCCGCCTTCGCCGCCGAATAATTTGCTTGCCCAGCGTTTCCCGTCAGTCCGGCGATGGAGGAGACATTCACCACACGCCCGAAGCGGGCTTTCATCATGGGCCGGACCGCGGCACGGGTGCAGAAAAATACTCCGTTCAAATTCGTCGCCAACACCTCGGTCCACTGTTGGTCGTTGGTCCGCATCAACAACGCGTCCCGGGTAATTCCCGCATTATTTACCAAGACGTCTAGCCGGCCCCAGCGTCCGACCACGGCGTCAATCAGATCGCGGGCCTCGGCGGGCTGGCTGACATCGGCTTGAAAGACTTCACACTCGGCGCCTTTGGCGTGCACGAGTTCCTGGGTCATACGGGCATCAGAGGCATGTGAATGATAGTTAACGGCAACCGACACGTCTGGACTCGCCAGGTATTCGGCGATCGCGCGACCGATACCACGAGAGCCACCAGTAACTAATACGACACGTCCTCCCCATTCCACGGATAGCACCCATCCCATCTTGTGTGAACCTGGCAGCTCCTCGCTCAATCGCAACATTCTCTCCGCACCGGACCGGTAAACTCCAGCGCGCCAGAATTCCAAGATATTATAGCTTCGCCGCAACCAGGAGTTCAAGTGCCTTGGCCAGGCCCTCAGGATTCTCGACGCTGGCCACCGGCACCTTGCGCTCTATCTTTTTCACCAAGCCCGCGAGACTGTGGCCCGGCGCAAACTCAATAAATCCTTCGATACCCGCCGTCAACGCGGCCCGAATCCCGTCTTCAAAGTGGACGGGATGTGAAACTTGTGCGACGAGGCGGGGAACGATGTCTTCGGGTTGGCGGCACGGTTCGGCGTCCACATTCGCTATCACCGGAAATGTGCCGGGATTTAGCCGAATCGCCGACAAGGCCTCCGCCAACCTATGGCTGGCGGGGGCTAACAGGCTACAATGAAAAGGCGCGCTAACGGCCAGCGGCACCGCCTTACCCCCGGCCGCCTGCACCAGCGAAGCCAAGCGGTCGAGCCCAGTCCGCAGACCCGACGCCACAATTTGCCCGGGCGCGTTGTAGTTCGCCGGCTCCACCACGCCGGGGCCCCCAGCCTGCCGACACAGTGTCTCAACCGCCTCCCGCGTCAGACCGACAATCGCCAGCATGCCCCCCAGGCCTGGCGGCACCGCTTGTTGCATTGCCTGACCGCGGATCCGGGTCAGACGCACAGCATCGGCGAACGGCAGCGCGCCACTGGCCACGTAGGCGGAGTATTCCCCCAGCGACAGCCCCACCCCGGCCAACGGCCGAAAGTGAGGCCGTTGCTGGGCCACCACCCTCCAACTGGCTACGCTCACCGTCAAAATGGCTGGCTGTTGCCACTCCGTCGCTTCCAGCCGGTCGGCTGGGCCGTCAAAAATTAAAGACGAAAGGCGATAACCCAGCGCATCGTCCGCCTCGGCAAAACACTCGCGACAGACGTTCCAACCCTCGTAGAGCCACTTGCCCATTCCGACAAATTGGACCCCCTGCCCGGGGAATAACGCTCCCCAAGTCGCTACCATACTCTTGTCCACTCCTCTTCGCCGCCCTTTTCGGAAAAGCGCGGACCCTCCGCATCGTGGAGCGAAATGATCGCCGCGCCACCGAAATTCAGGACCTGCAGCCGTAGTCCCCACGCGGCCGCCTGTCGGCGTGGTCTAGAGGTTCCCGCCCCGCTTCTTACGAGTGCCTCCAACAGAAGTGGTACTCCCTCGCCGAACGTCCTTTGAAGGGATCCGGCCCCTCAAGGGAACTCTCTAGCCAACCTCATCCAACCTCATGCTATTGCCCATCCCTTCCTGCAGAGGCTACCGCACCTGCCCCTACCCAATCCATCCTGCCAGTTCGCCGACGCTAAGGCCGGTGAGCTATTCGGGGTGGACGCAATCAGGCTTTGCCGCCGCACGCCAATCGTCAGCCGTAGACTGGCCGTCCGTACCTCCCATCGCGTCGCGTTGCTCCAAATCAAGATTCATCACCGACGACGGAGGTTGCCGCCAGGAGTCGGCTGCGAATCCGGGCCTGGGCATCTTTGGCCAAATAGGCGTAGGCCATATCGAGCGCGGCGGCAAAGGCGCGGGCTTCACTCGATCCATGGCATTTGTAGATAATCCCGTTCAACCCCAACAAAGGTGCCCCGCCGGTAGTTTGGTAGTCCATCTTCCGGGAAAATTCCCGCAAATGAGGCCGCATGATGAGACCGGCTGCTCGCGTCCCCCAGGAGTGGCCGAAGGCGCCCCGCACTTCGTGAAAAATGTCGCGCGCGACCCCTTCCACCAATTTGAGGGCCACATTTCCCACAAATCCTCCGCAGACTACCACATCGGCCCGTCCCTGCAACAGTTCGCGCGCCTCAATGTTGCCCACAAAGCGGATACCGGAAAGCTCTTTCAACCGGCCATAGGCCTCGCGCAATTCGCGGGGTCCCTTGCCTTCCTCGACGCCGACGTTCAACAGGCCAACCGCGGGCTCGGCGATGCCTAACACTTCCTGACAGTAGAGCGATCCCAGCAGCGCATATTGCACCAAGTGGCTAGGTTTAGGTTCTAGATTGGCTCCCACGTCCAATAGCAAGACCCCCCAGCTTTTTACGCTGGGAAAGACGGCAGTCAGGGCAGGACGTTCCACGCCTTGCATGCGCCCTACATGAAGCATTCCCGAGGCCATCAGAGCACCCGTATTGCCAGCCGAAACTACGGCATCGACGGTGCCGGCCTGAAGCGCCCGAACCACTTCCACCATGGACGAGTGCCGCTTTTTACGCACGGCCGGCACGGGTTCATCGTCCATGGAGATAACCTCGGTGGCACCATGAATGGCAATTTGCGGATGACTGGCATATTCCCCTAGATGCTGGCGGACTACCGCTTCGCTGCCAACCAACGTAACCTTAAGCGCGGGATTGCCGCGCACGGCCATGATGGCCCCCTCAACCGGGGCCATCGGCGCCAGGTCGCCGCCCATGGCGTCCAATCCGATTCGCACGCCACCACTTCCTTTAGACATGGTCGGCCTTTGACGCTTGCGGATAGACGGCATATTTGGCCCGAAAAACGGGGGACTCGCCCCTGCCGATTTGCACGACCACGACCACGCGTTCGCGCGTCTTCCGTATCATATCGACTGCCATATGCAGCCGCTCGCCATTCTGAACAGGCCGCAGATATCGCGCATACACCAAGCCCGGCAAAACATTTTCCCTGCCCACCACGCGATACACCAACCGTTCGGCCTGGGCCAACAAAAAATAGGCGGGCACCACGCCCTGCCTGATTACCGGAGTATTTCGGTCAATCACCAAACTCGCCTGCGCAGAGTGTCCGGCCACGAAGGACACCACGTCATCCAAGGTATCGGCGGGTTCAGACGAAGCCTCGACGCGTAGCATTTGTTTGGCCAAGGCTTGGGAACGGCCCTGTAAGGCTGGAATTCCCAGTGCCATCCGATCGAGTCGGATTGTCGGCACGCTAACCCCCAGCCGTTTGGCCAACGACTGGTCTGTCTGCAAGGGATCCTGGGCCAAAATCCCCAACAATCGTCGATGCCGTTCCTGGCGAGACACATTATCACCCCGGAGTCGGAGATACACACTCACAATATGACCTCATCATATCACCTGCTCCTAATTATGCCAACCAGAACATTCCAGGCCATCGAGCCTTTCCAACCCTCCGGAAGGGCCCCCTAGCCCTACGTGGCCGATCGCTTTGTGGCCCGTCCCAACCGCTATCCTGATGGTAGGCCCGCGAAGGCAATTCCTCCGCATGCCTCAGGTTAGCGGCCATCCGACGCCAGGGCCAAGGGCGCAATAGATTAAAGTCGCGGGAGGATCGGCGGCGGGCAATGTGGTGCGCGATCCTTTGTCGGCCGCACGAGCCCAACCACCCGCAAGTCGCGACAAAAAACGAGCACCGGCCGCTACGGCCGGGCTGGTTAACGGTCGAATCCAGCCAATCCCAATCCAACCAGGTTTAGCTTTCGTGAACAACCACGGTACGCCCGTCATAATATCCACAATGCGGGCAAACGTGATGTGGCAACCGGTCGTTATGACATCGCACACATTCCACCCATTGTGGGGCGGTTAACTTCCACATTGAACGCCGTTTGTGAGTACGTGATCGCGGCATTTTCCGTTTCGGCACTGCCATGCTTCACCCCTCCTCTCCGTTCTTACTGATCGCTGCGTGGCGAATTCTTTGCGTTCCACACCTTCAATGCGTCCCAGCGAGGATCCGCGGGTTCCTGGCACGTACACGAGGTTTGGTTCCAATTGGCACCGCATTGTGGGCACAAACCGCGACACGTCGAACTGCAAAGAGGCGCCAGGGGAATCTCCAACGCCACCGCGTCCGCGATCAGGGTATCCAGCACAATATGGTCTCCACTGAAGCGTTCGTATGCCAAGGCCTCATCTTTGGGTCCCGCTTCTTCCCGAAATTCCTGACTTTCGGCAAACTGAACGCCCGTCTCCGCCGGTTCCAGGCAACGAGCACAGGTCAAGTGCACCCGCGCCTGACCCGACACTTCGACCACCAACCCGTTAGAAACGTTCCGCAACCGCACATTCACCTGAGCCGGTTCGTCGATGGTCGCCGCATCCAGTCGCTCATGCAAACTGTCCGGCCAGGATTCCAACAAGGTCAGGTGCTCCTCGCGGCCTACCCATTTCCTAACGTCGCTGACCCTAACGCGCACGTGCTACCACCTCATCAAACGTCGGTATTATATAAGGGCGGCTTGGCGATGTCAATTCCCGCCTGGGCAATCGGCCCGGTGCCCAGGGTTCGGGAAAGTCCCGCTATCCATCATGGTTAGGCAAATTCGGTCTTAGAAGTGAACGAATTTTTCGGCACCGGCTATGATGGGCGCATTTTCCGAACATACATGATCGGTTAAGTCAGGTGGTGCGGTTCGGGCTCTGAAATCACGAGGACTATTGCCGATGAGACGGGTCGTGGCTGTCGAAAATAACCTCAGGATGGTCGTTTCCCTCCCTCCCCTGATGCCATACCTGACTTATCTGGAGATGTAGTTTTCCGAATGGGTGGCTGTCCCTGGACAAGGCGACCGTGCGGTTGGCAAATCCCGAGGAAGTCGCGCCAGCAGTCGCTCCTGGCCCGGCATCAGGATTTGGGGGTTCCCGGATTAGTCGGAAAACGGCGGTATCAGTGGCGGGCCAATGGGGGGCGTTGCTGGGCTAGACCGCGACGCCTGGATTGGCTGGACACCCGAGCAACGGTGTCATCGCTTGCGCTGGGTCGCGAATAACGCCCGGTTCCTGATGCTGCCCGACGCGCATCGCCTCCGCCTCGGCTCCCGGATGTTGGGCCTGGCCGCCCTGCGTGCGGCCGAAGAAAAGGGGTCCCCAATTGAGCCAATGACCGGGTAAAAAACGTACCCTCTGTGACCAAAATTGCGCGCTCAACGGGGGCATCCATTCTCCCTTCCCTTACGGTGGACTGGGTATCACCGCTCAGTACATTGGTGGAGGCAAAGTCGGCCCGGCTTCGTAAACGATGGTCAGCGCGGTACAGTTCGCTTGTTTCTTTAACCCCCACCCGGACCGCTTCTTCCGCAGTGGGAAACCGTTCGCCCCGGCAGGGCCTCCGCAATCGCGACCGCGTCACCGTGAACGTCGCAACCGACAAACCTGTAACTTCCGTATGGGACCAGCCTCCTTACGATCGTAACCATGTCTTTTTCGCTAACTAAGGTTTGGTGGCTAGTACACGACGACGTAAGTCCGTTGTCAGACGAAACAATTACGAATACCATATCGTAGTCAGACTATTGGGTCTAATCCCAGGGATAAATTGATAGGGAAATATCGATGGATGCCATACTGAAGC
>JAJZZH010000047.1 GCA_021797675.1 Bacillota bacterium | reverse complement strand
GTTCTCCCTGTCTACGCTTCGCAGGCGAGGTTGCCCCCGACCACGCAAGACTCGGTACAGGACTGCGGGCTAGGCTTTGTCCTGGCCACCATTGCAGGCAGCACGTGTTCTTTGAGCTTTTCAAGGCCCAACCCCCTACAGATTCCGTACGTAAGTCTCTCGACTTATATGGCTCGTGCGAATCCTCTTTCGGACGCGTTACCCCGTCCGACCGACGCCGAGACGCCCAGGCTCCTCCCCGAAGGTTGGCTCAGGCCTCTTTGAGTTCGCCCATCCCCTTCGCTCCTTTCGCATTACAAGAATTTCATCACCACTGCGGGATGGTCCGCCCCTGGCCGATGCATCGCTACTTTCCCCTTTCGTGGGCTGCACTTATAGAGTTTTCGCTTCGCATCACCGACCGGGTTCCCACGTTCCCCGAAACAGCCCCAGACCCAGCGCGTGCCCACTCTCCGCCGGATGCCGCCTAGGCAGTAACCAGGTGGCCCCTAGGCTCCTCTGGAGGCCGTCGACAGACCTCCATTTTGACATCGTCCTTGAACTTTCGACGGTTCCATGGGTTCGCTTAGCGCTCACCTTCTGGGACCCACCTGACACCTCAAGATGCCTTTTCCCCAACGCTCACGACCAAAGCCATGGTGCCCCAGCCGCTTGGGGTGGTTTGACGGCTGCCCCTGCAGGCCGCCGTCGAGGCGGCTTCCCTCATCTCTTCCGTTGCTTCGTGGCGCAAGCCGACCGGTTCATCACATCGACCGCCGCCCGGAACTGCTCCGCAAGCCCTTCGGATTCGCCCTCACCTGGAGGAGGTCAAGCAACGATTAGGCGGAGCGCACTGAGCGCAATCGATCTAGCTAGGTAGATTGGGACCCTCTCCCGCGACCACGATTCTCTCCAAGAGATTGCGGAGACCGCGCTTGTGATAGTTCATTCCCGATCCGAGATCCGAGAGGATTTCGAATGACCATCCGTTAGCGGAACAGAACATCTCTAACATCCGTCCCTGCCGTTCCAAATCCGCTTTCTGGTCGTGGCTTGATACCCGAGCATAAGCAATGGTCGTTCGAGCCACTGGTCCGGTGTGAAAAGCGTTGGGTCGGAGTTTGGCCAGGTCGTACCGTCTCTGGCCACCAGCGGTCCGTTCGACCGGCAATAGCCGTCCTTCACGTTCCCATCGGCGGAGCGTGGACTTCGATACACCCAGGAATTTTGCCGTTTCGGCTACAGTTGCCATCTTGCTCATATTAATATTATACGAGCACGTTTAGATAACTTCAACGCAAACTGTTACAACCCCACGGTTTTTGGTTCTGCGCAAACACCCACGACGTGCGGCACGCCGTCGGCACTCTGTTCCATGGCGAGGCGGTGGGCCAAGAATGGCCGGAAGCCCCGGTTGCGCCGAATTGTTCCTATCACGTATGTCCGTACACACGCTGAACCCGACATTGGGATGCGCGCCCATTTAATGGGCTCCCGCCTTCCGCGATGTACCGCAAGCGTTGAAGCCGACATTTTCCTTCAATCGGGTCCGCTGCGCCGTGCCGATCTCCCGCGCCAGTCCTGCCCGCAGAGAGCTGCGGATAGTCTGACACCCTGTCGAGCCAAACCAGGCTGTCCATGCGTGATTCGCGACACGGCATTGTCAGGCCAGAAATCGATCGGAAAAGACTTGACAATCGCCTAGTCGTGCCATTATTGTGAACAGAGAACCGAGTTCACTAATGTCTGCTTTGGCCAGAAATCCTTGGAGGTGATGGCGTGGAGCTCGCCCTGATTACCGGAGCAGCCAGCGGCATCGGCCGTGAAACCGCGCTCCAAATGGCGCGATCGGGCTACCAAGCGATAGCGGTAGATGTGAATGTGGACGGCGGCCAAAAGTTGGCCGAGGAAGCCCGCCAGGCAGATTTGTCCCTCACCTTTATTTCTGCGGATGTGTCTGACGATCAGGAAACCGACCATCTCTTTTCCTATGTGCGGACGCTCGGCGCGCCGCTCACGGCGTTGGTCAACGCGGCCGGAATCGTGGTCTTCGACAATCCCGAAAACATTTCATTAGCGGACTTCGACCGCATCATCCGCGTGAACCTGCGGTCCGTGTGGCTGATGTGCAACAAGGCGCGCCCGCTAATGTTTGAGGCTGGCGGCGGAGCCATGGTGAACATTTCTTCGGTGCATGCGTGGGCCACGGACAATTTGGTGTCGCCGTACACCGCATCGAAGGGAGGGATATCTGCGCTGACCCGCTCCCTGGCCATTGCGTGGGGCCGCCAGGGCATCCGCGTCAATGCGGTGCTACCTGGGCCCATTGATACGCCCTTGATGCGGGCGAATCTTCGGGCCGTCGGCGACGAGGAAGAAGAATACGCCAAAACCGGAGCCGCTCTGGCTCTGGGACGCGTCGGACAGCCCATTGAAATCGCGCACGTGGTGGAGTTTTTGTGCTCCGCCAAAGCAAGTTTCATGACTGGCGCCGAGATTTTGGTTGACGGTGGCATGCTAGCACACGCCTGATTGCGCCACCATTCCTAAGAGAAGGAGAGAACCCTATGGCATCTCAATGGCTCAAGTTCGGCAGCGGCGTTTTGGCAGCGGCCGCCTTGCCGATGGTGTTGCTGGCCAGTTCCGCGAGCACGCTGGCCGCCTCCAAGCCGCATCATCACGTGATACTACGTGTGTGGGATATGAACCAGGCAGACACCCCGATTGGCAAAGAAGAGCACAAATACATTGTGGAGTTTGAAAAGGCGCACCCGGGCGTGACCGTGAAACTGACGATTATTCCCTATGCAGACTATTTCCATGACTTGACCGTGGCGGTCAAGGCCGGCAAGGCCCCCGACATTGCCACCGTCGACGAGATTTGGACTCCTGCTTTCGCGGCGAGCAACGCCATTATCCCGCTCTCTTCGCTGATGAAGCATTACCACATGAACTCCGCCAACTACTTCAAGCCCGCGTGGCAGACGACGCTGTACAAGGGCCAGTCGTACGGTATTCCGTGGAGTTTTGACGTGTGGGAGCAGTTGTACTGGAACAAGTCGATGTTTGCCAAGGCGAACATTTCCGGCCCGCCTAAGACCTGGCCGCAGATGCTGGCGGACGCCAAAAAGCTCACCCATGCTCCCAACCAATACGGCGTCGCGGTAATCGGCGACAAGGGCGAGGACACCGTGGTGGTGATGGACTCCCTGATTTACTCCAATGGCGGAAGCATTGAAAAGAACGGCAAAGTGACCTTTGATTCGTCCAAGGTAAAGAAGGCGCTCACGTTCTACAAGGATCTGTCCAAATACGCGCCGCCCGGAGCAGCAAGCGCCACGGAGTCAACCTCCATCGGTCTTTTCTCATCGGGCAAGGTTGCGATGGCGTTTGATGGGTCGTGGCAGCAGGCCACCCTGGAGGCGCAGGCTCCGCATTTGAACTGGGGCATTGCCGTACCGCCGGCGCCGACCGGCAAGACGTTTCACGGCACGCTGGGAGGCTGGAACCTGGTGGTGTTCAAGCAGTCTAAGCACCACGGACTCGACATGCAGTACATCAAGTGGATGACCAAGCCCAACGTGGAAGTCAACGTGGGATCATTAGTCCCGGCCAACAAGAAGGCTGGCATCGAATTTGTCAAGAAGGATCGGCGGCAGCCTTCGATCATTCTCAACACCCTCAACAACGGCTACCCGCGTCCGATTTCTCCCAACTATCTGACCATTTCTACCATCCAGCAAACCGCGATGAGCGAGATTTGGACCGGAACGCCGGTAGCCAAGGCGGTAGCCCAAGCTACGGCGCAGATGAAGCAGAAATAACAATTCGGGGCGGCTGGGGCGACCCCAGCCGCCTTTTAGGATGAGGTCATATGCAACAGCCCGTTACAGCTCCCGCGTCTCCCAGTCACGGCCGCCATGCTCGGCCTCCGGTAATCTGGCTTCTGCTTCCGACGCTTATTTCGATGGTCGCCCTGGTGGTGTACCCCCTGGCCCGGGGATTCTACACCAGTCTCACCACCAGCTTTTTCCTCAGCAACCGGGCACAATTCGTCGGATTCCGGAATTATGCCGCGCTGCTGCACAACCCGGTATTCTGGATGGTGGTTTGGCACGGCCTCGTCTGGACGGTGGGGGTCGTGTTGGGACAACTGATTCTTGGGTTTGTCGGCGCGCTCATTTTGAATCAGCCGATTAGAGGGCAGGCCATTTTTCAGAGCATTACGTTCATCCCCTGGATTATGCCGGGTGTCGCGGCCGGCCTTTTGTGGTCGCTGATGTACGATCCCACATTCGGCCTCATCGGCAATATTCAACATTCCTTGGGTCTTTCCAGCACGGCCTATTTGTCCAATGTCCACACCTCAATGGCGGCGGTTGTCGTGGCGGCGATTTGGAAGGGGACCCCTTTCACCATTTTGATGATGCTCGCGGGACTGCAAACCGTGGACACGGCAGTCACCGAGGCAGCGCGCATTGACGGCGCGTCATGGTTCAAGGTGGTTCGCCATGCGGTGATTCCGCAAGTCGCGCCGGTGCTTCGCACCACGGCGCTCTTCATCACGGTCTGGACTTTCAATTACTTTGACATGATTTACGTGATGACCAATGGCGGTCCGGTCAATTCCACGCAGATATTCCCCACCTACGTGTATCAGTTGGCATTTGGCCAACTGGATTACGGGCTGGGCACCGCCGCCGGCATTTTGTCGCTGGTTGTTGTCGGGATTATCGCGGCCTTGTTCGTCGTCGAGCTGTCCCGGCAAGGAGCGTTGGATTAATGAGCGCGGCAGCGATTCTCAAAAAAGGCAGCCAGTATCTGGCGATTCTTTTGCTGTTGGCGTTCTTTGTGACCCCGCTGGCCTGGATGGTCAGCACGTCATTCAAGTCTGCCGCGGAAATTTATACCGCTAACGGGCCATTCTTTCCCACGCACTGGACATTGAAAAACTACGATGTGGCTTTTGCCACAGGTTTGGGCCGCATGTTTGTCAACAGCACCATCGTGGCGGTCTCGACGACGGTCGTGTCGCTGCTGTTTGCGGTCTTGTCGTCTTACGCCGTTTCCCGAGTCATCTTTCGCGGACGGCGCATGATCTTGGTGGCCATGATTCTCAGCCAGCTCATCCCGCTGTCGGTCCTGATTGTGCCTATTTATCAAATCATGGCGCAGTTGAACCTCTTGGACCAATTTCCCTCGCTGGTGATTGCGTACCTCACCTTCAGCATTCCGGTCGCGGTGTGGTTTTTGCGCAGCTTTTTTCTCAGCGTTTCGCCGGAAATTGAGGAGGCGGCGCGAGTTGACGGCTGCTCGCTGTTTCAAGCGTTTATCCGTGTGGTGATTCCGCTGATTGTGCCAGGATTGGCGGCGACCGGCATCTATGTGTTTGTCACCGTATGGCAGGAGCTGATGTTTGCGATAACCTTTCTGACCACTCCCGCCAAGTATACGCTGCCGGCCGGCGTCATTCTGTTCATTGGTCAACATGGCACCAATTACGGCGCCGTGATGGCCGCCGCCACGGTCATGAGTATTCCGCCGTCGCTGCTCTTTCTGTTCATGCAAAAGCGGTTGATTAGTGGATTTGCGAGCGCAGGTGGAATTAAATGAGGCTAAGTACTGTCTTGGGGGGTATCGACCAGTGACGGCGCGAACTGTAGATACTGCATTAGATATTTTAGAACTCTTGGCCCGGCGCAAGGACGGAGCCCGGTTCAGCGACTTGGTGGCCGACCTGCGCCTGCCGAAAAGCACGGCCAACACCGTGCTGACTATTTTGGAAACCCGAAAATATATTCACCGTGATGACGTGACCAACCACTACCAACTGGGTGACAAACTGCGCGAACTGGTGGACACCACGGAACACGCCGATCTGAGCATGAGCGTGCTGCAGTCGGCGCGGGAGTTGAGCCACCGATACGGGGTCAGCCCTGATATTTGGGCGCTCAAGGATGGACTAATCACCCAGTACAGCGCAATTGGCGAAAATCGCCACGTGGTTGTCCCGGCCTACAGCGTCCCGCTGGGATATCTATTCGGGGCCGGCCCCCGATTATCCAATCGTGAGGAGGAGCTGGTGGCCCGCCGCTTTGCGGGCGCTACCGGCACCGTCATCCAAGCTGATCCGGCCGGGCCCGGCGTGCGGCTGGCGGCCGAGGCGGTGCTGGATCCCGACACGCTGGCGGTGCTGGAGATAGCGATTCCCGAAGGGCGCCGTCAGGACGTGGACTGGATTGAGGGCCTTCTGCAGCGGCGCAACGCGCGCCCTGGTGGCGATCGCCCGAAAATTGGCTGGATCATGTCGGATGTCGCGTTGGACAGCTACCGGTCCATCGTGGGATGGGCCGAGTACTGGGCCGAGGAAGCCGGCGTCGACATATGGTGGGCGGACAGCGAGGAAAACGAGGTGAAGGAACAGCTGGCGGCGCGCCTGTTGATGGATCAGCAGGTGGACGTGCTGGTGGTGCATCCCGTCAACGCCTATTACAGTTCCGCCATTTTCTACGAGGCGGTGCGGCGCAATATTCCCACCATCTGTTTTCAGCGTCCAGCGCAGGCCACCTTTGACGTGTTTGTCGGCGGCAGTGCCTATGACTGGGGACGGATGCAGGTCCAGTACCTTGAACAGCGGGATATCCGCGGCCGGGTGGTGCTGATCGAGGGCGACCCCAACAACGGGAACAGCATGGCCATCTCCAGCGGCGTGAATGACGGCATCACGAGTCTCAAAGAACGGTCCTTGACTCTGGTCTACCGGCAGGTTGTACCCAAATGGAGTCCAAACGAGGCCGTGCGAGTTGTGGAGGGGCTGCGCCAGACCGGGACAGCGTATGATATTTTGTTTGTGGCCAACGATGACATGGCCCATGGCGTACTGCGGTTATTTGATCACGATGCCCCGAAAGTGGTTGCCGGGGACGGCGATCGGTACGCCATTGACAATATTGCCGACGGCCGTCAAACAGCCACCGTATTTCAGGACTACCGGAAATTGGCACGGCTGGTGCTTGAGGCGCAGGAATACCTGCGCCACGGCGAGCGTCCACCTGGGGCCAAACAGCGGCAGCTGATTCCACAGAATGCGGCTACGCTGGCCTGGACGCTGGATGTGCCCTACTTCATCGTGGATCAAAGCAATCTCGATATTGTTCGGAACTATTGGACCACCTACCAAACCCAGATTGTTGATGGTTTTCTGGCGAGGAGGGATGAGGATGGAAGGCGTGTTGCCATCGCTCCTGAGCGCGCCTGAGCAGGCGGGCGCTTTGTCCGATGTCACAGTCAACGACGGGCCGGAAAAGGGAACCCGGGTGATCTGGGTGCGCAACGCGGTCGGGATGCAATGCGCCGTGCACCCCGACCGGGGCATGGACATCGGTCAGCTCCTGTACCGCGGGTTTCCCGTCACCTGGGCGTCGTTGCACGGCAATCCGGCGCCCTGGGCGTTTTCCCGGGGAATCAACGACAGCTGGCTGGATACTTTCGGGGGCGGACTTTTGACCACCTGCGGCCTGCTTTTTATGGGCAAGCCCGGGGCCGACGGCGATCAGTCGCTGGGGCTGCACGGCAACATCTCGCATCAGCCCGCCCGCGAAGTGGCCGCGCGTACCGAGGAAAGCGGCAGCGGCTTTGTGGTTGAGGGCCGGGTGTCAGAGTCGGCGGGGTTTTTCACGCGCTTGGACTTGCGCCGCCGGGTCCGCATTCCCATGGGGGAAGCCGTGGTCGAGGTGCGGGATACCGTGACCAATGCAGGGGCCGAATCCAGCCCGCTGATGTTGTTGTACCACATGAATTTCGGCTATCCGCTGGTCGATCCAGCTGCCACCCGGATTACCTGGCCAGGCGCTGCACGGCGACTTTGGGGCGAAGACGGCGACACGGAATTCAGCCGGGTGCTGCCGCCGGGCGGCGGCGGGGAAACGGTGGCCCAGGTGGACGTGCCTCCCGGTCCGGTGGAGGTTGTTCTGGAGAATCGGCGCTGGCTGGGGGGCGTACGACTGACCATTGCCTTCGATTCCGCCGATTTCCCGTTTTTGTTTCATTGGCGCATGTTTCGGAGCGGCGTCTACGGCATCGCCGTGGAGCCGGCTACAGCCGGCCTTGAGGGCAGGGCTCAGGAGCGCGCTATGGGGCGCGTGCGGTTGTTGGACCCAGGGGATTCTCAGACATTTGGGATGCGAGTAGCGCTGGCACCCTGGGGTGGGGATGGGGCCAATGGATGATCCGTTGGTGGTAATGACCTGGGATCATCCCCGCGGGCGGCGGCCGGTGGAGGTTTGCGCAGCCCGGTGGGAGGCTGACCATCCTGGTACGCACATTGTGGTGGAAACCCGCTCGCTGGCGGACTTTGAGCACTACCCCATTGGAGAGCTTGCCCAACGCTGCGACTTGGTGCTGTACGACCATCCCTTTGTGGGAACCGCCGCGCAGGAGGGCGTGTTCATTCCATTGGACGAGTGGCTGGAGCGGGATTTTCTAGAAGACCAGCGCACCCACAGTGTCGGGCCCAGTTACGCCAGCTATGCCTGGGAGGGCCGCCAGTGGGGTTTGGCAATTGATGCCGCAGCCCAAGTGGCCGCGTTTCGGCCGGACTTGCTGGAAAGCGCCGGATATCGGCTGCCGTCGGACTGGGATGAATTGCAGCACCTCGGGGCGCACTTGCCGGCACACACCCTGGGGATGGCATTGAATCCCACCCACGCCTTTGCCAGCTTTCTCACGCTGTTGGCCACGCTCTCCGAGGAGGGCGGCTGGGACGGGCGGGAGCCTTTGGATCGGGCACGAGGAGATGAAGCGCTGGGCCGGCTCAAGTGGTTGTGGGAGCGTGCGCATCCGCGGTCGCGACGTTCCAGCCCCATTGACATTCTGGAGCACATGAGCGGTAGCGATGAGATCTGGTACGCTCCGCTGATTTTCGGGTATGTAACTTACGCTGTGGCGGGCCATAGACCCAAACGGGTACGATTCGGGCCGATCCCCGCCGCACGCGGAGCCATTTTGGGCGGCGTGGGCATCGGCGTCTCCGCCCTGAGGACGAAAAATCGCAGGACCGCGTTGAATTTTGCCGAGTACTTGGTGAGCGCCAAGATTCAGAGCGGCCCATATGTCCGGAACGGCGGGCAGCCTGGCCATCGTTCGGCGTGGGAGGACCAGGAAGTAAACCAGGAACTGAACCGTTTTTTTGTCGACACGCTGCCGGTGCTGGATCGCGCCTATGTGCGGCCTCGCTACGCCGGCTACCAGATACTGCAGCGCCGCGGCGAGCTTTATTTACACGACGCGCTCACCGCGAAATCCTCCTCCGGCGCAATACTGGCCGGTTTGGATGAAATTTTTTTCCCATCGACACACACACATTAGGAGGGATCGGTATGCTGCCGCTCGAAGGATTGCGCATCTTGGATTTTACTCAAATGATGTTCGGACCGTTTGCCACCCAAATGCTGGGGGATACCGGGGCGGACGTCATCAAGGTCGAGCGGCCGGGAGGAGAATGGGAGCGCACGCTAAGCTATCGCGGCACCTTTCTCGATGATGTCAGCCCGTTTTTCTTGGCGATGAACCGCAACAAGCGCAGCATCTGCATCAATCTCAAGGACGAAGAGGGCCGCGAACTGGCCCGTCGATTGGCAGCGCAATGCCACGTGGTGGTGTCCAACTTCCGTCCAGGAGTGATGGAACGGCTGGGTCTAGGATACGACCAGTTAAAGTCCGTCAAGCCCGACATTATTGTAGTGGAAGGAACAGGCTGGGGGTCGGATGGCCCCTACGTGAGCTGGCCCGGCCAGGACTTGCTGGTGCAGTCGATGGGCGGCGTGACCTGGGCCACCGGCCGCGACGGTGACATGCCGACGCCGGCGGGGACCTCCATCGCGGATGCTCTTGGCGCAACGCACCTAGTCATCGCTATTCTGACCGCCTACATTCATTGGCAGCGCACCGGAGAAGGGCAGTTGGTGCAGGTCAACCTGCTGGACAGCCTGATGGCAATCCAGTGTCAGGAGGCGGTGGCTTGGATGAATTTGGGCGGTGATTTGACGCGGCCGCGGGTGACGCCCGGAGCTCCTTGGATTGCCGCCCCATTTGGCATTTATCAGGTACGGGACGGTTACATTGCCCTCGCCATGAATGACTTTGGCGTGCTGGCGAGGGTGCTCGGTGCCCCGCAGTTGGAGGTCTACCGCGACCCGACGCGGGCTTTCGCGGACCGGGAAAGCGCAGCCCGGGAGCTGTCTGCGATCTTGCGTGGACGTTCGCTGGATGTGCTCGACGCCTTGCTCGAAGCGGATGTGTGGTGCGCCAAGGTCCAAACCCTGCCCGAAGCGCTCAGCGATCCCCAGGTGCTGCACAATGAGATGGTGATCGACGTCGTGCATCCGAAATATGGGGCGCTGAAGCTTATGGGCCATCCTGTTCATTATCGGGGGACGCCGGCCGATCCGTACCGCCGGCCGATTCCGTCGGCTGGACAGGACACGCGTGAGGTGCTGCAAGGGTTCGGGTTCGGGGCCGAGGCGATCGGCAGCTTGTTGAGCCGCGGCGTGGTGGTCGAATCGAGGGGGGCTTAGGCGTGGCGGAGTTGATTGAGATTGGGCATGACGGCAACATCACAACGGTCTTGATGAATCGTCCCGAAAAGCTCAATGCCCTGACCGAGGATATGTTCGTGACGATGACGCAGGAAATCCAGAGGGCGTCGGAGGACACCGCGGTCCGCGCGGTGGTGATAGCCGGCAGCAGCAAAGCCTTTTCTGTTGGCGCAGACATCAAGGGTTATGTGGACGACGGGCTGGACGCATTTGTGCATTTCCAGCGTCTCGGCCGGGCGATGAACAACGCCATCGCGGTTGCGGCTGTGCCGGTGATTGCCGCGGTCGAAGGCTTCGCGCTGGGCGGCGGATTTGAAATCGCTTTGGCCTGCGATTTTATTGTGGCGGGTCCCAATGCGCGCTTTGGTCTGCCGGAGGTGAAGCTGGGCCTTTTGCCGGGTGGAGGCGGGACTCAGCGCTTGCCCCGCATCATCGGACGCCAGCAGGCCAAGGCGCTCTTATTTACCGGAGACACGCTAGATGCCCAGACCGCGCTTGAGCAAGGCGTCGTTCTGGCGGTGGCGGAGGATCCGCGCGCGGCGGCGCGGCAGTTGGTGCGCCGGTTTCTGCAATGGCCGCGCCGAGCCATCGCTGCAATGAAGCAGGCGGTAAACGAGGCATCTCCGCTGGAAACCGGGCTGGCGCTGGAGCATCAATCTTTGGTGGCGCTGTACCAATCACCCGAGGGGCAAGAGGGAATTCGGGCGTTTGTCGAGAAGCGGCCGCCACGTTTTGAGGCCCACAGACCATCAGACCAAAAGAGGCGATGACCGTGAAGAATCGGATTATGGTATTTAAGCGTCCCATGTTTGAGGCGGCGGACGGGCCGGTGATGCTGAGAATGTTCGTGGTGGCGGGGGATGACTATGCGGTCATGATCGATACGGCGATGATTGGGTTTGAGGAGATGGCGGCTGAGGCGATCACCGCGGTTAAGCAGTGGGCACGTCCTCTGGCCATGGTGATCAACACCCACGCGCACCATGACCACATCGGGCTCAATGATTGGGTCAAGAACCGAGTCCCAGCACTGATTGCGTCGCACGCCTGGGGATCCCGGTGGATTGGCAATGCCGACCAAAATTATCGAGAATTTGTGCTGGGATATCCCGACATCATTCAGGATTCCGAGGAACTGCAATCGGCCATCCGCGCCACCATGGGACCAGGCACGCGGCTAAACATCGGATTCTTCGGCGGCGAAAAGCTGGATTTGGGCAACGCCCGCTTGGAGATTGTCGATCTGTCGGGACATCTCCCCGGCGAAGTGGGCGTGCTGGTGGCGGACGAGCGCACGCTCATCATGGGGGATGCTTTTACAGGGCTCACGATGCCCTTTTTTCACAGCCACGTCCGTCCGGATTTGTATCGACAGACACTGGCACGGGTGGAAGATCTGGTCCGCTCAGGACGGGTGGAATTGGTGCTGTCCTCGCACCTTCCACCCTGGGATGGCCCGGACACCATTTACGACGCCATTGCAGCCCGCCGCCGTGAGTTGGACGGTCTGGACGCGGCGATATTGGAAGAATTGGATGGCCAGTCCCGCACCCTGGCGGACCTATGGCGGCGCATCTCCCACCGCTGGGGAAAGACCGTTGACTTCCGCGGCTTAAACATGATTGACGCGCACCTAGCCGATTTGTGCCGCCAGGGGTTGGCTGAACAGGCTGGGCGCTGGTATTGGCGGGTTTGTTAGACCAGCGATCTCGCAAGATGAGCTGCCATGGACACTCGTCATGTACATCCCCCATTGCTAAGAACATTTCGCCCGGCGCAGCCGCAAGATTTCAGCAATGTAGCCACGCGCCGCCCGTTGCGCCGTGAACGCGCGGATACCTGCCGCATCCTGGGAATGAACATCGAGGATGTTGCCATCGCGGGACCGGATGGCAGGCCGCTGGCACTCCGTATATATCGGCGGGCCGTAGCGATGCCTACGCGGCGCTGTTGTACATATACCCGGACGGATGCGGATTCATGGTCGAAAGTCTGAACCCGGAGGACGCAATGTGATAACCGTTGTGCCTGCCGATGGCTCGGGAAGGCGCCGAACTGGGCGTCTTGATCATCCCTACAGATCCCGTGCGCAACGTGCCGCCGCAGGCTTCTATATCCCCGATACCGAAACATTCTGCACTTTAGATACCGATATTCGTTAATGCGCAGGTAAGAGGCAGTTCAATGCCTCACGTCCGGCTTGCATCGCTTGCAAATGGCCGGAAACCGGTTGGATACATTTGCCGTTGGCCCGAATGTGGTAATGTTAGTAGTAGGATCAGTAGGATGGTTTGAACGCTTCCTCATCGTTCGCAGTGAACCATGCCCTCTTTCTTTTGCTCCTCTGGGCGCGCGGAAAACTTGACCGCGACGGCCAACGGAATGTTCCAGGCGGTCGTAGCCGTGGTCGTGGGTGGTACCCGGTGCGAGAAAATCCTCGAGGCCGCGCGTCTCGATCGCTGCCTAGAGCATCACTTGGCTCTTTTTGACTTCCATCACGTCGTGGGCAGGTTTCTTTTTGAACAGATATCGAGTGGTCTCGGTCTGCGTGTGTAGGACATCGGCCGTCACCCTATCCGTGATCTCCAAGGGATCCAAACGGGCTTTGAGTTTGTGAATCCCGTTGGTTTTTCGCCAACCTCCCCTTGGCCGATCCCTTGGCCGGTGCCATGCAGGAACCCGGATAGCCAATGGACGGGGCGTGTGCGCGTGCCATGCGCCGATCCACGCAGACTTTGGCTGTCCATGGCCAGGTGGTCGCCGCCCTGCGCCGCTTCTTCGGCCAACCACGGATTGAATCCCTGGTCCAACGTGTGGACGTCCATGGCATTCAGTAGCCTTAGCGGACACCATAGAGCTCCAGGCAACCCTCGCGTTTGCCGTTCTGGACCGTCTCTGTGGTCTTGACCGCTGTCTTGGCTAATTCCTCTTGCCATCGGTTTGACTAATTATCACGCATTTCCATGCGTTCTGCCGGCATAGGCCGTGCACAGGAATTGGGGGCGCATACCCCGAGGTCGGCAACTCGCGGAAAAATTTACTACATCGCGTAACCGCTTTACTCAGCGCGGCGTTATACATGATAACAGCGGGAGCGTGCGTTGGTTTCGATCGGCCGATGGTCTTGCTGCCGAGGAAGAAGGTGACCGACCGTGGAAACAAGTTGGTGGATGGTCTATGATGCGCGCCTGGATATCGTCGACATCTGCTGCGGACAGGCGGAATGCCGCCTCACGATCCCTGACCCGCGCGACCCACGGCTGCAATGGCAGTACGCCCCTCTCTCGGGCGGGAGACCATCTGGCGTCGTCATCCACGAATACCATACCTGGAACCCTAGCGTCTTGCGCATGCGACTCCGGCAACACGGGTTGGTGGTTCCCAAGGGGCTGTGGCCCACGCGACGACTCACCGAGCAGCCCTGGCCGGAACGCTCCGAGGCTTCGCAGGCTCCGAGCCTTCGACCTGGATGGCAACGCGACGTGCATCCCGACGCCGTCGGGCTAAGGATGCGCGCCGTGCCGGCAACCGGTCGATCAAGTTCGTGCATTTTTCCCCGCCTTAATAGACGCTGGGCTAAGATCACGGCGTTGCACTCCGAGCCCAGACGGATCGCCAAGTCTTCACTAGCCGCCGAACGAGCACCCCGTCGTAACGCTTCGCCGTCTGTGGCCGCCAAGGGCCCGAGTAGGAAAGGACGGTCCCTCCCCAGGCTCGTTCAAGCCTCCGGCATCCTGGGACTCGCCTCTGCGCTGATCTTCGGAGTTACCGCCGGGGCTCTGGCTACCAGCAGCGGCAACGGGGTGCCCGCTCCATCGCGGATCGCGGCGCCGGGCCCGCCACCCCCCGCAGCGCACGGCACCAACACATATTCGCCGCGACGGCGTCCCGGCGCTCGATGGTGCGGCGAATCATGGCGAGACCTCCGTGTTCCCCGGAAAATACGCCAACCCTTTTTTCTTCCCAGTACGTCACGGCGCTCCAACGCGTGCAGGCAATCGGCGCACCGACTCCCATAGACGCCCCGTTTCAGCCTGGCCCTGGCTGGTCATCGCCCTCACCATCCCGTCGGCACCAAGGGCCCCATCATCCCCCGTCTTGGACCTGACCAGCGTCTTCGAGGCGACGGCACCCGGGTTGCCGGACGCGGGGATCAGCGGCATGCTGCGAACAGACTCCCTGCATCTGCGCCTATCGGACTCAGACTTTCCCGTTGCAGCACAGAAACGCCTGTGTGCTCGGATGACAGATACTTCCTGTACGGTAGATTCTCGGGGGCCTGTGGATGTTTCTGTATATCCTCGAATATTTGGTCTCTTGGCCGCGTTGGAAGACCGTCTCAAGAGTCCGTCGCGCTCGGAGGCGGACCCGGAGTGTTTGCATACCGGGCCCCCCGTTCCTTGCTCCTGCCCCCCGCATCGGTGGCGGAGCTACCACCATCCGCCCATGGTAGCTCTGCCGTCTGCAGGAGGCCTAACGCTCGGATCCTTTTATACCTGGCAAGGGACCTAAGCTGCGATTAGGATCCGGTCGGGGCAATCTCTTCCCAATTCTCGACTGCGGAACCTTGGCGAACCAAGGACGACGGAGCCAAAGGCACCCCAAGTTCCGCAGCCAGCTGGCGCAAGGCAGGCAACGCCCGCCCTCCAGCCCTGGTCAGGGTCGTAGTCAACGTCAGCGCAACCCCCCGGGATCGGTAAATTCGCAACGTGTCCATCACACGTTGAAATGATCCCGGTGTTCGCGTCATTCGATCGTGTTCTTCTTTCCATCCGAGGAGAGGGATTTCCACTTGAATGCCTGGCGCGGCCAACGCGGTCACTACCGCCTCCCGCTGCGTCCATCCGTTGGTCAGCACGCGGGCTGCCACTCCCTTTTGCCGAACGCTTTCCAGGATCGTGACAAAGTGCGGGTGCATGGTAGGCTCCCCACCCGTCAGCACGATTTCGTCGACCCCCAGGATGGCGGCGTCGGCGATAGCGTTTTTCACATCCGCCAACGGCACATGTCCGTGACCGAGCCGGCTCCCGAGAAAACAGTGACGACAGCGGTGGGGGCACGCGGTGGTCACCTCCAGCCAGGCATAACGTCGGGCATCCGCCGGCATTTGGCTCGCCATCGCGAGAAAACGTTGTTGTTGCCGATTCCACACGGCGACAATGCCGCCTGGCATGGCGACGACCGCCCATTGTACGGTGGGTCCGCGGTCATAGACGACATCCGCGTCGTCGCGGCGATGAATGAGCCAAGCGTCTTTCACGCCATGATATTCTTCGGGTTGAAGGCGACAGGCCTGACACGGCTGATCAATCGAGCTAGCGCATACGGAGCACAATGACATGATTGGGGAATCCCTCCTCAGGGTGCAAAGTGAGGTTCCCGCCGGTTGAGCGCCGACGGTCCCATCTCATACAATAGCGCATCACCACGGGCTAAGAGCAAGAACCGGGGTATGCTCAACGCCATCTCGGTAGGTTCACGACCGATGGGGCATTGGTCGCCAGCAGCCATTTGCTGGACCTCCGCGGCCAAGGTTCGCCACGCACCCGCCTGGCCACCGTGCCTAATCTAAACGGGAACGCGACGGGCCAATGCTCCTCGGCGTGCTTAGTCCTTGTCCACGGGAAAACCTCTGGCGAGGAGCCCGGTCCTGTTTGTTGGCTGGCTCACGAAAGCAGGGTTACTGCGCCCCGACCACCCGCCGCTTACCCGACAACTTGGCCCGGTACAACGCTCGGTCGGCCTCCTGTGCCAGATCCCATACCGTCCGTGGCTCCGGCTCGTGGCCGGTCACCCCCGCCACCCCACCCGAAAAGCCGATCGATGGGCTGCCGGCCGGAGCCGCGGCCTCGCACGCCATCAAAAGCCGATTCGCCGCGACTTCGGCGTCCGCTGCAGGTGACCCCGGGAGTATCCAGCCGAACTCTTCGCCGCCGAGCCGGCCGACCAGGTCTCCTGAGCGAGCGTGCTGACGAATCAACCGGCCAAACGTCTTCAGCACGGCATCGCCGGCTTGATGGCCAAAGCGGTCATTGATCTGCTTGAAGTCATCGAGGTCGAGGAACACAAAGGCGAGGGGCTGATCCTGGCGGTAGGCGTCAGACACGTAAGCCCCGCACCGTTCCCAAAACGAGGCCGACCGGTAGCACCCCGTCAAGTCATCAAGCACCGCCTGCCGATGCAAGGGCCTCCACAAGTGACGGCGGACGAGAACGCGAAGCGCAGTCAGCAGGCCGATCGTCCACACGGCTTCCCCACCCAGGGTAACAAACCAGAGACCACGGAGGGTCGGCGAGGTGCGCAGCCACATCCCGGTAAGCCACACCAATGAAGCCAACGTGTAGGCGGCAAGCACCCAGCCGACACGGCGGACCGTCCGGCGCCAAGGATCTTGAAATGAACTACGACGTCGACGCAACATGCTCACGACGCCTCCTTGCGACGACGGGCCCACAGCCCGTGGGCACACTCAGAACACCATGACTCCCCAAATAATGTTCGACGCACCGAACCCTATTCCTGCATAAGGGGACATCAAACGATGCGTGAGACAGATGTGGACCGAGAGGCCAGGATCTGCTGCTAGCGTCATACATCCGCCTGCCCTAGTCGGGTCCCGGCGATATCGTCATCCCCCGCCAAACGGCTGACGCAATCCCCATCCTTAGCACGGTATTGCCAAGCCGCTGCCCCGAAAAATCACCTCATAGCCCTACGGTTGGAGGCGGCCCACACAGCCAGACAACGGCTTCGGGCCAACGACGCCCATCGGGCCCGATGTCCGCCAGGATCGCTCTGATCGTCGGCTGGTCGATCCCTGGAGTCGAATCCAGGAGGGCAATGAGAGCCTCGCGCACGGCGAATCGCGCACCGATCTCGATGTCGAGGGCGGCCAGACGCGCATCGACTTCGTCGACGTGGTCCAGCCATTCGTTCATCAGAAGTTCTGATGCGGTCCGACCATGCCGATGAGGACGCCATCCAGGCTTCCCGCTAGGCCTTGCGCCGCTCGGTTGATCAGAGCGCCATCGCCGACGCGGCGCCTCCAGCATGAGACTTCCACAACTGCCCCCTTTCGGCATCGATTAAGGTCTGTGCAAACCCGCAGCGTCCCACAGTGACGGGCGAGACGATACCACTTGCGAATCTGCCCCATGGGCTCGCCCGAAGACGGCGACAATCGAGCGAAGGACCAGCCAGGCCTGTCCTCAAGCACCAACCTCAAACTGGTAATCGCGCTCGCAACCACCCAGATCAGAGTATTGGGGGACCGATGCTAGCCCCAGGGTAGCGGATTCGCCGTCAACTCAGGACGCGTCGTTCGCAAACCGAGAGAAGAACGTGCGGTCGATGGGGTGGGCCCATTTTCCTACGCGAGGGCGCCACGCGGCACGCGACATGGGGAACTGATATAATAGCGCTTAAGCGGTTCACACGGTACTTTTGATGAACTCTCTGGCGTCGAGAAACGGCACGGCGCCGGCGCACGCCGATCCTTTCGTAATCCATCGCCACGGAGGGGGTTCGCCGATGGACGAAGACGTTGAGCGAGAGTAGTGGGGGCAATGATATCGGTCAAGAAAAGCTATCAAAGTGGATCCGCCACTCCATGGGACCGAAATTTCTCATGTTCGCTTAACCCAATGCACGGTATGGTGGTGACGGCACCATCACGACGCCACTGGGCCTGCCGAGATTGCGAAACCCCGTAATTGGCCTCCATGAAGCACACGCTGGTGGCAACCGTTGGCGGGCCTCCTTACGGCTTGCTCAGCCGCGTCACCTGCCCGTACGATCGGGCCTGATGAACCAGGGAAGGGAGGTGGAAATGTGTATTCTGTCCAAAAGGAGATATCACGGCGCAATCCAGAGGTGCCACCGGATCGGGGTGAGCCGCCACACGTACCGGCTGAAGGACATACCGTGCGCCGATGGTGCGGCCACGATGAAGTTCTCCACGTCTGGAAACCGTGGACGTATATTGACGGCGTGGCGGCCCTGGTCGCCTGCGCCGACTGCCGCCGCAGTGGGACCCGCGGGCCTCTCGATTTTGTGCGGGGACAACATGAGACCATGTCGTCGGGGGTGGTGACCCCCGAATAGCGGGACGATGCGTGGGATTCGTGGCTGAACGGGTTCGGAGCGTGCAGGAGCCCCGGGACCCCAGGCAGAAACGCACGGTGGATGGGGAGGTGCCATGAGCGAACGACTGGAACGCGTAATTGGGATGGGATTGCTCATCGGCGCAGCGTTGGCGGTGGCCTTCACCGTGCTGGGCTGGTTGCCCCCGGTCAGCAATCCGCCTGGTCCGGGTGTGAATAGCGCGGCTAGGCCTGCTCCATCGCGGATCCCGCATCGACAAGCCTCTACGCCACCGAAGATGCCGCAGGGTCCGCCGTGGCCCGTCACCTATAGTGCCAACACGTTCGGGGCATTGCATGCGTTGGCGCGGAGGTTGGGTTGGAAACCCTGGATGCCGACCCGGGCGGCGGTGCAGGCAACTTTTGAGGAAGCCTACACGGTATCCGGAGTGCTGTGTGCCGTCGTCGGACCCTACTTTTTTCAGGAGGCGACGCGCCCTATCCCCGCCCGCGAGGGCCCGACCACCGTCACCCCGGTGGCGCTCTCTAATGGTCAGAGCGCCACGTGGTGGTGGGTACCCGGCGAAGGGGGCGGCTATTACCGGCTTAATTTTCGTGCGGGCCTGAGGTACATTCGGCTTGCCGGGGCCAACACGGTGTCGGCGTTGAATCCGCTGGCCACCAGCTTTGTGCCCCTGTCCGCGATCCGACCCTCGGGGTGACGCTCCGTGCAGGACATGGGAGACAGGGAAAAAAGGAGGAGCCATGGCGGTGTGGGCTCGGCGCAGAAGGGTTGGTACCCGCGGTCGAAGACATCTGGCGGTTAACAAGGGGTTTTCGACCCACGGACCAGGTTGGGGTTTCCGCCAAAGCGAGGTTTATCGGGCTCCAACCGCGTTCCCTCATACACACCTTCGGCGCTCGTGCCGGCTCCGAGCAGAGCAATCCTTCGCGGCCCATCTCGGTTTTCTACGCGCTTTCCGCCCAAAACCCGGTTCTTGGCCAATCAGAGCGTTGTCTCGGTCATCATATGATAGGTCCCTGTGCACAGTTTCTACCATCATGCAGAGTCGGGATCGGCCAGCATCCAATCGGCCGAGGATTGCGGCCGATTGGATGCTGGCCCAGTTGCCATCTTGACGAATTCGCGTTCGATGACAACTTTTGGGTTAGCGCGACGTCTGTGCCGGTTCAGCTTCCAGGTCATTCCAAAATCAGGCCACCGAGCAAGCTGCCTCAATGGAATTGAGGCAGCCATGGCTCGTTGGCGGCGAACATCTCCTCCGTCAGGTGAGCAATTTCATCGAGGGAACACACGGCAGCCGTTAAGGGGTCCAGGGCCATCGCTTGAAAGATTCGCTCCCGACTCCGTTCCAGGTGACCTTGAACCGTAAGCTCTTGAACTGCAATGCTATTTCGATTGTGGGCAGCTAATTGCGGCGGTAACGCCCCTACGGAACAGGGATGAATCCCGGTGCGGTCCACCAGGCACGGAACTTCGACACAACTATTGGCGGGCAAATTCGTAATCAAGCCCGTGTTGGCTACATTGCCGTTGATCCGCAGCGTACTGCCGGTCTCGATAGCGTGGATAATCCGCGCGCCATATTCATCCGAGCGGCGCACCTCGATCGGTTCGATGCCTTGGATTTGGTTTTGGATGGTTTTTTCATAGTCGGCCTCCCGCCGGATAGCCCGCTCCACAAATTCGCCTGTCCTGCCATATCCCTCCCCTTCCGGCTGGCCCGTTGAGGTAATGAAACTGGCCAGCAGCCGGTCCAGGAGATCGGGACGCTTCCGAAAGTATGCGTAGTATTCCGACGCGTGTCGGCTGGACTCGGTCACAAAATATCCAAAACGCCGCATGAGTTCGAAGCGAACCGGTTCGGCCGCCAAACTCTTCGGATTGTGAAGATGGGCACGCAACCTGGGATAGAGATCGTGGCCTTGGTGTTCCAATCGCAAGAACCAGGCCTGATGGTTGATTCCCGCAACCCAATAGCTAATTTCCGCCGCGGGCACGTCACAAAACTCGGCCAGCATTTTTGCCGTGCCCTGGACGCTGTGGCAGAGTCCTACCGTCGGGATTGAGGACTGGGTCATGCACCAGGTGAGAATCGCCATGGGATTGCTGTATTGCAACACGAAGGCATGAGGACACACTTCCTCCATGTCGTGAGTGATTTCATCCACGACCGCAAGGTGCCGCAGACCCGCAAAAATTCCTGCCGGGCCAAGGGTATCGCCAACACACTGGCTCACCCCATAGCGGGCCGGAATGTCGATGTTGATTTTCCACGCCGCCGTCCCTCCGACGCGGATGGTCACCATCACATAGTCGGCCCCGGTGAGGGCTTCCCGGCGGTCCATGGTTGCCCGCACGGTCACCCGGCGCCCGGTTACCGCGATCAGTTTCTTTACTAATTGCTCAATCTTCTTGAGCCGTTCGGCATGAATATCCATGAGGATCAATTCGCTGCCGTCCAACTCCGCAAACGTTAAGATGTCCCGCACCAAATTGCGAGTAAACACCACGCTCCCCGCCCCGATGAAGACAATACGAGCCATCCCGCGATCCCTCCCCATCTGTTGTTAACGATACCCAACGCGCACGAATCGGTCACCGGCTTGACTCGTGACTTCCCCGAGCTCCAGAACCCATCCCGGACGTCAAAACGCCGCTTTCGCCGTCACCCCCCGGGTCGCCTTAATCGTCCGGCGGCTCTGCCGGCAACTGCGCCGCCACCGCCTTGCGCCAGGCCTCCAACCGTTGGTGAAGCTTTACGGTGATATCTGGAAAACGGCTCGCCAAATTGTTCTGTTCGCCAAGGTCCTCACGCAGATCATAGAGCTCCAACCGACCCTCTTCGTAGAACTCGATCAATTTGTAGGACCCCATACGGACCGCCGCTCCCGGCGTGCTGCCCTGGTTCCCATAGTGCGGAAAATGCCAGTAGATGGCGTCACGCGCCAAGCCTGATGCCCCCCGCAACAACGGAGCCCAACTCACGCCATCCACATGCTGGTCCTCCCGCAGAGGCAGTTGGGCCATGTCCAAGAGCGTGGGATAAAAGTCGGGGCTGGTCACCGGCACGTCGCAACGCGTCCCTGCTCGCGTTACCCCGGGCCACTTTACGATCAACGGTTCCCGCAATCCGCCCTCATACATCCATCCCTTGCCTTCGGCTAGAGGGGCATTACAGGTGGGAGAGCCTTCCGCGGTGGCCAGTCCGCCATTATCCGAGGTAAAGATAATAATCGTGTCGCCCAGGTCCCCGACCGCTTCCAGCGTTTGCAATACCCGTCCGATGTTTGCATCAAGATTTTCAACCATGGCTGCGTAATGGACATCGGATTGGATCGTCCGGCGGATAATCCGATATCCCTTCTTGTGATGCACAGGAAAAAAGCCCCCTTCCTGCAAGGCGTTCACCGTATCCAGCCCCATTTTCCGGGCTTTTGCGATATATTTGTCCACCAGCGGTTCGAGGGCTTGAATGGGAGTATGCACGGCGTAATGCGACAAATAGAGAAAAAACGGGCGCTGATCTTTTTGTACGTGCCGATGTCGGATAAGGCTGATGGCTTCGTCCGTAAGCCGATCCGTTAAATATTCGCCGGCGAGACCGTCCGCCAGGGTCTCGATGCCATAGGGGCTATAATAGCCATTCTTGGGATGTCCCCAATTGCATCCGCCAATATTGACATCGAATCCATGGTGCTCGGGGTAATAGGGGCGGGTGCCCAAATGCCATTTACCAACATGCCAAGTCACATACCCGTGAGACTTCAAAGCAGAGGCCAGACTCACCTCATCGAGGGGCAGATGATCGATATAGGGAGCGTCCAACAAGCGTCCGCGGGCGGGCCTGCCGCCGATATAATTGGTCACCCCCAGCCGGGCCGGATATTTCCCGGACAAGATACTTGCTCGCGTAGGGGAGCACACCGGTGCCGCGGCATAAGCATTGGTGAAGCGCACTCCCTCGGCGGCCAGCCGGTCCAAATTCGGCGTTTCATAAAACGTGCTACCGAAGCAGCTAAGATCGCTCCATCCCAAATCATCGATCAAAACGAAAAGGATGTTTGGTCGCTGAGACATCACGCTTCTCCTCCTAAACCACGGGATTAGGGCAATAGAGGTTCCGGTTGAGCTGCCGAGCATGAACCTGCACCGCATCCCCCGGGGTGCTCTCCTCCGCCTGATACGCCGGTTCTGCTTGCGATGACGGCATTCCGCGGGGTCGTGTCCCTCAAGCTTTCGGCCAGTCTCCGTCTCCTTGTCGGTACCGGGTCGGGCGTTATCGCTTCCCCCCCACGCAAGCCGTTCGCGGGGGAGCGCCCGCCAATCGGTTCTCGAATCATTGAGCAGCTGATCGTAGTCCGCTACCAGAAAACCCTGAACGTCTCTTGAAATAGTTTGCCCCTCGCTTGGCAAGACTGCGAAGTGATCTCTTGCAAACCCCGGTTCTGAACCCTGGTGGGCATTTTCGGCGGCAAGGCGTCCAGCTTCGACTTCAGCGCCTTGCCCGTCGGAACGTGGGCAAGCACCTGCCTATTTGATTGACGATCTCCTGACCGTGTTTCGGAGTGGAAATGCCAATCGAGCGCCGCCTGACTTGACGGTTGCTGCATGGAATGGTCCGCCCGCAGCGTCACACTTCCCTTGGCGAGCTTTTCCTCAGGCCTCGCCAGCGGATATCGTTCGGCATGCCTGGCAATCGTACCCTGCCAGCGAAGTTGGGGACGGTTCCCTGCCGAATGGCGGAAGGGCACGGCGGTCAACCCACGCGTTACCCCATAACAACAACCAGACCAGCCACAGTGCCTGCCACGCTCGCAGATTCTTGGCAGCGATCGAGAATCCGCTGGAGACCTTCTTGCCACAGTCACTTCCGCCGATCGCCGGATTGAAGACGCGCAACACGTGTCGTCCCCCCTCCCCAAGCTTCTCCGATAATGTTGATCGGTTAGCCCATTTACACTCCTCGACTCAGGTCTACGAGCCTGTCCATGACTGCACATCCGGACCCTCGGCGATACAACATACAGGACTAGCAATCGACCATGCGCCATAAATATTGTAGCGTATATGATTGCCGGAAAGTCAGCGGAAACCAAGGCTTCAGCACAAACATTCGCCGCGACACTTCCGCTGCCGGTTGTCGGGATGATCGTGCGGGCATACGCTGGATTCCTTGGCGGCCACGGTAGCTCTCGTCGGGCCCTTCGTCCGCAGCGGACGTTCCGCAACCCGAGTCGTCGAGCAGCCGTGGGCAACATCGCCTGGTCCGCGCCCCAGGGGCGTGATGGATGTCCTCTGTGAGTCAGTGCCGGTATGGATTGCTTCAGACGTGGTCGACGAACCGTTAGAGTTTCCGTGCGGCGTTGTCTCCGCACGAGCGAACGTGACGCTCCAGGCCAGTACGCGCCGTACCGTAACCGTAACTTCGCTGGGGAAGACGGGCTGGTAACCGCTCGTGCGCTTGTCCAGTCCTCCCATCAAACGAATCAGCAATTCGGCTCTTGCACAAAGGCTGCTATCAACCGTTGAGGCCAGTTCTCGGAGTAAAGCAACTCGCAATATACGATGACCCAAGATGGGC
>JAJZZH010000198.1 GCA_021797675.1 Bacillota bacterium | reverse complement strand
GGAGAACTGTGTAACTGAGAGCTCGGATGGTGTAGCCGTCTCGCAAGAGGCGGTGAGAGCCGGGAAAAGGTTGCCGGAATTCGCAAACAGAACCCCCCGGCTTTAGCCGTGGGGAGGTTCAGGGCCCCGTGACTCATGTAAACGCTACCTTGTCACCATGGATCCAAGGTAGTATGCTTGGGCTGGAGGCATTATTATGGCTGAACAGCGTAGAATCCGACTCATACTGGACATCGCTCCGGACTTGCGGCGGCGGATCAAGGTGGCTGCCGCCAGACGTGACGTTCCCGTGCGCACCTATGTATCCTCCATTCTGGAGCGTATCGTCCCTGGGTCAGAAGCGCCAATGACGCGGGATGATGTTGAACAGTTGCGACGAGTCCGGGCGTCGGTCATGGGAGGGCGCACGTTTGACGATGATTCCGCCGATATCCTGCGTGAAGAGCGGCATCGGCAGACGCCCCAAGACCCGTGATCGAAGGGATTGGGGCGCGGCCCCGGGTCGTGGTGGATGCGAGCCTTGCGTTGAAGTGGGTGTTGGAGGAGCGGCATTCTGTCGAGGCGCAAAATCTTTTGGACCTGTGGGTACAGACCCAGGTGATTGTCACGGCGCCCACCCTGCTCGTCTTCGAAGCCGCTAATGTATTATACCAGCGGGTGCGGCGCGGACAGCTGAGCGTAGAGGCTGCTGGGGAAGCCTTGTCCGCGTTGGCGGCAACGCACCTGACCCTCATTGGGGGTGACGAGCTGGACCTGTCCGATCAGGCGATAAAATTGGCGGAAGCCCACCGATTACCGGCGACCTACGACGCCATTTATATGGGCTTGGCCATCAGGTCCGAATGCCCGTTGTGGACGGCTGACGAGCGTCTATGGAATCAGGTACACCAAAAAGCCCCGTGGGTCCGATGGATTGGTGAGGTGGGTGTTGATCCCCCGACAAGATAAGGGGAGGCGTGCCCCCGATCAAGGATACTTTTGTGCGATGAAAAATCGTCCCGGCCGTGATCGAATCTTGATGTCCACAAACACTGCATTCATACAACGCACCGGTCCGTCCGGACCGGTGCACCTTCCAGCACTTCGTTCCCTGACACTTGGGGCAGACAAATCCGTTAGGCCATCGCTGCTGATACAGGTACTCTTGACATGCCTCTTCGGTCCCGAATCGCTCTAGCCATTGGATCAACGTCACCGTACTCATTCCTCCCCGAGTTCCCGTCGATAGACCGCTGCCGCGGCGCGATCAGTGTCCGCGGCCCCGGCTTGTTGGGGGTCTCCGATGCCGCTGACATCGATGAAGCAGCGGAAACGGTAGTTGCTCCCGCCTTCGCTGGCATCAAGCTTCCGACGGGGGCGTTGACGGTCCCTGAGGCTGACGCTCTCGACGGGGCACCGTCGTCCGCGATCCCTGCCGCGTCCGCAGCGGGCGCGGTCACCGAGCCAGCGATGGGGTCCGCAAACTCTCGGCAATGGCAGGGATACCGATAGCGTTGACGGTGCGTCACCAGGAGGTCGAGGCGGACCACGAAATCGATTTGTTCCGAGACCTCTTCGCCACAATTTTGAGCAAAGACGCCACAAATGGGGCACTGCAGCTCGTCGTCGGGCAACCGAAGATATTGATGCCGAGTCGGCAAGTTCGCATACCGGCGGCGCCCATGGCCCGGATGTCCCGGTTGTTGGCCAGGGCGGCGCCCGGGGGACGCACTGGGTTCTGCCGCTGCGGGCGGCGGAGCCGTGGACTCGGGCGCGGCAGCGGGGTCCGATGGGCTGGCGTTTTCCGCACAGAGCGCGGGGCTCGGCTCAGCGGGAGCCTTTACCTCGACCGTCGGAGCCGAGGGCGGCGTGGCCGGCGCCGAGGATGCCTGGCGCTCGGACTTGCGGCCAAAGAGGGATCGCGCCAACTCTTTGGCCCGGATCACCGCCGTCTCGCAGAGCTCCCACAGGCGGCGATTCTCGGCGCGCAGTTGCACGACCTCTTCCCAGAGGATCGCGTGGGCCTGTTTGTGCTCTTGCACCGTGGCCCGTAGAACCTGCACTTCGTGCCGTAATCTCTGCACGGTCGCGGCACGATCGATCCCGTTCGCCGATCGAATCTTCAGTTGTCGTGAAAGTACCCTTTGGCCACCTATCATATGGAGCATGATACTCCGATAGCCTGGAATTGTCCATCCCTATTTCCATCAAACGCCAAGTATTTATTAGCTACAATCCCGCTTATTTTGCCAACGTGTTCGATACCGAAATACCGGCTTTACCGAATGTGTACCATAAATCTCTTGCCGCAGAACGTTGGCTGTCTGTTCCTGATCGCGCCGTTCGGCCTCGTCCAGGCGGTTAATCGCCTGCAAGAGATAAAATCCCCAATGGTCGGGAAAATCCTGCACCGTTGGCGGCGTTGGTGGTTGCTCGGACATGGGCCGTTCTCCTTCCACAAAACCCGCCCCTTTGCTCCAGTATTGCACGTGCATGGATGCTCATGAAAAAAACGCAAAACGACCGCTTGGTGGCGATTTACGCTCCAACGGCAACGCATTGCCCACCTGCCGAAGCCGAGCAGGAAGGCATAGCGTTCCGCGACTGTCTTAACCCGCACCCGATATCCGGGCTCGATGGGGGTGCTCATGCCCGGAAATCTTCCGCGGTGTCCGAGGACGCTGGAAGATCCAGGTTGTAGAGCATCCCGAGCAGCGACGCAAGCGCCGGGTTTCGCCAGACCTTGCGCCGATCCACAAAGGCCCGGGGGTGGTAGAGGGCGACCAAGTGGACCTCGGCATCCGTCCGGGTTAGAAAGGTGTGCCGGTCAGCAGGCACCAGCTCGGTGGTCATCGAATACATGCCGGGAATCGTGTCAATCAACTCGGCTATCGGATTCGGAAGTCCAGTCGAAATCGGGATGGTCGGCAAGAAAAGCGGCCAGGGCTTTCGGATGAAGGGTTTGGAGATACGTCGGCAAGGTGTCGATAAGAATCTCACAGATATCGCCGTTCGGGCCGCAATACTCGATGCGGGAATCCTCGCCGGCGAACGTCGAGTCGGCGGGGCGGCGGTGGTAATCGACTAAGACATAGACGTTGGGATAGGGAGCCTGGTCATGGGCCTGTTGATACGCAAAGTCTTCCTGCAAGACCTTCAGGGGTTCGAGTTGCTCGTCGGTCACATTCAGGGTAAGTTGCATGGTCATGGCACCTCCGGGGTGGGACAAACATGGCGGCTTGGCGAACCGGTCGATGCGGCGGTAGCGCTGGCGACCAATCTCGGCACATCGGAATCCGCGGGAAGGTGCCCCTGGCTGCAGCCAGGGGAGCGAACAGCACCTCAGGGGGATGAGCGCGATGTCCGGCGGCCATCGGATTCCCAGGCGGCTTGGATGCGAGGTCGGATGCGGCGAAAGCCGCAACGGGCTTGGGGGGCGGCCCGTTGATCACGGCCCATCCATTGGGCCAGTGCTAAAGGGGCTCCTTGCGAAAACGGCCAACGAAATCGAGACTGGTCTTGGCCGAATAACTTTAGACTTACCACCAGAATGCCCGCCCGTTAGGGCGGGGAGGTTGTGCGGGCGGCAGCCCACCGAGGATGTGCCGAACACCCGGCCCCTCAGCGGGAAAGCTCGGTACGACATCGTGGTCATGTGATAAAGGATACATCTAGGAGCATGTCCATTAATTCGAATCATGCCAACCGTATCCACAATATATGGTATCGTTTCCAGAAACTGCGGAATATATTGTAGTTTTGCACGTGCTCATGGGGATTTATGGACAAGCTCCTAGTACACGACGACGTAAGTCCGTTGTCAGACGAAACAATTACGAATACGGTAGCGTAGTCAGACTATTAGGTCTAATCCCAGGGATAAATTGATAGGGAAATATCGATGGATG
>JAJZZH010000048.1 GCA_021797675.1 Bacillota bacterium | reverse complement strand
AACATTGTCGCATTCTGCAACGCAACGGAGGATGGCACTATGCACAAAAACCCATTTCCGCCTAGCGGCGGAAGCCCGCTTTCCTCCCCACGGCTAAAGCCGGGGGCTTCTCGCGGGCATTCGGTGACAATCGCAGGGAGGGCCAAATAGCACCAAGTCGCCAGAATTTCGAATGCTACAGGTTCGGTCCCCGTATGTTTCATCGACAAACACATACGGCATACCGAACAAGGCAGGCGCCGACGCATGTGAAGACCGTAATTCAAGGAGGTTTGGCTTCCATGAAACGCTGGACACGTGATGCCATCTTGGCAGTGATTCAAAACGCCTATCATCAGGATGGTTATATTTCGTCGTATCGCTGGATGAAGGGCAAACGCGAACCGCACTTTTACACAATTATCCATGTTTTCGGCAATTGGCATGCCGTCTGGGAAGCCGCTGGTTTCGACGTACCACGCAGACTGCCGCCCAAGGCCAACGGAGTGACGCGGGACTTAATCATTCGTGCCCTCCAAAACGTCGGCCAATTCGAATCGGAACGCGTCTGGAGCACACATCATCGTACCCCGAGTGCACCCGCCATCCGAAAACTTTTCGGTAGCTGGCAGGCCGCCTGGGAAGCGGCCGGTTTATGGACGCCACCGGCTTCCCCCGCCGACCGAGTCCTGGCCCGCCTGCGTGAGATGGGTCGTTACTATACCGAGGTCGAATGGGATCGGGCGGGCTTTAAGCCCGTGTCGCAGACTATTCGCAACAACTTTGGCTCCTGGACCGCGGCCTGGGAAGCGGCGGGAATTGGCCCCGACCCGTCTCAACGACGTCTGAGCCGCGATGAAGTCCTGGCCATTTTAAAAGAACGCGGAATCTATTGCACGGCCAAGAGCTGGGACAACGCGAATCTGCGGCCCACTTCGCGCACCATCCGCAAACTGTTTGGCTCGTGGAAGGACGCGTGGAAGACGGCCGGCATCACCTACCCCGAGGGCAGCCGGGGCGTTACCCGTCAACTCGCTATCGAGGCATTAAAGGCGGAAGGCCAATTTGCGCCCGCGCAGTTGTGGGATGCCACGGGCCATCGGCCATCTTCGCGCACTATCCGCAAGTTATTCGGCTCCTGGCAAGCCGCGTGGGACGCGGCCGGGATCTCCCCAGCACGGCCGGGCACCTCGCTGGTGTCTCCCAATGAACGTCCCATTCGCCCTCTCAACGCGACCGATTTGGCCCTATGGAAAGACCGGCAGCAGGGCAAGACGCTGATCGACTTGAGCCGTGAGTTTGGGATGAGCACATCCACGATTGCGCGGCGGATCCTGCGTGCCCGCATCCCGCTGCAGTAGGGCGGTCTACGCTGAAGACCGCATCTTTTCCTCCAGAGGCGCTGTACCGCTTTCGGTCAGCGCCAACTCCCTCTCCTCGGTGCTCTGAGTAGTGGATAGTGGCGGCGGAAATCGGGCCCTCTCCCTCCATCCTTCTGCGAAACTCTCGCATCCGCATTTCATGGATGCTACAACATTCCCGCCACCGAGACGGTTCAAAAGCCTTTCATGGACAACACCTCTCGCTGAGGTGTTGGCGTCAGATCGCCTGCCGGTCGCCATCCGATCTCGGCGTAGGCTGCGTGGTCGACTGCCACGTTTGAGGCGGGATCGGATGGGCAAAAAATGTTGAAAGACGGGCTTAAATTTAAATCATCCGCGGCTGGTAAAAACCGAGGATCGCTTAGAGCGCAACCGCTCATCGACTGCTTTGGTGTTAAGAACGATGCCGCAGGATATACCATTTGCGGCACGCAATCAGGCTCCACACGGTTTCCACGACGCCAAACGGCCAGGTACCGGCCAGAAATCCATAACTGGCCGAGCCCAAACAGGAGGCCGCAAACGCGAGAGTAAACCACGGTGACCGAGATTCTAACGCATAAAACACCATCATGAGCGTGACCACGGTCGCGCCATAAATCGTTAGCATGGATCTTTCCTCCTTACGGCGTTCAGGTTCCTCTGCACCAACGGATACAATCGATTATAGACGCTGCTCCATCGATCCCCGCGCATGGGAATGCATGGGAGGCAGGAGAGCGAACGGAAACCCGTCATGGATCCCGACCGGGGGTTCACCAAACGCTCGCGAGAAGCCCCGGCCTGAAGGCCGGGGGAGGAAACCGGGTTTTGCTCATCGTGCCATCCTCCGCTGCGTTGCAGAGTGCGACAATATCGACGGGAAATGCCTTGGGCCACACGTCGGCCGCCGGCGGTAATATCAAAGGAACCTGACGCACGGATGGATACCCGGCCGGTCCATACGCCGGCATATTTGCCACAGGACACGGGCGCCACCACGAGGTCGCCGGTGCGAAAGCCGAAGGGGATCTTTTGGCGGGATCGATGCCAGATCGGAGACCCATTCTGGTTCGTCCCGCCCATTTGCCGGTTGCCCCGTCCGATGGCCGTCCAGATCGCCACATAGGCCGCGATATGGGTCAAGGATTCCGGCGTGCTTTCCCCGACGCACAGCGCGTCGAAGTAGTGCGCTTTGGGCCGTGCGCGGGCAATGCGCTGGAATTGGGTACGGCCGCCGGATCCGCCTTTGACGGGCAAGCCGGTATCCCGCAGGCCCCAATCAAGGCGCCAGCGTACCCCGTTCATGAGGGCGGCGTCCCGCAACGGAGATTTGCGCTGGGACTGAATGCGTTCCAGACGCTCGGCTTCCCACCGAGCGCGGGCCGCCTTTGGTGCCGGATCCTGCCGCACGGCAGGGTGAGCGTTGCGCTGGGTGCGCTGGCGGCGACCGACGTCGCGGGTCAGGAACACGGCCAAGGGCAGCGTGCCCTTGCTCTGGTTGCACGCCTCGCAGGCCAAGGTCAGATTGGAGACGCGATCCGACCCACCGGGCTTGTTCGCCAGGATGTGCTCGACGGGTAGCGGTACATCCGTGGCATCGCAGTATACGCCGGCGCGTCCCCATTTTTCCAAGAGGTACTGGCGTATCTCATGGCCCAGCAGGTGCCCTGTTGGTACTGAACGCCGGAGATTTCGGCGTCCTGCAACTTTTGGGTGTCGAACTTGACGTGCTCGACGCTCAGCGCGGTGATGCGCAGGCGTTGGCGGAGTTTGGCCAGGGCATGGAAGGTCTGATCCACCCGGGCTTCCAGCGACGGCGACAGCCACCCCGCCTTGCACCGGTGGTTTTGAAAGCGGGTCTTCCGATAGCGCCGCTCGTACCGCACGGCCCGTCGCCCATCCCGCCGCGCTTTGAGGTTCGTGCGGTGCACGACAATCCCGAAAAAGATGGCTTGGGATCCTTGCGCGCCATCCCAGAGGATGGCCACCCTGGTTTGCTTGCGGCCAGGGTCAACCTAATACTCGAAGGGGTTGAAAACGCGAGGTCCTGCCCGCACAGCCAAGGCGTCGGGATCACCCCGAACGCCAGACACCCCGCGGCTACATCAATCGCAAGGGACAGTCCCTGCCCTTGGACCCCCGCCCCCACCAGCCAGGCCCCGAACGCCCCGACCGTATTGCCCAACCCCATCGTCCGTCCAGACGCCATCCCCAACTTTTCCGGAAACAGCGACTGGCCATAGACGAGCATCACCGCCCCTGCGCCGTTGGCGATGACACCCCAAAGCGCCACTGCCATCCAGTTCCTGTCGTGGCCATTCCGCCCACGACAGCGGAGACACTGGCCTCGATCAGGGACGCGACCAAGACAGGGCGCGTCCCCCGAGCGTCGGAGATGGAGCCGCCTAAGAGATTGCCGACCATGCCACTCAGGGTTACGGCAAAGTTCTGGCAACCCGCATGGTTGATGGATATTAATAAATAGTGGACAGCCTCTTTTCACAGGTATATCATGGGATTATGAAACCAGAAACTTCCGTGATAT
>JAJZZH010000104.1 GCA_021797675.1 Bacillota bacterium | reverse complement strand
CGCTCCCGAGATCCCGGCGGCTAAGGCTGGTCATAGCGCCCTTGCGGGCTTTCCGGCGAAAGCTAGAGACTCTCGGGAATGCATCCCGACAAGCCCCCGGCTTTAGCCGTGGGGTCTGTGACGATCATGAGGACATTCGTCGGAGTATCGTGGCTCACGGCTTCCCTCCATTTTCTCTCTCGTCGCAAGGAGAACGCTACGCCCCGCTCCGCCGTTCACAACCGATTCCGCCACGGCCAAACGCAGGTAGTCGCCAATCGCTTCACCCAACGTGGCCGGCACAATCGTGCAGACCCTGTATGCGGCCGAAATCACCTCGCTGCCAATACCGACCGCATGAGAGGCTCGAGCCCCTGCCGCTGCCGCCCATAAATCCCACCCAGCACGATTCCTTGTGGGTTGAAGAGAACGATGGAAACACTTAGCCACTCAACCTCAAACGTCTTCCCCAAAAATAGGCTCTTACGCACTTTGATTTTGTGATAGGGATGGGTCTTATGGGGGCTGCCCATCGATTCACCAAACATCGCTCAGGGGCACCGAGAACATTTTATCATGATCCTTCCATGGTGGTTTCGGTTTGGCCCTAAAAGGACGTTTGGACCATGCGGACTACGCCATATATAGCCACCATTTGTTCTGGTCGACCCTTGTCCATCTGTCCCGTCACCGGTCGCAGGCGACCGGAACCTTGCCATGCTCAGCACGATAGATGACTTAAGTATCACCGGCCGAGGCGTCACCCACGGATACAGCATGCTTGCAGTGAACCGGGAGTCACCTTTTTCGCAATTTCGCTTTGCCGAAGAACCTGAGGCAAAGAGGTCGTCGTTTGCTCAGCTCAACCGCCTTATAATAGTCTAGGGGGGGATACAAAGTGGCCGACGAACAGACTAAAGGACCTACCATCAACCAGGCTTTAGAGGAGTTCCTTGCGGAGCAAGCAAACCGGCTTGCTCCGCGGACCTATCGCCAGTACGAGAACGTCATTGAGCTCTTGCGGTACTGCTTGGAGGGCTGGGTGGAAGTTACCGATAAGAAATTGGAGAAGGCGGTCGACAAAGCGCGGGACGCCGGAGCCGAAGACGCCGTGTGTAGCTTATGCCCGCCTAAAGAAATTGTCGGTGGCATAGGCTATTTTCTGGGCGTGTTTATGGTGCGCAAGGTGATTGCCGGTCAGGACTTGATGCGAGCGGCCGGGACCGTTACCCGTCGGTTGGGCCGGTGGCTCTACGAGCATGAGTACATCGATATAGACGATGCGGAATACTTCGAGGAGGAAGGGACCGAACTGGGCCGCGCGTTACCGAAGGCTAAGACCCTGGCGGATCAGTTGGCCACATGGGTGGAGAACCAACCAGCGGTCAGCGCGAACAAGACATACGAAAGCCGCTTTCAAATCGACGCGGTAACGGAACGGGGCTGGACGGTCACCGACCTAATGGGCATGAACCGTCTCCCTGGCGACGTCGTCGTGCCATCGAAATTCCGCAATCCGCAGCAGGTCGGCTGGGAGGTCAGTGGGATAATTGCCGAAACACCTCGTGGCCTGCGTTGGGTCGAGGTCTGGAACGTGTATCCGTAGAAGCCTGCCGCAATCGAGAAGGATACATGGCCTATGGTATAATAGATTCTGCTCCGCAGACGTTTTGCCTGCGCAAAGCTTAATGGTATGAGAGGGGGCCCCCGCTCAGTGAGCAAACGTTGGTTTCGTGGCGTATTAACGGTGTTTCTAGGATTCATTTTTATTGCGTTCTTGGTTGTGCTAATGAATAACCAAACGACACCGGTGGTTACTGAAACGTACAGTGCCCTCCTATCGATGGCGAAAACCGGACAAGTCAGCACCGCCCAGATCAACCCAAGCACGCACGTCGTGCACGCAGTGACGACCAACGGCAAGCAATTTCAGGCCGTATATCCCGTAGGCGGTAGCGCATCTTTGGCCAACACCCTGATGGGCGACCGGGTCAAGGTTAGCGTCGCTCCCCCGGCGCAGGCATCCATTTGGATCGGCATCCTGGGCAATTTGTTGCCGTTCTTGTTGATGCTCGTCATGCTGTACCTCTTTTTCAGCCAGACCCAGGGTGGGGGCAGCCGCGTCATGCAATTTGGCCGCTCGCGCGCACGCCTTAACGTCGACGACCGGCGGCGGGTGACCTTTGCCGACGTGGCTGGGGTCGACGAAGAAAAGCAGGAACTCGCCGAAGTCGTGGACTTTCTGCGGTTTCCCAAGAAATATCTGGAACTCGGCGCCCGGATTCCGAAGGGAGTGCTGCTGGCGGGTCCGCCGGGCACCGGCAAGACTCTTTTGGCGCGCGCCGTGGCCGGTGAGGGCGGAGTACCGTTCTTTTCGGATAGCGGCTCCGATTTTGTGGAAATGTTTGTGGGGGTCGGCGCTTCGCGCGTGCGTGACCTATTTGACCAAGCCAAGAAGAATGCCCCCTGCATCGTCTTCCTCGACGAAATAGACGCGGTGGGCCGTATGCGGGGAGCGGGCTACGGAGGCGGCCACGATGAACGCGAGCAGACCCTGAACCAGCTGCTCGTCGAAATGGACGGGTTTGGGATCAACGAAGGGATTATCATCATCGCTGCGACCAACCGACCCGACGTGCTGGATCCGGCGTTACTTCGCCCGGGACGCTTTGACCGGCAGATCATCGTGCATGCCCCTGACGCTAAGGGACGGAAGGCGATTCTTGAAATCCACACGCGCGATAAGCCGGTGGATCCCATGGCCGACCTCGGTGTCATAGCGAAGCGCACGGCAGGGTATACTGGAGCCGACTTGGCGAATTTGGCCAACGAAGCGGCGCTTTTGGCTGCCCGTTCGCACAGCCGGAAGATCCAGATGGAGCATTTCGAAGAAGCGGCTGAACGCGTAATGGCTGGGCCCCAGAAAAAGACGCGGGTGATCTCGGATCGTGAACGCCGAACCGTGGCCTTCCATGAATCTGGACATACGCTGGTGGGCATGCTGGTTCCGCATGGGGATCCCGTGCATAAGGTGACGATTGTCCCTCGTGGGATGGCGATGGGCTACACTTTGCCGCTTCCTGAGGAGGATCGCTACTTAATAACGCGGTCGCAGCTGTTAGATAAGGTGGCGATGGCGCTGGGCGGGCGGGCAGCCGAAGATTTGGTGTTTGGTCAGATCTCCAGCGGCGCCCAGAATGACCTCGAGAAATCGACCAAAATGGTTCGCCAGATGATTACCGAGTATGGGATGTCAGACGTGCTCGGACCAATCACTTTTGGCCAACGCAGTGATGCGGTGTTTTTAGGCCGCGATTTGACTCGCGAAAGGGATTACGGCGAGGTGGTGGCCTCGGCCATCGATCGCGAAGTGCGCGATATCGTGGTTCAACAGTACGAGCGTGCGAAACACATTTTGATCACCCATCGAAGCATATTGAACCGGATCGCGGTCGCCTTGCTGGCCAAGGAGACGTTGTTGGCGGAGGAGTTGCTGAGCATCGTCAAACCGGCCATCGGGCTCCCCAGTTGATCCGATGAAGGACGCGGTAACGGCGGCGATAGAGCAACACGTAGGCAGGGGAAGGAGGCGTGCCGTGGCACAGAGCGCGGCGGGGGTTGGCGGGCACTTCGAACATGGCCGGGGGTGGTATTGTTATCCGACGAAACGCTTCAAGACGTTGAGCGTCTACGCCTACTGGCTGAATCCGCTTATGCCGGGCAAGGCCAGTCAAGGAGCGTTGGTTCCCCAGATTTTGCGGCGGGCGAGCCAGAGCTGGGATTCCACGATGCTGGTCGAACGTCGGCTGGAAGAGTTGTATGGCGCGAGCTTTCGGGCTGAGGTGGGAAAGATCGGCGACCAGCAGTTGCTGTCGTTCCAATTTGACGGGGTCAATGGCCGGTTTCTTCCCGGTCGGCCGGATATGCTGGCCGAGGGGCTTAACTTTGTGCAGGAGATGATGTACCGCCCACGTATGGTCGACGGACGGTTCGACGCGGAAATTTTTGCGCAGGAAAAGGTTTTGCTCAGGCGGCAAATTCAGGCCTTGATTAATGATAAGGGGCAGTACGCCTTGAATCGGCTGGTCGAAGTGCTGGCCGACGGCCAGCGGTTTGGCATCAATCGGCTGGGGACGCTTGAAGAAGCGGAGCAACTGACTCTGGAGGGGGTCTGGCAAACCTATGCCGAACTGCAAAAGCGCCGCCCGTTAGTCTGGTTTGTCGTGGGCGACGTGGATCCGGAAGCCGTGCAACGGGCGTTCGCGGCGGCTTCGGAGATGGCTGAGCCTCAGGAATCGTTGGCGACCATGACGACATTTCGGCCTCGCGACCAAGCGCGGACGGTCATCGACCACCAGCCCGTGCAACAGGGCAAGGTGAATCTAGGTTATGCGACCGGCATCACCGCCAAAGACCCTGACTATCCGGCTCTGGTCATGTATGTCGGGATTTTGGGGGGATTTCCGCACTCAAAGCTCTTTATGAATGTGCGGGAAAAAGCCTCGTTGGCCTATTATGCGTACGCTCGCCTGGACGCGGTGCTGGGGCTGATGATGGTGGGCGCCGGGATCGAATTTGGCGACTTTGACGCGGCGCTGGACATCATTCATCAGCAGGTCGAGCTCATGCGCCAAGGAGCCATCTCGGACGATGAGATGCAGTTCACATTAAGTGGGCTGACCAACGAAATTCGGGCCGAGAACGACAGTCCAGGCCGAATCGTCGGTCGTCAACTGGAGCGGCTGCTCGTCGGCGGAGGGCCCAGCGGCCCCGAACTGATCGAAGCACTCAGCAAGGTGACGAAAGAGGATGTCGTGCGCGTTGCCCAACAAATCCGTCTGGACGCCACCTATTTCTTGACCACGGACCAGGCAGGCGAGAGCGTGGGCGCGGCACAGTAGGCTGTCAACACTACGGGGACGAGGAGGGCCCGACGGGAAATGATGCAAAGACGTGAGCCTGAGACAGTGATCCAAGAACACGCCGATATCGACGAGCGGATTTATCATGTTCGGTTGGATTCCGGGCTTTCGGTGGCCGTGCTGCCGAGACCAGGATTTACCAAAACCTATGCGACCTACGCTACCCATTACGGGTCGATCGACAATGCCTTCAAAGTCCCCGGGACAAACCAATCGGTGACCGTCCCGGACGGGATTGCCCACTTTCTCGAGCACAAAATGTTTGAGAAAGAAGGCGGAGGCGACGTCTTTGATGACTTTGGCCGCTATGGGGCGTCGTCTAACGCCTATACGGATTACGTGTCGACGACATTTTTGTTTTCGACCACCAGTTATCTCCATGAAAATCTCGACATTTTGTTGGATTTTGTTCAACGGCCTTACTTTACCGAAGAGAATGTGGCCAAAGAAAAGGGCATTATTGAACAAGAAATTCGCATGTATTTGGATATGCCGGGGGACCGCCTGCATTCCAACCTGATGAAGGCGCTGTACCATCGCAATCCTGTGCGACTCGACGTGACGGGGTCGGTGGAGTCGATCCGGACGATAAGGCCTGAGGATCTGTATGTCTGCTATCGGACGTTTTACCATCCCAGCAATATGCACGTATTTGTCACCGGCGACGTCGACGCCGACCGGGTGATTGACCAGGTGGCCGAAGCCCAGGCCCGCCGCGCGGCCCAACCGCAGCAGCCGATCGAGCGTCTGTATCCGCCTGAACCGCTGGACGTGCGGGAGAGCCGGGTCGAACATCGCATGCAGGTGGCCGCCCCGCTCTTCATGATGGGATTTAAGGATGAGCCGAATCATTTTACGGGCCAGGAGTTGTTGCGGCGGGAAATCGTTGGCGCCTTGATGTGGAATGGGTTAGTGGGCCGGAGTTCAGCGTTTTTTGCCCAGCTTTATGAACAAGGGCTGATTAACAACCGATTTCAGGCTCATTACACGGCGGGGCTGACTTATGGATTTTCGGTGTTGGGCGGCGAAACCCCAGAACCTGAACGCCTCGAAGCGGTGTTGAGGGACGCGTTGGGGACCCTGCCCATTTCGCGCCAGGACCTTGAACGCCAAAAACGTCGAGAGTTGGGGGAGTATGTCGGGCTGTTTCAGAGCATCGAAGAGTTGGCCTACGTACATAACCATCTGGTCTTCCGAGGATCGAGCCTCTTCGACATCCCGGACTTGATTCGCTCGATTCGCATCGAAGATCTGGAGGAATTTCGGGCGCGCCACATGTCGCCTTCGCAAACGGCGGTTTCCGTGATTGTTCCGGCCTGATCGGGATCGAGCGCCAGGGCGGCCGCCACGGCTGGGGGGCAATCAACCCAATGCCCCGCGGCTTGGCGGCGACCGCTGCTGGCGTCGCGTGGAGCTAGGAAGCGCTCAAGCATCCCGTGGCCGGGAGGACCCGGCCGGACGGTTTACCATCGGTCATAGTCATGGTGATGATGGTGATGTTCACCGTCGTGATGGTGATGGTGGTGCTCGCCCTCCCACTGGCGGTTCACTTCATTCCAGGCTTGGGCCAGGTCAATGACCGTCTGCCCCAGACCGGAGGTCGCCGGTTCAGGGGATTCGGTGGCGGCAGGAGCCGAGCCGTCTCGAGTCTCCAACACGGTATCGATGTCCAAATCGCGGTAAATGCCGGGGACGCAGCCCTCCTGCACCGCTCCGACGGCGTAGCCGAATGCCGTCCACAAATAATCGTCCAGGGATTGCTTGGCAGCACGCTCGAGAGCAGAGGCGTCGCCTAGCAAATAGCGCGCCGAGTCATAGTTGGTGGTGGCCTCCGCTAAATAAAGCCGGGCTTTTTTGGCCTCGCCCAGGTCGGCAAGAAAGACCTCCACGCTCTCGATGACTGCCTTAACCGCCGCCGTGTACTGTTGAAACACGCGCGCATTTTCCTGGTCGGCATGAGGCATCCTGCCCGTCAGAATCCAGGGCAGGCTGATATCGCGAGGCCCGCCGGGATCAATCGCCTCTTGCTTGGCGGCGGTCACCAGAACCGGTATCGGACGATATAAATGGAGCGCTTGGTTTTGGACCCACGTAGGCAAGGTCGGCGCCGAACCCTGATGGTCGAGATACGGGTCAACCAAGGTGTCGGAAAAGAGCTCCAAACAGCGCGCCACTTGGATGTACGCGTGCGCCTGGGGTACGGCTGACTTTTGCAATTGCTCCAGCACATCCAGCACTTGTCCTCCGACCAAACGATAGCCTGTCAGTTCGGCTTGGGCCGAAGACGCGTGGTGCCCAAATGCCTGCCAAAATTTCACTTTTCTCCTGCCTCCTCGTCTATGCATTATTATAGCCTAGGTTGGACGGAAAACTCTGGTGGCCGGATGCAGGGCAGAGGTGATCGCCATGCGGGCCGTAGTACCAGCGCGGCCAACGGGGCTTGGCGCTGAGCGCCCGAGACCTGCAGGGGTTATTCCAGATTCAGGGGCTTTTAAGAAATTGTTTAGGATCTTTTGATAGAGTTCTTAATGTGCTCGCGTACACTGGTCCTAGGGCGATGGCGCCCCCACCAGGGGGGCGCTTGCGGGGGTTTCCGGTCCGTATTGGCCGTGTTTGACGGAACGACAGGACCTGGTTGCTCGAGAGGGCAAAGCGCGGGGAACAAAATGGCCCGATGACCGTCCACGGCCGATAGGAGCAAGCTCTTGGGAAGGGCGGGGTGCAGGAGTGAAGACGTTTGAGCGCCGTGCGTTAGCCTTGGTGGTGGCAACCGGAGTGGCCTTCAGCGCCGTCGGGGCGCGGCTTTGGTATCTACAGGTACAACGAGGACGCTACTACGCAGGGTTGCAACGCGCAGACTATCAGCGCGCGCTTCCCGTTATGGCGCCGCGCGGCAACATCGTCACCGCGGACGGAGTGACCGTAGCCACCTCGCAGCCGTCATGGACCCTGTATTATCTTAAACCGTCGACTCCGCTGCCCCGAACCGAGTTGGCGCACGTGGCGAGCGCGCTCGGCATACGGCCCGCCCTGGTGTTGCAGACCATGCGGTCGGAATCGAAAATCCTGCAGCCATGGGATCCGATTCCGGTTTGGTCGAATTTGACCCTCCGCCAATTGACGAACCTTAAAGTCAATGCGGGCAATTTGCCCAACCTGCGGGTGGTTCCGGTACCAGAGCGCGATTACCCGTATGGATCGTTGATGGGCAATATTATCGGTTATATTAGCCAGCCTACGATTGACACCACGGCGGGAAGTTCAGGTTTGGAACAGGAATACCAAAAATATTTGGCCGGCTCATCGGGCGGACAGCGCGCGCTGGTCAACAGCCTCGGGCAACTCGTCGGCTTTTCGGGGGGCGCCGCGGCAAAACCCGGGGACACGTTGCACCTGACCATTAACTGGCGTCTGGAAAAGGTGGCCCAACGCGCCCTGGCGTACAACATCAAGGCGATGGATCAGTCGAAGGGCTTCGTCGGCTATGCACCCCAGGCCAATGCGGGCGGAGTCATCGCGATGAATCCGCAAAACGGCGACATTCTGGCGCTGGCAAGCTACCCCAGCTACAATCCCCAGAAATTGGTTCCCAACAATCCTGCTCAACGCGATCGATATCTGCAGCAGTTGGATCAAAATCCCGCGCATCCCTTTGCGATCCGGCCCATTATGGGACGCTATGCGCCGGGTTCAACGTTTAAACCGCTGATGGCCACGGCTGCCCTGGCCTCCAAGGTGATCACCCCGACCGGCACCATCTTTGACCCCGGCTACTTCCCGCCGATTCCCACGTTTCACAACTGGTACCCTAGCGGATTTGGGCGGTTAAATATCGAACAGGCCATCGGGCTGTCCGATGACGTGTTTTTTTACACGTTGGGGTACCGGATGGGTATCCAGGTGATGGACCACTGGATGCGCGCGTTCCAACTGAATCGTCTCACCGGGATCGATTTGCCGGGCGAAGTGCGATCCCTCATTCCGACCCCCGCCCGGTTGATGCAGGATCAGCACGCGGCATGGACCCCGGGATGGAACCTGGACACGGTGATCGGCCAGGGCATCTCCCAGTACACGCTGATCGCGCTCGCGCGCGCCGATGCCGCCGTCGCCAACGGCGGTACGCTGTATTGGCCGCACCTGGTCTCGTCGATCACGACGCCCGGCGGTAAGGTGGTTCGGCGCTATCACCCGGTGGTTCAGGGCCAAATTCACCTGCCGCACTGGATTTGGAGCACGGTTCACAAGGGCCAGGAACTCTCGGCCCAGGGCGCCGATATTGCCCATACCGGCGTCTCCGGCACCGGCTATCCCACCTTGCAAGGCTTTCCCGTGTCGCTGGCGTCAAAAACAGGCACGGCCCAAAAAGGCGGTCGTTACAACAATGCCTTTTTTATGACCTATGGTCCCATGGCACCCAGTCATTCCAAACCCACGATTCTGATCTTATGCTACATTCACAACGGTAACTGGGGGGCGAATTCGGGCTATGTAGCGCGCGCTATCTATGACCAATACTTTAAAGTGGCCGATCCCGCCGCTCAGGCCGCGTTTCAAAGGACGTTCGGCCCGAGCTGGAAGTGGCCGTTTGGCTATCACGCGGGAGCGTGAGACCCCTCAGCGGACGACGGTAGCGCTTAAGGGCGGCGCCCACGGGCTTAGCAGGGCGACCTGGTGGCTGAGCGGCACGCCCTGAAGACGGCAGATGGCATACGGCCCCAGGTGGCCTATCGACAGGGTGGGGTGCGTCGGCCGGAGTGAGGGCGTCACTCGGTAGCGGCGCCGATGCCATACGAAATACCGCGGATACGCGAAGCGGGCGATCCACAGACTCCCGCCGATTTGAACCGCCACCGCCTGTCGGGGAGAACGGTGCGGAATCCGAAAGACCCTGGGCCAAGGCAAGGCGCTCATCGGTGGGCGGAGATGGGTCGGCGCTTGCGCACTGAGCCAAAACACCCGCTGGCCCAAGGTGACCCAGGGGCCGACCAGAGCTGGCGTGGTCAAGGACGCACGGGCCGGCCCCGCGGGAGCGAATACGCGCTGATTTGAGGGGACGTGCTGGGTGGGCGCCAACACGGGCGCCAGACCGGCAGCTGACGAGGCTTTGGACGCGAAGTTCGGCAACGCGGTACCCGGTGCCGTGAGCCGTGAGAGGGTTACCACGCTTACGATCACTGCGGCCGCGACCGAACCCCAGGGTATGAGCGCCTTGGGCCAATGATGGCGCCGGGGCGCCGTGGGCACAGGCTCGGCGGCGAGCCGTGCCCGAATCTGGTCCCGCATGGGGTCGGGCAGGATCTCTGCGGTCAGCGGACGAAACCGCCGCCGCCACATCTCCAGCTTATCCACCGGGTCGTTCGCCTCCATTCCACCATTGCTCCATCCGTTTCATGGCCCGATGCAACGTGACGCGCACGCGCACTTCCGTCCACCCCAAGCGTTGGGCCGTCTCCCGCGACGAGCGATCCTCGATGACGCGCATAATGAAGACGCGCCGCTGCGCTAGGGGCAGCTGGGCCAGGGCCTCTTCCAAGAACACCCGGTCGGTGGGATCTTCCGGGTTGGCGGCGAGCTCTGGAACTTCAGAGAGCTGGACGAGGTCGTGATGCCGCCGCCGATAGTGGTCAGTCAGCACATTGCGGGTAATTGCCCACAACCACGTACGCGGCGATGCCCGATGCTCAAACCGATCCCATGACCGCAGCGCATGCAAGAAGATGTCTTGCACCAAATCCTGGGCTGTATCGCTGTTACCCACCACGAGACGGACATGGGCAAAAATCTCTTGCCCAAACTGCTCGAATAGGTCCGCCACGGCTTCCCTTGGGGATTTCGCCACCGCTCCCCCCTTGCCGTTATATGAACAATAGTGGTACCGGTCGCGAAAATGTTACCGATGGCATGGTCAAATCGCCAAACGCGCTGGGGAATTCGCAGGCTTTCACCACAGGCCCATCAGGGACAGGGCTTGTTCAATCAGCCAGATGCCTGCGAAGGCAGCCGCCATGCCCAGGACACCCCAGTGCCATAGGTTGCGCAGAAGAATTTGGCTGGGCGGTCCGCTGCGCATCTTGATCCCGCGCAGGGCGACGGGTATCAAGGCGGGGATGCTCAGGGCGTTGAAAATGAGGACCGACAGTAGGGCGCCGCCGGCCCCGGCGGCATGGGCCCCAGCGAGCGCCGGCCAGGGTTCTTGGACCCCGCCAAGCCAGGCCGGTGCCGCAGCCACGGTTTTGGCGACGGCGCTGACCACCGAGAAGACCAAGAGCGCTCCGCGGGTCGTCGCCCACTGGCGCCCGATAATGACCATGTCCAGAAATTTGGCCGGATTGGAATCGAGGTCGACCATATCGCTGATCTCCTTGGCGCCGCGGCTCCCGGTGTTCATCGCCAACCCCACGTCGGCCTGTTCCAGCGCGGGAACATCGTCGGTTCCGTCGCCGGCCATGGCGACGCAGCGGCCGGCGGCCTGCTCTTGAACAATGAGCCGAATCTTGTCGCGGGGTTTCGCCTCGGCCATAAAGGTGTCGACCCCCGCCTCGGCAGCAATCACCGAGGCGGTGATGCGGTTGTCGCCGGTCGCCATCACGGTGCGAATGCCCATGGCGCGGAGCTGGCTAAAGCGTTCTTGCAATCCCGACTTTACCAGATCCTTAAGCCGAATCAATCCGTAGATCCGATCATCGACGGCCACCGCAAGCGGGGTTGAGCCATCTCGCGACACCAGTCCGGCCTGGGTATCCAGCTCCTCGGAGGGGGACGTCATCAGGGTTTGAATCACGCTCACGGCGCCTTTCCGGATTTTGCGGCCGTCGTCCAGGTCAACCCCGCTCATGCGGGTTTCGGGAGAAAAGGGGATGGGCGTGCCGTGCCCCGCGCCGGGATTTGGGCGAGCGAGAACCGCTTGGGCAAGCGCTACCGTTGAACGCCCTTCTGGGGTGGTATCATCGTTGGACGCCCATAGGGCGGCTTCGGCGAGTTGTTGCCGGGTGATGCCGGGAAGGGGCAAGAACTCGGTCGCGGTCCGGTTGCCCAGGGTGAGGGTACCCGTTTTGTCGAGAATAAGGGTGTTCACGTCGGCGGCGGCTTCCACCGCCCGACGATGCTTGAGCATGATCCGGGCCGACGAGGCGCGGTGCATGGCACCAATGCTCGTGGCTGACAACAGGGAGGCCGCAGGGAGGGGAATCAGGCAGACAAGGAGTCCGATCGCCGTCGGGACCGTGAAGGAGTGAATGCCGTCGTAGCGGGAAAGGGCGACCAAGGTCATCACGACGACCACGAAGACGGCGCTCATTCCGCTCATCAGCGCGGTGAGGGCCGTCTCGTGGGGGGTTCTTTCCCGCTGTCCGCCTTCCATCAGGGTGATCATCCGGTCGACAAAGGTTTCGTGCGGCAATTCGCTAAGTTCGATGACTAATTGGTCGGAGGCGAGGATGGTTCCCCCGTTAACCACATCCTGGCACTGCTTCAGCACCGGAGCCGATTCCCCGGTGATGGTCGATTCGTCCACCGAGCCGACGCCCGCGATCACCGTGCCATCGCCGGGAATCGTTTCGCCGGCGGTGACCACCACGCGGTCGTGCCGCCTCAGCGAGGCCACATCCACGAGTCGGGTGGCCCCGTCGGCTTGCAGCAGCTTGCATTGGGCCGCGGTTTTGGTGCGCCGCAAGACGTCGGCCCAAGCTTTGCCCCGCGCTTCGGCATAGGCTTCGGCAAAGGTGGCCAACATCAGGGTCACCAGGAACGTGGTGGCGATCACCCAGTCGTAGGTGGCAGCGTGATGCTGACCGACGACATTACCGAGCAACCCCACCGCGGTAGCGACTTCCGCCACCAGGAGCACCGGGTTGTGCCACAGGTGTAGCGGATTCAGTTTGGCGACCGTCGCTCGCAGCATCCATCGAAGATGGCGAGCACGATGAAGCGGTTGTGGCCTTGTCGATCCGGTTAGGCGCGGTGGCGTCGATCGGTTTGACGTTATCGGCATCTCCTTTTGCACCTCGATTCCATGGAGCCTACGATGCATTGTGCGCGGCGGCGCTCTTCATGGCAAGTCTCACCATGGTCCGTGAACAGACTCGGAACCTCCGGCCTTTACTCTAGGACTTTTCGATACCCGGGTCGAAAGTTCCTCTTGCCGGGGGTCGGCAACGACCATCCCGTCGCCCCGGTCTTGGAAGCGGGCAGGCGCAGGCATCGCTGGCTGGCTAGGCCGGGGTTCGCGCTCCAGCAATTCAGATCGCCGAGCCGGGGACGGAGCCTGGCATCCATCCCATTCCCATTCCCATTGCCTGCTGCGGCCTTCTTTCGGTACACTGCTCTCAGCAGGTTGCCACCGGGCCGGTGCCGAGACCGGCGGCAGTTCGTCTCCGGCTTCGTCGTCGTCGGCGCCAGCGGCAGCAACCGGGGTCGGTATCGCAGGAGGGAAGTCGCATGGCAGAGGCAGACGATCAAGGCGCATCGCATGTTATCAGCGGGGTTGCCGGGCAACTCAAGATATTTCTAGGAGCGGCTCCCGGGGTGGGGAAGACCTATACCATGCTGCGCGAGGCGCGAATTCTCCGGGAGCGCGGCGTGGACGTGGTGGTCGGTTATTACGAAACGCATAACCGTGGCGAGACGGAACAACAACTGGGTTCGCTAGAAGTGATTCCACGCCTGCAAATCGAGTTTCAAGGACGCATTTTTGAAGAGATTGACGTGGATAGAATTTTAGCCCGCCGGCCAGCCATGGTGGTCATCGATGAACTGGCCCATACCAATGTTCCCGGAGCCCGTCATCCCAAGCGCTATCTGGACGTGGAAGAAATCCTCGATCATGGCATTGACGTGATGACGGCGGTCAACGTTCAGCATTTGGAAACGGTCCGATCCGAGGCGGCCCAGTTACCGGGAGTTTCCGTGCGCGAAACCATCCCGGAAGCCTTCTTGAAGCGGGCGGCCGAATTGGAGATGATTGACGTCACCCCGGAGACACTCCGCCATCGGCTCCGTGACGGTGCCATCTATTCCATCGATAAGGTGGACGCGGCGCTCACGCATTTCTTCCGCTTTGAAAACCTCTCTGCCCTGCGGGAACTGGCGCTGCGCGAGGTGGCCGAAAATGTCGACGAAAAGCTCGAATTGTCCCATGAAAGAAAGAAGATACCCGGCCCCGTCGGAGCTCAGGAAAAGGTGTTGGTCTGCGTGAATTATCCCCCGCGGGCGGCGAAGTTGGTCGCCAAGGCGGCGCGGATGGCTCAGCGAATGAAAGCCGACCTGATCGTGTTGACGATCGGGCGCTGGCCGGAGTCGCCCACCGAATGGTCCCGTGCCGACCAAGAGCAAATGGACCGCCTGCGAGCGATCGCGGAGCAGTATCACGGAGAGCTCCGCATGGAACGGCAAAACGAACGAGCGATCGGCGAGGTGATTATGGAGGTGGCCGGGAATCTGAATGTCACCCAGGTGGTGATCGGGCAGCCTCGCCCAGGGGGACGGCTGCGCGGCCTCTTGACCGGCAATCCGACGGTCTACCTATTAAAGCACCTACGGTACGTGGACTTGCGCATCGTGGGCTGGCGCGATGAAGCGCCATGACGAAGGAGAGTGCGATGTCGACCAAGTCGGTGGGGGAACCGAAAACCAAGGGCCGATTGACGATCTACGTCGGATCGGCGCCTGGGGTGGGCAAAACCTATAAGATGTTGCAGGACGCCAACGTGGTGAAAGATAAGGGTATCGATGTCGTGATTGGGTTATTGGAGACCCACGGGCGTCAAGAAACGTTGGATCAAGTGGGGAACCTTCCGATGATTCCTCGCAAGTCGGTCACCTACCAGGGACGCGCTTACCAAGAGATGGACCTGGATGCCATCTTGAAGTGCCATCCGGATGTGGTGTTGGTGGATGAATTGGCGCACACCAATGTGCCCGGGACGAGCAAGAACGCGAAGCGCTATCAAGACATCGTCGACATTGTTGACCACGGTATCGACGTGGTGACCACGGTCAACATCCAACACTTGGAAAGCTTGCATGACAAGGTGGCGCACATCACCGGAGTGAAGGTGCGCGAGCGGATCCCCGACTGGTTCATCGATATGGCGCGCGAAATCAAGCTGGTCGACGTGACCCCGGAAACTTTGCAAGACCGGCTGATGATGGGAAAAATCTATTCGCTGGACAAAGTGGAAGCCGCCATGACCAACTTCTTCCAGCTGAGTCACCTGTCGGCCCTGAGGGAGTTGGCGCTGTTAGAGGTGGCCGACAATGTTGACCAGCAGCTCGATGAAAACCGCCGTGAGGCATCGGGGACGCCACCGGAGGCGCGCGAGCGCATTCTCGTTTGTGCCAACTATCGTGAACACTCGGAACGGCTGATTCGGCGCGGTTGGCGAATCGCCGACCGGCTCAAGGCGGATCTTTTTGTGCTCATCGTGATTGCCCCCGCCGGGCGCGCCTTGTCCGAATCCGAACAACGCGACCTGGATGCCATTAAACGGCTCAGCCAGCAGTTCAACGCCACCATTGTGGAAAGGTCGTCGAGCCCCAATGCCGTCGGCGAGACCATTGTGCAAATGGCCCGAGAACTCAAAGTGTCCCAGATCGTCATCGGTCAACCGCAGCCCCATCACGGCGTGCTCGCCATGTTGCGTCCCAATCCGGTCTCTTATGTGTTGGAACACGCTGAGTTTGTGGATCTGCACGTGGTAACCTTCATGCGCGAAGATCGCTGAATCCGACCTCGATGCGTGGTTCATGGGGTCTTGGGGCCGCCGGGTTTGGGGGATCCGGCGGGATGATCCTAGGCACGGGGCGTGCCCAGCCAGGCGGCTTGGAGAACGCGACCGACGGTCCCCGGTGCGCCATGAACGGCTTCGGCAGAGCGAACAATCCAAGACGTGCTGGGGAATGCGGCGATCGGTGCGGTTTCTGTGTAGAGTTGCGCGGATATGCTTAAGCGCATCATAGCGGTACGGCATAGACAGAGAGCGGAATACGGAGAGGTGTGCAGCCCGCCGGGGAGGGGGAGCGGGGGGGGTGAGACGCCTGGCCGGTGAGATAGGGTGATCCACGTCCTCCCTCTGGCCTTCGCCTTCGGGGGGACGCTGGGCGGGGGCGATGCGATCACGCAACGGCTTCCGAATCCCCCTGGGGGGTTGGGTGAGGAGTCGCCGAATCGCATCGGAGCGATCGCGACGATATCGCGTGAAGGTTCGTTCTGACAAAATGGTCTTAGCGAGTTCGTCGCCAGGTCTTTGGCGCGACCCCAGACTCGTGGCCGGCCGCCCGCCCGATGGCTGGGCACGGCCAGCCATCTCTTGGCGCATATTGTTGCCTTGGCTTAGGCGTCATAGCGACGGACCGCGGATAAGCGGGGGAGGGCCCACAAAAGACCCTCCTCGACGGGATCGCCGGTCTTGCCGGGACTGACATAATCGGCGGCGGCGCGGGCCTCAGGTGCCCCATGCGCCATGGCTACCGCCAAGCCGGCCCACCGCAGCATGTGCACGTCGTTGAGACCGTCGCCGAGGGCCAGGACGTCGGTCGGACTCACCTGAAAGCGACTTGCCAGGGCTGCGAGCGCCTCCACCTTATCGACGCCGGGGGCACAGATGTTGACCTCGCGAAACGGCCCGCGGGGGAATATCGAAAGTTCATAGTCGGCACCCAAGAGACCAAATTGAGCCACAAACCCGTCGACTTCGTCCGACCCAAGGAAAAAGATTTCCAGCGGATCGACGTCCAAGGTTTGGGCCAACGACCGAACACTGCGGTCTTCCGGGCGCAGCCAGCGGGCGCGATGATCGGGCGTAAAAAAATTAAATACCACTGGATGCTGGGCCCCCAAATAGCAACGCACCATGATGCCTGCCTGGTCGGCGAAGGCGACCATCGCGCGGGCCGTGGCCGCCGGCACCGACCGGCGAAAAAATTCCTCATCGAGCGCGGTATTGAAGGCGTACGCGCCGTTGTGAGCGATAATCGGTCCCCTGAGTTTCAGCTCGCGCTGGACCTGGATGGCTGTTCGCCAACTGCGCCCGGTGGCCAGTACCACGACCACCCCTTGTTGCCACAAGGCATGCAACAAGCGGGCACTGCGCGGACGGGGGCGCGCGTTAGCGTCAAGCAAGGTACCGTCAAGATCGCAGGCGATGAGCCGAATCACAGGCAAAACCTCCCTTGGCCGGTGGCCGATACCAATGCGACGAGATTCTGGCAGGGATTCGCCGGCCAGCGGCGAATCTTCTCTGCAGGCATTGTGCCAACTTTCATCCCACGGAGGTTTGTATGTCGCCACCTGCCGTAGTACTTGGTGCCGCCCGCCAATTGCAGTCCGAATGTCAGCGATGGTGCCAACGTCACCGTGCCGAAGACCCCAAGGCACCACAGCTAATTTTGACCCCGTCCCGTACCGTGGCCCGCTGGCTGACCATGGCCTTGGGGCATCCGGAGGCGATAGACGTGGTTGCGACCGAGGATTTTGCCCTCCGTTGCCTGCCCTCGCCGGATACGGCCTGGGTGATGCCGACGGGTCTCAACCGGTTGTTGGCGGCCAACTTGCCCGCTGACCTCGGCCGCGCGCTGTATCCGGAAGAAATCCCCGGCCTTTATCTTAACCTGATCGACACCGTCTTGGAATGCCGCCGGCACGGGATCGAGGCTGCAGAATTCGCTAAATATGGACTCGCCTGGGCGAGGCTATGGCAATGGGTGGACGATTCGCTGCCCGACGGGGTGATCGATCCGTACCGTCTCTATCAATATGCGCAGCGGTCGCTCCCTGCTCCTTGGCCTCCCTATCGCGCCGTCTGGGTGCATCAGGCCGGGCTCTTGCCCACTTCCGCCGTGTCCTTCTTGGCCGGGGTGGCGCAGAGCTTGGAGATGACGGCGGCGCTCGAGCCGAGGCCGGGTTTGGGACCGCAGCTTCGGCGCTGGCGCGCCGTGACCGCGCGGTTTATCCGGATGCCGCCGGAGCCCTCCGATCTGCGCGCCGAGGTGGTGTTCGCGGCCGAAGAGCAGATGGTGGTGCGGGCGCTCGAGGCGCTCGGCGAGCGCGGATGGTCGGCTCCGTTGCACGTCCTGGCCGACGATGAGGGCCGGGGCCATGATTTGGTCAACCGGGGTCGCCGGGCGTCGGGGTGTGCGGATGAGGGGACGGAACGCGCGGCCTTGGTCCGATGGCAGCGGTTTTGGAGGGTGAGTCAGGGCAGCGCCACGCGGGCGGAGACGGTGGCCTGGCTCGATGACGTGGGGACACGGCTTTCTCCCCCAGCGCGCCGGTCTTTGTGGCGCCAGGCTCGAACCTGGCGGGAGGACATCCGCCGGGAGGAAGCCTGTCGGCGCTGGCTGGAGCGTGCGCGCGAATGGGGCGCGCGCGCGTTGGCCAGCCGGACACCGGCCGCCTTGGCCGATCGGCTGGAGGAGGCGAGGCATATGCTGGAGGCCGGCGGCCCGAGCCTGGCGGTCGACCTCAAAGCGCTGAGAGCCATGGACAACGCGTCCCTGGAGCTCTCCCCGTCGCTCGTCGCGGAGCTCGTCCTGTCGCTGCCGGTGGTGCCGGCGGAAGAATCGGCCACCGGCGGCCTGGAAGTGGTGGATGTCCTGCATCGCGCCGCCACCGTCGGGGGCAACGTCGTGGCCTTTGGCGGAGCCGCGAGCTCCCAGCGGCCGGTTGCCCTACTGCCGTCCGGCGTTGGCCGCCGTTGGGGGTTGGGAATGCTGGATGGCGAGTTAAGGCGGTTTGTATGGAACCATCTGACCGAGCGCGCGGATCAGGTGCTCTATGTGGTGCCCAAGGCCGGCAAAGCGCAATTTTTGCGTACCCTGGCGGGTCAGCAGGCATGGGAAATCCCGCCCCTGCCGAGGACGGGGAGCGGCACGCAGCGCCCCTCCGCCTCGCCCGACCCTGTGCTGTCCTGGTATCGATCGCATCGGGACAGCGATCACTGGGATGCCTGGAGCGGCCTGGGCGCCGAGCAGGCAGAGCCGGTCACGGCCAGCCCTTCGGATTTTGAACGCTTTGGCCGCTGCCCGCTGGCCTACTTTTATCGCGTGCGGCTGGGGATCGACGAACCTGATGGGGAAGAGGAACCCCTGGTGCCCAGCCGGTCGCTGGTAGGCCGCTGGGCTCATCACGCCCTCGAAGAAGCCTTGACCGACGCCGTGGGGTGCGGCGATCCCGCCAGCTTGAGCACGCGGATGGCAGAGGCGGCGGCGCGAGCCGTAGCCGCTCTCGCGCCCCCGCCAGCGGTCCCGGCGGTGGTGATGCAAAGCATCCAAACCGCCTTGGCGGGAGAACTGGCCGAAGCGGTATGGTTGCATCGCGATCTGTTCGCGGAGCCCGGCGAAACGGAGCGGGAACTCCGCTGGACCTATGCCGGCATCGAGTGGCGGGCAAGAATCGATCGCCTGCAGATGACCCGAGATGGAGCTCGCTTCGTGATCATCGATTTTAAGACCGGAGACATGGTTAATCCCGCCACGATTCGGCCCGACAATCTGCAACTGGCCTTGTACCGCGAGGGCGTGATCATGGCTTTGCAGGCGCCTCGGCAACAGGTGGCCGCATGGGTGCTGGGAGTGAGCGCCCGCAATCGATTCCGCCGTTTTGCGCTGGATGAGGACCCCACCACGGTCGATCGCCTGCGGCAGGTGACCGAGGAAGCCGCGCAGCGCATCCGCAGGGGACGCTTTCATCCGCTGCCAGGGGGTAGTGACGCCCCCTGTCGATCCTGCGCCTACCGTTTGGCCTGCCCCGGACGGATTGCGGAAGAAGCCCGGAGAAAGCTGGTCGCGGCCGATGCCCGTGGCGACGGGTTCGCCGCCTTGTGGAAAACCCCGAATGACGACGATCATGCCCACGAGGTCGAGCCATGACCGTGGTGGATAGTGACGAACGGCGGCGGGCAGCCACGGAGTTTGGGGCCAACTTGGTCGTCGAGGCGGGCGCGGGAACCGGCAAGACCACCCTACTGGTCGAACGAGCCTTGCACGCCGTGGTGGCCGAAGGAGCCGGAATCCACCAACTTGTCCTGGTGACCTTCATGGAGCGCGCGGCCGAAGAAATTCGAGAGCGTCTTTCCGACCGGTTGGAGGCGGCGCTCACCCGCGCCGAGACCGCCCAACGGGCGCAAATCGCGTCGGCGTTGGCCCAATTGGACCAGGCTACGATTAGCACCATCCACGGATTGGCGCAGCGCATCCTGGCCGAATTCCCGGTCGAGGCCAGGGTACCGATAGGGTTTCAGGTGCTCGACGCCTTCGATGCCGAGCGAAGGTGGGCCGCCTGCTGGCGGCGCTGGGTCTCGGCGGGAAGGTCGGAGGCCGCGGCGGAGATCTTGCGGGAACTGCTGGCGCTCGGGGAACCCCTGGAGACGTTGGCGGAATTTGCTCGGGCGGTGGCGGCCTGGGATACGCTCGGGGCGGTTAAGGAAGGGCGCCCGCGCCCCGATTTGGGCGAATTTTGCCGTCGGTGGGCCACGGCCTTTGGCGCGTGGTGCGGTGGCTTGGAGGGCGTGGCCGGTCCCGAAGATCCGGGACGGCGTCAAGTGGAAGCCCTGGCCGCGAAGTTGGCGTATTTGGGCCGTGTGCCGGACGCGGCGCGAACCCGAGCCATATTGGAGTGGAGGCCCGGATTCAAGCTGCTCGGGAATCAGAAGAACTGGCGACCCAAAGACCGTCTTCGAGAGCAAAAAGCCTTGATCGGCGAGTTTCGCCAACAATTAGCCGCCAGGCAGCAGGAATATGCGGGATTTTTGTTGGAACACTGGTACCGTGCGATGGTCGATGACTTTCTGCCCTATTGGCGCCGATTTCGCTTTCATCGCGGCTATCTGCTCTTCGACGATCTTTTGCGCGAGGCGCGGGCCCTGCTGGCAGAAAATCCCCGGGTGCGGCAAATGTTGTTTCGTCGGTGGCGGTACATCTTCGTCGACGAGTTTCAGGACACCGATCCGGTGCAGAGCGAGCTGTTATTGCGGTTGGCGGGCGATCCGGCCGCAGACGACTGGACCGCGGCGGCCATTCCCCCTGGCCGTCTCTTTGTGGTGGGGGACGAGAAACAGTCCATCTACCGCTTTCGAGGAGCCGACGTGGAGACCTTTCAGGCCATGCGATCGAAAATTGTCCGGCAGGGGGGCCAGTCCCTCAAGATTCGCCAAAACTTCCGTTCCGACCGAGCAGTCACCGAGTTTGTGAACACCGTCTTTCGCGCCCGAATGGCCAATGCCCCCGACCCCGAACGGCCGTATTGGGCCACCTACGATCCCCTGATTTCGGCGACGCATCGCGCGCCCGATGATCGCGTCTGGTGGCTCGGGGGCCCGGGTCCCAAGGCGCTTCGGGAACGGCGGCAACAAGAAGCCGAATGGACGGGGCTGGCGATATCCACGGCCATCCTAGCGGGGTGGTTGGTGCAGGATCCAGAAAAGGGCGGGGTGCGGCCCATAACCTACCGCGATATCGCCGTCTTGGTGCCCAACCGTACCGGCATCAGCGAATACCGGGCCGAGTTTCAGCGTCGCGGTATCCCCTTGGCCAGCCTCGGTGGAGTCGGGTTTTTTGAGCAGGATGAAATCCGGGGATTTTCCGCCTTGTTGGCCTTGGTGGCCGATCCCGATAATCCCACCGCCTGGTTGGCCTTTTTGGCGTCGCCATGGGTGGGGGCCAGCCACTCCCAATTGGAAGCCCATGTGCGGTCGGCGGGTGGACTCACCGAAGCGGGCGATGACCCCGTGGGCGAGTGGGTCCAACACGTCGGGCGATGGCTGGCCCGGCGTGACGGGTGGTTGCCGGTCGATTATTTTGACGCCTTGGACGAGGTTTCAGGGTTGCGGGAGGCGTTGACGGTGCGGGAAGACCGCCAAGCGCTGGCCAACCTGGATAAGCTGAGGGAGTTGGCCCGCAGTTATGGCCGCGCCTGGGGGCTCGCCGATTTTGAATCCTGGCTCAGCCTGCGCGTGGCTGCGGGTGAGCCGGAAGCCGAGGGCGTGGTGGAAGACATCGGTGATGCCGTCCAACTTTCCACCGTTCATCAGGCCAAAGGGCTGGAATGGCCGATGTGCGTGGTCACCAATTGGCATCTTGAACGGCGACCGATGCCGCGGTTGCTGCATGATGCCAAGACGGGCACGATGGGCTGGCGGACGAGTCACTTCGAGACGGCGGATTACGGGTCGCTGAAGGCCGCGGCGCTCGATCGCGAGGAGGCCGAACGCGTCCGCCTGTGGTATGTCGCGCTGACCCGCGCGCGTGAGTATTTGGTGGTGGTGGAAAGTTATGACGAAGCGGCAGGGCCAACCTTGCGGGTGGCGGACGTTGCGCCAAAATTTCCGCTCAACGGCGCGATACGATGAATCACAGGTTCAGGCTTAGCATATCCGTTCAAAGGAGGAGGGGAGGCGGATATGGTCGGGCCAACAACGCGGTGGGGTGTCGCGGTCATCGGGTTGACCCTGGTGGCGGGCTTAGGGGCGGGATTTCGTCGCGTCTCGGAATGGAAATACGGACGGGCTCAGGTGGCCTGGTCGATTCCCTTCGGGTCGGGCCCCGGTGAGATTGGCAGGGGCCGCGGCATGAATGGCAGGGTGTATGGCCCGCTGGCGATCGCGGTGAACGGCTCGGGCCGGCGAAGGCGCTTGGTCGTGGCGGACACCTACCATGGCCGGATCCTGGAGATCTCGGCGCATGCCGTCCGCACGATTCCGATTGCCGACAGCTTTATCGACGCGGTTTGCCTTTCGCCAGGCGGCCGCGAGATCTATGCAGTCGATGACCGCACCACGCGGGTCTGGGCGGTGGATTCCGCCGGGGCAAAACGCTGGGCGGCCCTGGCACCGGCTAAGCCCGGCTATACGCAGTCGATTTGGGACATGGCCGCCGGTGGCGCGGGAAGTCTCTGGATCGACTGGATTCGCGTCGGACGGGGCAGCGTAGAGACCGCACTCTCCCGTGTTCAGGCCAAGCCGGGCCAGGGCGCATTCCGGCAACCCATCGCCGAGCGCGGGGCGGTCGCTTCCTTGGTTCGTTCGCCCGCCGGCAACTTCTATGTGGCGTTGCCCGGCAATTCCGCCCGCTCGTTGCAGGTGATCGTGTATTCGCCTGCCGGTGTCGCCGAGCGATCGGTTTACGTACAGACCTCAACGCCTATGCAGACGCCCCAGCTGCTCGGCGTGGACGTTCGGGGGGATCTGTATGTGGATCTCGGCAGTCAAGGACATGGGGCAGGCCCCATCGAGATCTTCAACCGCGACGGCAAGCCCGTGGCTCACTTCAACGTGCCGCCTTCGCCCGTGGGCACCTGGCATCCCGGATACGTCCAAGCTCGCGGCACCGTGTATCTTATCGACTCGACGGCACACCGCTTTCGCGTTCTCCGCTATCGCGTTTACGCGGTCCAACGCTGGATCTGGCGATGGCCGTAAGGGGGCATCGATTAGCGCAGCGGCAGCGGCGCGTGATACGCGGCCAGGGCTTGGCGGGGCGAAATCATTCCCGTAGCCACCATGCGGCTTAGCACCTCGCGCTGGCGGGCCTTGGCCAAGCTAAAGTGCGCCAGGGGATCAAACGCACTCGGCGCTTGCGGCAATCCGGCCAACAGGGATCCCTCAGCCAAGTTGAGGCGGCTGGCAGGAAGACCAAAATAGCGCTCTGCGGCGGATTGAATCCCATAGGCGCCATCCCCGAGATAGACTTCATTGATAAACATGGTGAGGATTTCTTGCTTGGGATATAAGGCCGTGGTGTACAGGGACAGCACGCTACCGGTAAATTTTCGGGTGAGGGTCTTGCGCGGAGTCAACAGTAGGTCACGGATCAGTTGCTGAGTGAGGGTAGATCCCCCCTGAGTAAACTGCCCGGTGCGCAGATCCACCCACAAGGCGCGCAAGGTGCCTTCAAAAGAGACCCCCCAGTTGGTGTAAAAGGTCGCGTCCTCGGTGGCTATCAAGGCGTGGATAAACGTCGGCGAGGTGCGGGAGGCGGGGATCCACTGACCTCCGTGGGATACCGTCCGGTGAAAGGCAATCCGGCGCAAGGAAGCCAGGTCGCCCGCGTAGCGCACGCCTATCGCGGCGGCAGCCGTTAACAATGCCAGCATGATCACGCCCAGGGCCCAGAACACTCGACTTCCGCGCTGGGTGGGAGAGTGGGTTCCGCTGCCGTTGGCCTGTTTGCCATATGCCTTCCCCGTCGTCTTGGCGGTGCTCACCTTCATCCCTTCTTTAGAAAAGAATTAAAAAGAAATAACTCCATGAAGCAATAATAAATAAGAAGAAGGTTAAAAACCGTCCTGGAAAGCTCCTATGACCCTAGTTTAACCGCCTTGTATGAGGACTCTATGAACATCATGTGAGACCGCTCTCCGGTTCTGATGGACTTATCCAAGACATCAATCTGCTGCTACCTGCTGGTTCATCGCGCCACGGCTTCTTAGGGTCTCTAGGACCGGTTGTCCCCATGCTTTGGGGCCTAGCTGGGGATTCCCTTCTACCGGCGGTTGTCCCCATGCTTTGGGGCCTAGCTGGGGATTCCCTTCTACCGGCGGTTGTCCCCATGCTTTGGGGCCTAGCTGGGGATTCCCTTCTACCGGCGGTTGTCCCCATGCTTTGGGGCCTAGCTGG